>JAADIG010000052.1 GCA_013151445.1 Actinomycetota bacterium
ATCGGGCTCTCCCCCGACGGGTATCCGATAACTATCGAGTACGACCTGGAGACGATCGCCAGGCTCGACCGCGGAACCGGGACCGGCCTGTGGGCGCATCGGAATCTGCTGCCGGTTTGGAATGTCCCGAACGATTACGCGGCGGATGTCGGACTGACTCCCACGATCCAATCGGCAGCTCTGAGCGACCGTTTCGGTGTCGACCTTTGGATCAAGAACGAGAACACCAACCCCACGGGATCGTTCAAAGACAGAGGCCTTGCGGTGGGTGTCGCTCTCGGTGCTGCGCTCGGCGCCGAGGGTTTCTTTCTACCGACCCAGGGCAATGCCGGCGTCGCCGGAGCATTCTTCTCGACCCGGTTGGGGCTCCTCCCCTGTGAGGTGACCATGCCCGATGGGTATCAGGGCGGCTTCTACCACCGTGCCGTTGAACACTACGGCGGGAACGTGACATTTGCGGGCGCAAATATTGCCGCGGCAGGAGCCCACGCTCGTCAACGTATGGCCGACGAGGTGAAGGCGGGTCGACGCGTGGACCTATCGACATTTTATGAGCCGGGCCGTCTTGAGGGTAAGAAGACCATGGGGCTGGAAATCGCAGAGCAGTTCCCGGACGCATTGCCGGACTGGATCATCTACCCAACGGGAGGTGGCACCGGCCTCGTTGGCATCTGGAAGGCGTTCACAGAACTCGTGGCACTCGGACACATCCCAATCGAAAGAAACCTTCCCCGCATGGTCGCGGTACAGTCGGAAGCTTGTGCTCCGGTAGTGGGCGCATTCGCCCGCGGTGACACCTCTGTGTCAGCGATCACCTCCCAGGGAACTGTTGCTGACGGGCTCGATGTCCCCGGAGCAATCATGGGGCACTCGATTCTTGATGTCCTCAGCAAGTCGGAGGGAACCGCAGTCGCTGTTTCGGAAACTTCGATCCGACGCGCCTTCAACGACCTCGGAGCGATTGGAATCCCCGCCGGTTATGAGGCTGCGGCGACCGTTGCCGCGCTTGGCTCTTTGACTGCGTCCGGCATCGTTGAGAGGGGACAGCGCGTGCTGCTCGTCAACACCGGTGGACCGGCCGTGGCGCTCGCGAAGTCGACGGTGGCGCCGGACAACAGTTTCCTATAGTTACCTGTAGATATTCGGGGTGGACCTGCCGACAGACATACCATGGAGCAAGCCCTACCCCTGCACAAGAGCTTCGTGGATCTGCTTAGACAAGCATGGATCCAGCGCGACGCGTCCATCGTTGACAGATTCGTGGCTGATGATGTCGTCACGTCTCTCCAATCCGGAACCGAACCCTTCATGGACAAAAAGGCGGTCATGCACCGTCTCGGCAACCTGTGGGTAGTCCAACGGGACATCTGGACTGACTGGACCGTCGTTTCTGACACCGCGGACACCTGCCGAATAATTGGCAGCGCCGGTTACACAAACGCTGCCTACATGACACGGGTGACGTTCGAGGGAACAACCTCGGTAACGTTCAGGGATGGCCTCGTGAGCCGTGTCAAGGTCGACGTCCAGGCAACCGTCGCACAAGGCGTCGACGCGGGTTAGATCGTGAGGTCCGCGTGCGTCCATGCCCTGGCAAACGCATGCAGTGCCTTCGCCCGATGCGACATGACTGCCTTTTCCGATTCGGTTCGCTCGGCCAACGTTCGGCCATCGACGACGAATACGGGGTCATAGCCGAACCCATTCACACCACGGCGTTGCATCGCGATAGTTCCCTCAAGCCGCCCCTCGACGGTCAACTCTATTCCTCCGGGCGCTGCGAACGCGATCGCGGTGACGAATCGAGCGCTGCGGTGCTCGACACCCACGAGCTCGTTCAACAGCTTTGAAACGTTGTCCTCATCCGACGCGTCCGGTCCGGCATACCGGGCGCTGTGCACACCGGGCGCGCCCCCGAGTGCATCAACGAACAGGCCGGTGTCATCCCCAATTGCGGGTAGTCCGGTAGCAGCGACCACCGAACGTGCCTTCAGCAACGCGTTACCCACGAGCGTCGTTTCATACTCGTCCACGTCCGGCCAATCGAGCCCGCGCACAATTTCAACACCGAGTCCGCCGTCGCCGAGGATACGTTCAACCTCGGTGATTTTGTGCTCGTTCTTGGAGGCAATAACGATTCGCATAGTGCTATGAATTATTCACGCATCTCGGGCGGCAGCTTGGGCAACAACCAGGTCCTTGATACCTGCGTGAGCAACGTCAAGCATCGCATCCAGCTCGGCCCGGCTGAACGGATCACCCTCGGCAGTGCCCTGAACCTCAACAAGCTTTCCCGACCCTGTCATGACGACATTGCAGTCAACATCGACCGCAACATCCTCGACATACTCAAGATCGAGGAGCGCCTCACCCTCGTAGAGACCAACGCTAATCGCGGCGATATGATCAGAAATCGGTGACTCCTTGAGCCGCCCCTCGGAGACCCATGCATCGAACGCGTCGGCAAGAGCGATCCACGCACCGGTGATCGATGCGGTTCGAGTGCCTCCATCAGCCTGGAGGACGTCACAGTCAACCGTTGCAGTGATACCTGTCATCTTTGATAGATCCACCCCGGCACGCAATGATCGTCCGATCAGCCGTTGGATCTCCTTCGTACGTCCACCGCTGATCGACTTGCGATTGATGCGTGTAGTGCCGGAACCTGGGAGCATCGAATACTCGGCCGTTACCCACCCCTCGGGAGAGTCGCGCATCCACGGCGGTACCTTGTCCGAGAGCGACACGGTGCACAGCACACGAGTCTTCCCCATCGAGATCAGCACCGACCCGGGGGTCATCTCGGTGAACCCTCGGACAATCTCCAAGGTTCGAAGTTCGTCGGCGGTGCGTCCAGTTCTCAACATATCAGAAGGTCTCCTCTTCCAGGGTTATGGTCAATCCGGGAGCCGCAAGCTGCACCTCACCAGGGTATTTAGCGGCCGCGACTGCAGCGACGACGTCGTCAACCGTCGCATCCAAATGAAGGTGTGTCAGCAACAGTTGACCGGCAGCCGAGCGTGACGCCATCGTTACGGCCCCCGCCACCGTCAAGTGAAACGGATATGGTGTCGACTGGTCTCGATCGTTGCCGGCCTCGGCAATGAGCAGATCGGTTGCCGCGGCGAGTTCTTCCACCTTCGAACTCGGACCCGTATCCCCGGTGTAGGTGAGTGAACGGCGCAGATGGCTCACACGCACCGCGATCGCCGGGACCGAGTGGTTGGCTTCAGCGAATGCACACTCCAACACACCCACAGTGATCACCTCGCCAGGCGTCGGTTCCTCAAACGTGACGATGTCCCGATAACCATGCGTTGGACCAGCCTGGAGCGCACCAGCAAAGGCCTCCTCAACCCCGGCAGGTGCAATCACCCGCAGCGCGGAACGCGTCCTCCCAGCCCGCCGCTCCGCGGCGATGTATCCGTAGAGTCCGAAGAGGTCCGCCAGGTGATCGACGTGCCGGTGGGTAACAACCACCGCATCCGGTACGTCTGGTAGAACACCGAAAAGAGGCTGCAAAGTACCGGAACCCATGTCGAGAACAAGCGAAGTTGTGTCGGCTGTGACAAGGTACCCGGATGCTCCGACCCCGCGTGTCGGACCGCCCGAGTTGCATCCCAGCACAGTCATCGTGAGATCACTCATCGAAACGTCAGGGCCAGAATCCATGCCACCGAAACACCCATGGCCACGACGAGGGGGCGACTTACCTTCTCGCGCCATACCCCGATCGAGTGCAGAGCTCCGATTAACCACAGCAACCCGAGCCCCGCTACGGCGGGCCATGGCATAACGAGCAGCGACACAACGATGAAAAACCCTGCCACAAGATGCATACCAAGTCCGATGTACGCAAACATCAGATGGTGGGGCGATATTTCCTCGGCGGGTTCAGCAGGCATACGTGACGATGCTAGTGGAGTGGCACTGGCGTCAAGCTGCCCGCATCCCCGTGAGAGCGAGCCGGGGAAGCGCCTTCAAATGTCACCCAAACGGTGGCCGCCCGCGATTTCGACGGGGAACACGGACGTCTCGGTGAGTCGAAAAGCTCGCAACGTCGGCACAATTCCACCGAGGTCGACGATGACGTGGACCCAGTCGCGCTCAACGTCGGTCGCCCTGTCGGCGATAGACGGGTAGGCGGGACCACCAGGATGGGAATGGTAGATGGCTCCGATGGGTTCCCCCGACTGCTCCGCACCGCGCAGCGCACGCACAAGGGTTGCCGGGTCCATGGTGTATCGGTCCGGTGCGGCATCGATGTTCGGTATGGGATACACGCTTGTGACGGCTCCATTCAAAACACCCAACACGCCACACCCCTCGTTTGGCAGAACTGCGGCGACCGCGTCGACGATCAGACCCCGGATCGTTGCGGAGATGCGTATCGTCGCGATCACTGGCCGAGGGGTGCGCGCACGATGGGCTGGGTCATACATCGGCTACCACCACGCCCCCGACAGAGCTCGGAACTATCTAGCTCGAGTACCTCGACGCCGTGTTCACGGAGCCTGGCGTTGGTTTCGACGTTGCGGGAGTACGCCACGACCACACCGGGTGCCAGAGCGAGCGTGTTGTTGCCGTCGTCCCACTGCTCACGAAGCCTTCCGATGGCATCTCCACCGGTCGGCAAGAGCGTCACGGACGACAGCCCTAACGCATCCAACAAGGCAGCTTCGAGCGATGGTGCAGCAACGACCGACAGCCCACCCTCACCGTTAGCCCGGACAACGTGTACTGCCGTGCCGGTCAACAATCCCGGGAAAACGTTGAACGTCGATCGGTCAACCATCGTGAGCGCGGTGTCAAGGTGCATGAGTGCCCGAGCATGGGGCAGGTGCACAGCGATTACCTGCTCGACATCGGTTTCGTCGAACAGACGTCTGGCAAGAATCTCCACGGCCGCCGGCGTGGTCCGTTCGCCGATGCCGAGGCAGACCGTCAGATCGTTCAATACCAACACATCACCCCCCTCGAGGGACGCTGGATACATATCTCCACGACTCGCACCGAACACCGACGTCGTAGGTTGGCCCGAGAACAGCGGGTGATGATCGTAGATCGCCGCGACATAGACCGACTCTCGGTGGCGTGCCGGGGTGGCCAACACGTTGCGCGACAGGTTTGATCCGATCCACGACGCGTTGTCGCGCATGAACAGCAGGTTCGGGAGCGGACTCAGCACATGATGGAAGCGGTCCGCCACCAGGTCAGCGAACACAGGATCGATGCCCCAAGCCCCAAGTTCGCGCTCCATGATCCCCCCGACGAGTACGTCAACGACGTGGCGCGCCGGGGCCTCCATCAACGCCGCCACTAGGGCTTCGGATACTGCGGGACCGCACTGTGTGCGTGTCAGCACCGACTCAAGTACACCGAGACGAACATCGAGTTGCCCCATAACGTCGTAAAGCAACTGGTCGAAGTACAGCACCTCGGTGCCTCGATCCGTCATGAGCCCAACGAATTCATCGTGTTCGTCTTGCGCGCGGTCAAGCCACAACAGATCATCAAACAGCAGAGCTTCCTTGTTATCCGGAGTGATACGGCCGATCTCGATACCGGGCCGATGGACCAACACGGTTTTCAGCACACCGATCTCGGAGTTGATTGCCGGTTTCATCACGTTGCGTCGGCCGCCGCACTGCGAAACAGCATTGCGACCGCGAGGTCGCCATCGATATCGAGTGTGGCCAACGATCCTCTCCCCCAGATCCAGCTGGCAAGCGAATGCGCTGGTCCGGTGATTGCGACATCTGGATCGTCAACACCCGTGACGAACTCCATGCCAGGCAACTCCTCGTAGTGCCTTCCCGACGTGGGCGAGGTGCCCTCAAAGGCACCAAGTTCCAGCATCCATGATGCCTCGACATCGGTGCACGCCAGGTACACGACCTTGTCGAACGGTATCCAGGTACCCCAGGGTGGACACCCTGTGAGGAGAACTTCGAGAACTTCGGCCGCACAATCAGCGGCGAACTCGCGTTCGAAGGGGACAATGTCGCCCACCGCGATCTCCGCGTCGAGCCGATGTATCGCAGTCTCATGTGCCATGCGCCGCATCCAGAATCCGGCGGTCTGGTTCGAGGTGTGCCATGTGTACAGAGGCGTGGTCGGATCGATGCCGGCCAGTGCGCTCACCATGTCTCGTGCGGCCGCGCCGGCCCAGGCCACGACATCTCGCTCGGGGGCATCAACCGGATCGGGGAAACGATCCGTGAGTCCCTCGTTAACCAGATCAAGTGTGCGTCGGTGGATTCGACCCAGATGAGCAACGACGTCTGTCACAGTCCACCCTGGACAGGTCTCGAGATCGAGATCAGGGTTCGACAGAGCGATGTCATGAAGCCGTTTCGCATCGGCAGTAATCGCATCGAGATAGGTGTTCCAATCCATGTGGCAAGCCTACTCAGGTCCCAGACGCCGACGTGGACTACCCTCTCCCATCGAGCGACACTGGAGTGGCATGGCGAAGACGATCGGCATCTTGACGGCGGGTGGCGACTCGCCGGGGCTCAACGCGGCAATCCGCGCCATCGGCAAGGCAGCGATCAGGTCTCACGGCATGCAGGTGATCGGCTTTCGTGACGGCTTTCGGGGTCTCATGCAAAACCAAACCATCAGACTCGACGGTGCGGCGCTCAGCGGCATTCTCACCCACGGTGGCACGATCCTCGGCACCAGCCGCGACAAACCACACAAGATGAAGGTGGGCGACCGCGTCCTGGACATGACCGATCTCATGATCGAGAACTGCGAACAGAACGGCATCGACACACTCATCTGCCTCGGCGGTGGCGGTACCCAAAAGAACGCCCTGCGACTCGCCAACGCGGGTCTTCGAATTATCACGCTCCCAAAGACGATCGACAACGACGTTTGGGGCACCGACCGGACGTTTGGGTTCGACACGGCGCTCGGCATCGCTACCGAAGCCATCGACAGGCTGCATTCGACCGCACACTCACACCATCGCATAATGGTGGTCGAAGTGATGGGACACAACACCGGCTGGTTGGCTCTCGGATCGGGCCTCGCTGGCGGCGGCGACGTTGTTGCCATCCCGGAAATCCCGTACAACCTGGATGCGCTTGCGGAAACTATCTCCCATCGCCGTGCAACGGGATCGACCTTCTCGATCGTCGTCGTCTCCGAAGGAGCCGTGAGCGCAGACCACCAGGCAAAGGTCGATATCGTCAACAGCGATCTTGCATCAGCGACCGGGGACTCCCGTGCAGGATTGAAGGCACAACTCAGGGCTCTTGAATCCGACGAAGGGCAGACCACCGCAGTGCTGGCAAGAGAGCTGGCTGACCGCACTGGTCTCGAGGCCAGGGTCACCATCCTCGGACACGTACAGCGCGGCGGCACCCCCTCGACGGTTGACAGAATTCTCGCCACGACGCTCGGCACGGAAGCAGCGCACGCTGCCGCCGAGGGTCTCTCCGGGATCATGATCGCCGCGCGCGGAGCCAACGTCGAGCATGTCGCTCTTGAGCAAGTGGCGGGACGACGCAAGACGGTTCCACTCGACCACCCGTGGGTTCGCTCCGCCAAGCGGCTCGGGGTCGGGTTCGGAATCTGATGATTCGGACACCGCTCGAAGCGGCGGTAATCGCAGCTGCACGCGCAACCGGCTTCCCCGTGGACTGTGTCGAATGTGATCCAAACCTCGCCGATACGGCAGCCTTCTGTGAGACCTATGGGTACACGCCGAACCAGTCCGCCAATACGATCGTCGTGGCTTCACGCAGACCCGAGGGACTCATCGCTGCTTGTGTCGTCCTCGCAACCCACCGGCTCGACGTCAACGGAACCGTGCGAAAAAGGCTTGGTGCCCGCAAGGTGTCATTCGCACCCGCCGAGCTCACGACCGAGATCACCGGGATGGTGCTGGGAGGGGTGACCCCATTCGGTCTCCCCCCGGACGTTCCGGTATGGATCGATGCCGATGTCATGGCCGAACCGTATGTGATAGTTGGCGGGGGAAGCCGATCGCTCAAGCTGGGGGTTCCACCACAGGCACTCGCCGATCTCGCCCCCGCACAAGTCGTCGTTGGCCTGGCAAATGCGGTCCAAGAAACCTAGACGCACCGGAGCCCACCGGTTTCGATCCCGGTGGGCTCCCATGTCACGTCGGGAACAGTTACTCGTCGTACGACACAGCCTCATCAGGTGACGAGTTGAGCGTGAGCACAAACGCTGCGCACCGAGTGTCCCGGACTACTTCGACGGTGATCTGTCCGTTTCGTGCGCTGTAGACATCGCCGGTGGCCTCGTCGGCAACGAGATCAAAGGTCTGCGTCCCACCCGAGAACAACCACTCCGTCGCGAACGCGCCGGAGGTATCAGCAAGAACACGAGACGTGCCCATTTCAGCTTCACCGTTCGCCACAATGCGCAAGGTCGCCGTCTCGCCAACGTCGAGGTTGGTGACGTACCCGGATGCGCGTACGAGAATATCTGCCCGCGGGGTTGTCCCAAGCGGACATCCCACAACCGAACTCGTCACCACGGTACCGCTCGCGATGGTGAACGTGGTGTCACTATTCACCGTTACCAACGAGTCCGTGTCGAACGCGTAGAGCGCCGGCTGAAAGTCGGTCGGACTCATACCTCCCAATAGTTCCGCGTTGTCCGCGTTCGCCACCGTGGCGTCCTCGGCTCCGAGGTACTCCGCGAAACGACGCATGAATGCAGCCATCTGCCCACGGGTCACGTTGTCTTCGGGGCAGAAGTTGGTGTTCGCCGGCGGGTTGCAACCAGCGGTCACACCGGCTCCGGCCAACCACTCAATATCCGTCTCAAAGATAGATCCGTCGTCGTCGGTGAAGGTGTCGCTCGCCGCGAATACCGCCACCGGGACCACCGAGACGACCATCATTGTCGCCACCGCAACAAGTAGCTTGCGGGACCCCTTCTCTCTCAGTTTCTTGAAACTCACGTTCTCTTCTCTCATGTCCGTAGCTGACCTCTTGCCAGCATTACCGGTAGAGACACCCGCAGTCGTGGGTTCTTACACAGATGGGTACGATTTCTCGTTTGTCATTCCTTGCGCCACCTTGATGGGGTGTTGTTGCGTTGATAACTACTGACTGTGGTAATTTGCCCACTGTGTGTTCGACTAACAGGGGAACATGATGCCGTTTATACGACAGATGCTACGCACCGCGCTCACCGTTACGCTGGCCGCCAGCCTGCTTGTAGCAATACCAGGCCTTGCGTCCGCGGGTCAGGGTTTTCGGGACGACGATGGGAATATCCACGAGAACTCGATTGAGGCGCTCTCCAACGCGGGGATCACTCAGGGCTGCGGCACCGAGGAGTTCTGTCCCGACGAGGCGGTAACCCGCGGGCAAATGGCCGCATTCCTCGACCGAGCCCTTTCCCTGCCCCCGGCGAGCGGTGTCGAGTTCGACGACGACGACGGATCGATCTTCGAGGGATCCATTGAGAGGATCGCGGCCGTCGGGATTACCAAGGGGTGTAACCCGCCGGCGAACACCAACTTCTGCCCCGATAGTTTCGTAACCCGCGGGCAGATGGCAGCGTTCCTGGTCCGGGCACTCAACCTGACCGACACGGGATCTGCCTCGTTTGTGGATGACGACGGGTCGATTTTCGAAACAGATATCGAGAAGCTCGCCCAGGCTGGTATCACCCAGGGCTGCAACCCGCCGGCGAACGATCAGTTCTGTCCCTACTCTCGTGTGACGCGAGCACAGATGGCAACGTTCCTCACCAGAGCCCTCGACCTTCCGACCCAGCCGCCACCCGGATTCACCCTCGGGAACGAGGACACGGCCCTCGTAACCCGATACGAGTCACGTCGCGATACCAGCGAGGGTCAGATACCCGATACCTACAACGCGCGGTACTCCCCACGTTCGTTCACCACAGGTCTGGACGTCCTGCCCGATCCCGACGACGTCGACCTCGTCAATAGCCCGGGCCGCTACGACGGCTGGGATGTCCTCTCTCCGTCTACTCGCTGGGAGCACCTCAACCGCGGACCCGACCCGGATTGGTTCCGTTTCACCCTCAGTCGTGATGCCCGTGTCGGTGTCGTGTGGCGGAGCGACGAGACACCACCCGGGTGGTTATCCGGGTGGACGAAGGGCGGAACAGTCATCATCGACGACCGCATCCACGATGTCTACGAGAAGGACTTCGCGGCGGGTGAAATCAAACTCGGCAGCGTGGAGGGTCAGAACGGTTGGCGCAGAATGTATCTCGTGCTGCTCGCCGAGACCGATGGCACACCTACACCGACGCCACCGGCCCCCGAGGGTTGGTCCACCCCATTGCCGAATCGACCGTGTTCTGCATGGGTACATGATCTCAACACAACCGTCGCCCCGGACGGCGAGTCCTATGTGAACTGGCACCCACAGATCGATCCCGTCTACTGGTGTTCCTACGGGCACGATCACGGCTCCGACCCGGCAATCATCCCCGGCAACCCACTTGTCGGGTACGGATACGTAGCCGCCGCGGTGCCCCAGGTCGAACCTCATGGTGGGTTCAAGGAATTCATCATGGAGTCGCCCGATGGTGACTACTGGCTTAGATTCATCATCCATGCGGGGACAGCCTTCGAAAGACGAATCTGCGCCCGCTTCCACACGCTCTTCATCATGGTGTACGACAAAGCGGGAAACGAAAAGTTCTCGGTCGGATACAAGAACGACTACGGAACAGCCACCGACAGTGACGGCAACGTATTAACACCGACAGATTGTGGATACTCAATGCCAGCGCTCGCCAACGAGGTTTCCGATCGGCAGAAACGCACCATCAACGTCGGTGCTGCCAGCGATAACTACGAGCGTTGGGACTCAAGGTTCGAGACTGACGCGGTCCGCAACCTCGGCATGGTCGTGTTTGAGCACGAGTTCGATGTCATCAACCCGATATCAGCCTGTACGAACCGCACATGCAACGATGTTGTCGTGCGCGACCTTGAGCGGTTCGACGCGACACGAAGACAGATCTTCCTCGCCAGTTGGCGAGGAGACTTCGAGTTCGATGCCGATCACGCCCTCGGCCAGGGTGAGTATTTCACCGACCCCTTCGCCCAGGGCCTCGTGGACGCCTCGGCCTCGAACGCCCTGCGCCAATACGTCGAACCCGGTTTCAAGCTCACGATTGCAAAGAACGCGACCGCAAACCGAATCGGCTGTGTCTCGTGGGATCCGTGGAGCCAGGAATTCATCTGCTACCAAACCGGAGGCTCCGGGAACCGCGAGAATATCCCGTTCCCACCCCGCAAGAACCTCGAGTACGGCATCTGGCGCGACTAACTCCGCTGGCAGCGGAGGGACGCAGGTTACTCGTTCATATCGGCGATATGATTGCGGGTGATGACATCCACGCATCTCGTAGTCTCGCCATGGGAGCGACTTGCGGCGCGCATCAGGATGCCCCTGACCGCCGTCACTGTCGTGTCGCTAGCGGTCGACGTGTTCCTACCAGTCCCGCGATGGTGGCCGTGGATATACATCGCGACGGCGATCCCGGCGACCGCACTGTACTTCAGGCTGGCCACGCCGCACGCAGATCCCGTTGATGTCACGGCACCCGTGCAAGGTCGATGGCAAGCGGTGAACAGTCCCACGTCGCGGGTTCCCAGCCACTACGTTCACGCATGGGCCCAAACGTACGCGATCGATCTGGTTTTCGATCCAGCCGACGGGTCGCGCCCAGAAATGTCGTGGTGGCCGCTGGTGCGGCACCCGACAACATACCCGGGATTCGGACAGCCGATTGTGGCTCCGATCGATGGCACGGTCGTCCGCGTCCGTTCCTTCATGCGGGACCATCTGAGCCGATCCTCACCCCCGGCACTGCTCTACTTGTTAGTTGAGAGCGTCCGGGAGTTCTTCGGTCCCATCGGCATCCTCGGTAACCACATCGTCATCCGCAGAGACGATGGGACGCACCTACTACTCGCCCACCTCCGGCAGGGCTCCTTGCTCGTCAAACGCGGCGATCGAGTGGCCCGGGGAACCAAGATCGCGGAATGCGGAAACTCCGGCAACTCCAGCGAACCACATGTGCACATCCAAGCGATGGACCGGGCCAGCGTGTGGATTGCCGCTGGTCTTCCAATCCGATTCGACCATGGGGAACCCCCGGCGAACGGTGATCTCCTACCGACCGATGCGACGCTGTAGCGAATCTGACGACCGATCGGAGCCGTGTGCCCGACGCACGACCTACGGCTCGGTGCCGGGTGGTGGTTGTGGCAGGGTCGTCCGAGTCACCTGGTCATAACCAAGGTGTTGCTCTCGTGGGCGTGTGTCCGCCCCGGGGATCCGCGCCAGGAGGTCCGAAAACTCGGGAGCATCCGCATACTGCATCGCATCCAGTGCCGCCTCCGACAGCGCCCCCCTCGAAGCCAACGTGCGCCGATCCGAGTACGCCGTCCACAACCGGACCCCATGGGCCTGACCGCCAGAGGCCGACGGCAGCTCAACGTATGTGGACCGAGGACTCGCCAGCACAATCTTTCTCGCAACTCCATTCTCGAATCCCACGACCCGGTATTTGCCGACAATCAGGATGCGCAAACCGACGGTGTCAATGGAACCGATGGTTTCGGGCACGAACGCCGAGTCCGCCCGCTTGGAAAATGCGACTGCAACAACATCTCCCGAAACCAGGGTTCCGGCATCGGTACCGTCAGCCAAGAGAATTTCGACCACCTTGACTGTCAACACTTGAAAGTCGTATGGCCCGTTCACGCCACGACCTTCGGAGTTCATGGAGGCCGGGGGTTCCGGGGTCCGGTACTCTTCAATGGCGGCCCCTCCAACCGAAACTATCTCGCCGACCATCACCAGCGGCGAACGTTTAACCGCCTGCTCGAAAGTCAGCTGCACCACAGAGGTAGCGTTGTATGAGCGGGACGGGTCAGAATCTTCGGTGACTGTGGGCGTAGCGAAGCCAACGTTCGCCTCGCCACCTGCAAGAGGCGGCTGAGCCTCGACGGTGACTGCCGCACCGCTAGCGGCACATGCAGAAACGGCGAGAGTGACAACCAGGACGACGCAGAGCGTGCCGTGACGCTTCCGCCTCATGTTGAGCATTGCTCGTAGCTCCTTTCAATCCACCACTCGTACAGGCGTCGGTTGCCGAACCGCGCGGGACCGGACTCGGCGGCCGCCGACATCACCCACAGACACCATCGTGTGTCGACTCCAACTGTTTTGACGGACTAACCCGGTTCCGTGGTTCCCGTGAACGTGTTCAAGTTTCCGGCGGCCCCGGCGACGCAACGGCCGGTTGGCTCCTACCGGCCGATCGGCGCTGGCGGACAACCTCTTTACGACAGTGATCTCGCGGCCGAATTCCTGACCCGCCGCTGGGTCAGTCGGTTTCGCGAGGAGATATCCGAGACGTATGTAGAACCCTGCTGCGGGACGTTGTGTTCGTAATAACAGAGTCACATCCGCTCGAGACCGGTATTCATACCCCACGTTTCGAGCGCTCCAACGAGGGCATCCGCGATGCCCGAACCGCGCAGCTCCGTGCGACCCACATGCCGGACGTCTCGTCCTCGCGAACATACGCACCGGCCATGGCCTCGACTGTTCCGTTGGCCTCGGCGACGAAGACGACCCGCTCTCCCCCGGCCGATGCGGTGGTCGCTCGCTCGGCCCACGGGTCGTCACCATAGGTTGGTGCGATATCCAGAGTCGTGGCGAACGCCGCGGAATCCTCGGCCAATCCCCGCAGACGGATTGCCCGCAGGGTTGCACCGTCACCGTCCCATATCCGCCGCACGGAGAGTTGCGTCGTTATCTCGCCACTGTATCGAAACCGTCTCCGAAGGACAGGAACGGCCTCTGCACCACAAGGCGCATGTTTCCTAAACTTTGGTAGGGTTGAAAGCGACACATTTGCGAGACATGGAAGTGGGACACATGCAACCTCGACGATTTGTTCTTCTCGGCCTGGCCGTGGTCACGGCGCTGTCCGTAGCCGTACCGGCAACCGCAACCGATGCGTTCACCGATGTGCCGGACACCAACGTATTCTCGGCTGATATTCAATGGTTGGAGGATGCCGGCATCACCCAGGGATGCAACCCGCCAGCCAACGACCGCTTCTGCCCAACGGAGAACGTCACCCGCGAGCAAATGGCCGCATTTCTCGTCCGCTCACTCGGCCTCACCGACAACGGCGGCGGAAACACCTTCACCGACGACGATGGCTCCGTGTTCGAGAACGACATCGCCAAACTCGCCGCCGCAGGAATCACCCAGGGATGCAACCCACCGACCAACGACCGCTTCTGCCCAACAGAGAACGTCACCCGCGAGCAAATGGCCGCATTCCTCCATCGCTCCCTTGATCCGGCACCAAACCAGGTGCAGGATCTCATCGTCACCCTGAGCGGAGGCAGCAATGAGATAGACGTCTCGTGGGAGCCAAACCCCGAAGCGGACATTGCCAGCTACAACGTGTGGTTCAGCGAACTGCCGGGTGGAGCGAAGGCAATCGTCCCCGAGCCGTACACGTTCGGTCCTGCGACGAGGACGTCGGGACGTTGGTACATCATCGACTGGCCACGGGCGCAAACGTCGGGAGAGACCTGTTATCAGGTCAGCGCCGTCGATGCCTCTGGTCAAGAAAGCCCCCGATCGGTAGAGGAGTGTTTTGACTCCACACCTGGCGCACCAACTCAGGTCATGGGCGTGACCGTCGGGTTGGGCGGCGGCAGCGGAGAAGTGTTTGTGTCGTGGGACCCGAATCCTGAGGGCGACATTGCTTCCTACAACGCCTATTTCAGCGAGTTTCCCGGGGGACCGTACACGTACGTCCCGGAACCGTACTTCTTCGGACCGGACACACTCATGTCGGGTCGGGTCTACTTCATCGATCAGCCACGGGAAGACACAGTCGGCAAGACGTGTTATATCATCACCGCCGTCGACCTGAATGAAAAAGAGGGACCTGCCTCGGTGGAAGGATGCTTCGACCCTGACGCGTAGACCACGGCATCCAGTAACCGCACAACGCATTGGCCACTCCCATGATCGACATCTTCCTACCGTCCACCGACAGCGGTGTGCTGTTTCAGCTTGTTCTCTGGACGGCCCTGACCGGGATCGCCGTGCGCCGTACCCGACAGAACAAGGACTACCGAATTCTTGCGATCGGTGTGAGTCTGCTGGTGTACTCGTTGATGGGCGTCCGTGCCCTCCACTGACGATCCCCCTACCGATTCGGCACGCCGGAACCGGCCCTGGGAATAGAGCCGTGCGACTACTGTTGCCATCACTATGAACACTGCTGACCTCCTCAAGTTCCGTGCCGACAAGGACCGTTTCTTCAAGCTCTCCGAGCAGTCCCCCTTACGTCATGAGACCCAGCACGACTTCAATGGGCTTTCATACTTCGAGCCCAACGAAGATCTGGTCTTTGATGTCACGCTTGATGCCGTGGAGCCGACTGAAGTCACCATCGCAACCACCGCAGGCGAGGAGCGGACATACTCGCGTGTGGCGACCGCAACCGTGTCGGTCGATGGAGAAGACACAGCCGTCGCGTTGTACTCGACCGGCCATGAAGGCCTCTTCTTACCCTTCCGGGATGCGACGTCCGGATCCGAAACCTACGGCGCCGGTAGATATATCGACGTTCATCCCCATGGTGACGGTACTGCCGTTATCGACTTCAACTATGCGTACGCACCCTTTTGCGCATACAACGACAACTATTCCTGTGCCCTGCCACCGCATGAGAACTGGCTGTCAGTACCAATCCGAGCGGGCGAACGGAGCCCCGAGTAAGTGAACGACTCCCTGGTATTGCTGGCTTCGACCAGTGGCAGCGCACCCGCACAACTCGTTGCCTGGGCAATTATCTCGCTCGTCGGCATCGGGATCGTGCGCAACAACAAGGACCTCCGGCTCCTCGTGATCGGTGTTAGTTTCTCCGCGTTCGGTGTGCTCCTCATCCGTGCGATCCACTAGCCCGTCGGCCTAAGATTCGCTCCATGTTCGATTTCGCTCGCTCCCCGGTTCCGGTTCGCGACAACCTCAAGCGTGCCTACCGCAACATCTGGGCCCATCTCGCCCAGCCCGGACCCGTACTCGACGCCTCCCACCGAAAAGTTCTTCTCGACGCCGCCCGCACTGGGCGCTCCGATGAGACACCCCCCACCGGTATCGCCCCACCGGCGCTCGAGCTACTCGCAACCACCTTGTACACAAACCCCGCCGCTGTCTCCGAGACGACAGTGCGCGACGCCGCAGACGAGGCCAGTGATGCCGCGGTGGCAGAAACGGTGGGCCTGGTGGCGATGCTCAGCGCAGTGGACGGTGCCCATCGGGTGTTGGGCGTCGAACTTGAAGCGCTCCCCAACCCCGCCCCGGGGTCACCTACCGGCCGAATCGCGCAAGGACTCAAACGACGGCGTACCCATATACCGATGCCCTCGGGTGCGATTCCCCGCGCTCTCGATCTGGTTCCCGAGGTCGCAACCGTATGGCGCAACTCGTTCGGAGCGCAATACATGACCGAGAGCGAAATGGCGCTCCACGACTTCCGGCGGGTACCGGGACTCGATCGCGCTCAAATGGAACTCGTCTCCTCGCGCACTTCTCTGATTAACGAATGTTTCTACTGAACCATCAGCCATGTGCGGATGCTCCGTGAGAGCGCCATCAGCTTCGGATACGACCTCGACCTCGCCACCGTCGGTGACCCGGCAATCCCCACCGCGATACCTGGCGGCAACGCCTTGCTCGACCTTGTTGATGTTGCCCTCGGCAAGTCGGACAAACCGCTTCTCGATGCGCAGCAGGCGATCATCAACACCCTGGGGCCCGAAGCCCTCGTCGACGCAGCCGCGGTCCTCGGCAACTTCGAAATGATGAACCGTGTCGCCGAGGGCACCGGGATCCCGATACCGCAGCAATCCATCGATCGCGAAAGCGAAATCGTTGCGGCGCTCGGGCTACTCGACCTCATCAAGGGTTAACGCGAACGGAGCCATCCTCTCCCTCGTCGGTGACAGGATGGCTCCGCTCGGATCGGGGCGAGTTGGCCTACTCGCCGCTTGGCTTGAGCTCGACAGTGATCGGCGTCCAGCCCGATCCGTTCACATCAACCCCAGCGGCCTTCAAGTTGTCGAGGGCTTCCTGGGCGATGTCGGTTCGGAATGCCCCGTCCGTCGGGGGTGCGGTGAGGATGCTCTCGGTGGTCGCGACTGAGACTGTCTGATCCCACAGACTCTTGTCGAGGAGACCGATACCGTTCGACGACGGCCAAATGAGACCGTTGATCTCGTTCATCTGCCACTTCTGATGCGACTCGCCGAGTGTTGGACCGGCTGCGAGCACGATGTCCACGCACTTGTCGACGTTGTCCCTACAGAATATCCAACCCCGCATCGATGCTTCGACGAACTTCACCGCGTTAGCTCGATACTCGGGATCGGATTCGAGTTTGTCCGCATCCGCCCAGATGGCATCCTGGAGCATCGCGGTGCCGACGTCGTTCCAATTGATGACATTGAGATCATCGGCGGTGAACAGTTCACCAGTCTCCGGATTGGTTGTTTCGAGGACCTGTGCGTACTCGTTGTAGATCATTGCCTGGGCGGCATCGATTTCACCCGAGATGAGGGCCAGCATGTCGAACTGTTGCTGGACCAGCGTGACATCGGTGTCGGGATCGAGTCCTGCACTGCGCAATCCGGCGAGGAGCTCGAACTCGTTACCGAATCCCCAGTTACCGACCGTCTTACCGGCAAGATCGGCGACCGACGTTATGCCCTTGTCCTTGAATGAGACCTGGAGAGTCGCCGACCTCTCGAAGATCTGCGCGATGTTGGTGATGTTCAGGCCCTCTTCGCGAGGCACCAGGCCACGCGGAACCCACGAAATCGCAAAGTCGGCGGCACCCGAATCCAAAACGGTTGCAGGCAGGATATCGATGCCACCCTGGGTGATCGTTACGTCGAGACCGAGATCCTTGTAAAACCCTTGGTCGACAGCGGCGTAATAGCCGGCGAACTGCGCCTGTGTGAACCACTGCAACTGCAACGTGATCGGTGTTAGTTCCTTCGCATCGCCACCACCATCAGCACCAGTCGTGGCCGTATCATCGGCACCACCACCGCACGCGGCGGCGATAAGCGCCATGGCAAGCACGAAACCGAACAGCCTCGCGTTGCCTTTCTTCCTCTTCGTCATAGACCCTCTCCTTGTCTAGTTTCCCTGGTCGGAACCCTTAACTGCCAGACCGCTCAATCTCCGTGACTCTCCATGGCATGAACCATCGTTCAAGACCAACCACGACGAGGTAAAGCGCCATCCCCATCAGCGTACCCGCGAGGACCCCGGCCCACGCAGATGAATAGCGTGACAGGGCGGCCTGCTGGACAATCAGCTGGCCAAGCGCGGCCTGATCGCCACCGAAGTACTCGGCAACAATTGCTGCAATCACCGCAAGCGATGACGCGATCTTGAGTGAAGTAAAGAGGTATGGGAGTGCGTTGGGAATCCTGACCTCTTTGAGTGTCTCCCAGGTGCTCGCGGCGAACGATTCCATCAGATCGAGCTGGCCACGATGGACCTCCGTCAGTCCCCGCACTGAGTTCACAAACACCGGGAAGAACACCAAGAGGACAACGATGCCCTGGTTCGATCGTGGCGAACGAAGACCGAACCAGAAGTTAAAGATTGGGGCGAGAGCGATTATGGGAATTGCGTTCACGGCCACTGCGAGCGGCGTCACCGCTTCGCTCACGATCTGGAACCGCGAGACAAGTATGGCAACCATGATCCCGAGCAGCGCCCCCGCGATCAGACCAGTCACGGCAATGAACCCAGTGTTGGTGGTGGCCGTGATAATCGTGCTCCACTGCTCAACCACCTTGCCCGCAATAACGGAGGGACGCGGAAGAACGAAGGCCTTGGGGTTCAGCACGGTCAGCACCAACTCCCACAGGGCAAGACCGCCGACACCGACTACCAGTGGTGGGGCGATTGCGCGCAGCCTGGCATGGTTCGTCATGGCACCTCGACCGCTCGGAGAGCTTCGCGGACCTCGGTGATCTTGTTAAAGAACTCGGGGTCTTCGCGGGTACCGAACCCACGGGGTCCCAAATCCACATCGATGTCGGCGACTATACGGCCGGGTCGAGGCGACATCACGATCACACGTTGGGCGAGGAACACGGCTTCGGGGATTGAGTGTGTCACGAACACCACTGACGTTTGTGTGTCCTCCCATATCCGGAGGAGCTCGGCCTGCATATGCTCGCGGGTCATCTCGTCCAGCGCCCCAAAGGGTTCGTCCATCAGCAGAATCGAGGGCTTGAACGACAGGGCTCGCGCAATCGCGACTCGTTGCTGCATGCCGCCCGAGAGCTGGTTCGGATAGTGATCGCCAAAGTCGCTGAGCTGGACAAGATCCAGCATCTCCGCACTACGTTTTGATCGTTGATCCTTGGACCAGCCGAGCAGTTCGAGTGGCAGTTCGATGTTCCTCGTTACGGTCCGCCAATCGAACAGGCTCGCACTCTGGAAGGCCATCCCGTAGTCCCGGTCGCGGCGAGCCTGATCGGCCGCCTTCCCATTCACAAATATCTCACCTTCTGTGGCGGGGACCAATCCGGCCATCAGACGGAGCAGGGTCGACTTGCCACAACCCGAGGGTCCGATCAGAGCAACAAACCCACCCTGGCGGACCGACAGGTTGATACTTTCGAGAGCTACGACCTGATTCGGTTTGCCACGGCTGAAGATCTTGCTCGCTGCCCTTGCTTCGACGGCCACCGATACGGGTGCGGAAGTGCTCATACGACTGGGTTCTCCTGCGCTCTTCCCCTAAGGGCGTAACGTTCGGCGATCGAGATGAGACCGAAAACGACAATGCCGAGCACAGCTGCACCGGCGACCGAGGCATAGAGACGTTCGGGACCCGTTGTGTACCGGGATGCGAAGTCGAGGATGAGACGACCGATGCCCCCACCGACACCGGAAGAGATCTCGCCGACAATGGCACCGACAATGCTCGCTGATGCGGCGAGCTTCAATGCGGCAAAAAGGTACGGCACCGATGCGGGAAACCGCAGCTTAAGCAAGGTCTGCGTACGGCTCGCCGCATAGGAGTCCATGAGTTCGATCGATTCGGCGGACGGTGACTGAAGCCCCTTGAGCCCATTCACCGCGACTGGGAAAAAGGTGAGATAGGTCGCAATGATCGAAACCGACATCCACGCGTTCCACGTAAACGGCAGCCAGCCAAAGTTTGTTTGGCCCCAAATGACGATGATCGGCGCAATCGCGACCAGTGGGACTGTCTGAGACACTACGACATAGGGCATCAGTCCCCGCTCGATCGTCCGTGAACGCAACATAAGGATGGCCAGCGAGAGTCCGAGCACTATCCCGGCGACGAAACCAAAAAAGGCCTCACGTGCGGTGAACAGCGATGCCTCGAAGATGAACTGACCAAGCGTCTTGGCGTTTCGGCGCTGCGGTGGATCATCGAACTCGGATAGGATCGCCGAGATCGGCGGCATGATCAGATCATTGGTTGCTGGCATGACCGACCCAATCACCGGCCAGTCGCGTTGGGCATCATCGATCGACTGTCCCACGGCCTTGTACCCGCTGTACAGCAGACTCAGAGCGATAACGAAGGCCGCAAAAACCACGACCCTTCGTACGACGTTTCTCAGGCGAGCGCGGCGTTCGTAACGACGGATCTCGGCGCGCACTACAGCCGCGTCGACCCCTTCGTCCAGACTGTCCACCACTCGGTCCCTCCCTAGCGCCGACTAACCATTGATTGCCGGGATGATCTCATCACCATAGGCGCGGAGAGTCTCCTCTTTGCCGTCGTGCTGGAGGTAGATCGAGAACTGGTCGACTCCCATATCCCGCAGCTCCCGGAGCCGAGCGATATGGTTTTCCACCGGGCCGAGAAGACAGAACCTGTCGATAAGGTCATCGCTCACGAAATCGACATGAGTGCTCTCGGAGCGACCGTGTTCCTGGTAGTCGTAACCCTTGCGCCCTTCAATGTAGGACGTGAGCTCGGCGGGGATGAGTGCAGTGTCGGTGCCGTATCGACCGACGAGGTCCGCAACATGGTTACCGACCATGCCACCGAACCAGCGAACCTGGTCCCTCTGGTGTGCAATGTCATCGCCGACATAGGCGGGTGCCGCAACGCACATGTAGAGGTCATCGGGGTTGCGTCCCGCGGATTCGGCAGCATCGCGCACCGCCTGAATCATGTACTTCGTCAGGTACGGATCGGCGAGCTGCAGGATGAATCCGTCTGCCTTCTGTCCGGTGAGAGCAAGCGTTTTCGGTCCGTACGCCGCCACGAGCATCGGGACTCGAGTTTTCTTCGCCCATGGGAACTGCACCGTGACGCCGTTGTACTCGACTTCTTCACCCTGGGCCAGGGCCCTGATGATGTCGATTGACTCACCGAGCTCGGCAAGACGACAGGGTTTCTTGCCAATCACCCGCAGCGCTGAGTCACCGCGACCCATGCCAATGACGGTCCGTTCTCCATACATCTCATTGAGCGTCGCAAAGAGGCTCGCGGTGACCGTGATGTCACGTGTCCCCGGATTCGTAACCATCGGCCCAACGGTCATGTTTTGTGTTTTGGCGAGCATCTGTGAATAGATGACGAACGGCTCCTGCCAAAGGACGTGACTGTCAAACGTCCATGCATAGTTGAAGCCCCTCTTCTCGGCCTCAACCGTCAGGTCGATGACGGCCTGCGCCGGTGGGTCGGTTTGAAAAACTACGCCAAAATCCATGCACTTGTCTCCTATTCGCTCTGTGGGAAACCGAGATCGATGGTGCTTGATGCAGGGTCGGGCCACCGACTCGTGATGACCTTCGCCTTGGTGTAGAAGTGGATCCCCTCCGGGCCGTACATGTGAGTGTCACCAAAGAGCGACTCCCCCCATCCGCCGAACGAGAATGATGCAACAGGCACCGGGATGGGAACGTTGATGCCAACCATGCCAGCATCAACGTCAATCTGGAACTTGCGAGCAGCACCACCGTCACGGGTAAAGATCGCGGTGCCATTGCCCCAGGCATTCGTGTTGATCATCTCAAGCGCTTCGTCATAGGAGTCGACACGCACAACACCGAGCACGGGACCGAAGATCTCTTCGTCGTAACATTTCATGCCGGGTTTCACGTTGTCCAGCAGCGAAGGCGCCAGGAAGAAACCATCACCTTGGACTGGACTGTCACGGCCATCGACGAGCACGGTGGCACCCTCACCGGCGGCCTCAGCAACATACGCCTCGACACGATCTCGATGTTCCCGGGTGATAAGCGGACCCATGCCCGACTCGGGGTCCGTTCCGGGACCAACCTTCACCTGCGGGATTCGCCTCTCGATGGCTTCAACCAGCGGGTCAGCGGCGGAACCGACAGCGACGACCACCGAGATTGCCATGCAACGCTCCCCCGCGGATCCATAACCTGCCGAAACTGCGGCGTCTGCCGCCACGTCAATATCGGCATCGGGCAGCACCACCATGTGGTTCTTCGCACCACCGAGCGCCTGAACACGTTTTCCACGGGCGGTGCCGGTCTCGTACACATATCGGGCGATCGGGGTTGAGCCGACAAAGCTGATTGCCTTCACCGTCGGATGCTCAAGCAGCCGATCGACTGCCACCTTGTCACCGTGGACGACGTTGAACACTCCCTCGGGAAGCCCGGCCTCATGAATCATCTCCGCAAGCAGCATCGTCACCGACGGGTCTTTCTCCGACGGTTTCAACACGAAGGTGTTCCCCGCCGCAATGGCGTTCGGGAACATCCACAGCGGGACCATGGCTGGGAAGTTAAACGGGGTGATACCAGCGACAACACCAAGGGGCTGGCGGACCGTGTACACATCAACACCACGTGACGCCTGTTGCGTGAACTGACCCTGTAGCAGTTGGGCCGCGCCGCATGCGAACTCGATGTTCTCAAGTCCACGGGTGACCTCGCCCATCGCATCCGAGAGCACCTTGCCGTGTTCTGCGGTGAGCGCTGCGGCGATATCCGCCCGGTTCCGATGCGCTATCTCGCGAAACGCGAACAGGACTGCGGTACGTTGGGCAAGTGACGTGTGCCGCCACGACTCGAAGGCCTTCGCAGCGGTGGAAACGGTGCGGTCTATTTCGTCAACCGTTGCGAGAGGCGTTGCCGCGGTCTGCTCTCCGGTGGCCGGGTTGTAGACCGGACTCGTGCGGTCCGATACCGACTCGACCATCTTCCCGCCAATGAAATGGGTAATTGTCTTCACCGAACTGTCCTTTCGAGGGTCACAGGCGTGTTCATCTGCACCGGTGTTAGTGAAGTCGAGCGGCGTTGCCGCGACGCAGATAGTTGCCGTCACCCTTGGCGCCAACGTACTCACCCGACACAACAATCGTCGCACCGCGTAACAACACCTGCTCAACCTTGCCCTGGACATCGAGCCCCTCATACGCTGAGTAGTCGACATTCATGTGATGTTGGGCGACGGACTTCGTCCAGGTTGCGCCCGGGTCGAAGATGACAATGTCAGCGTCGGAACCGACCGCAATGGTGCCCTTCTGCGGGTACAGACCGAACAGCTTTGCGGGTGTCGTGCAACACAATTCGATCCACCGATTCAGGTCAAGCCGCCCGTCGACGACCGCACCGTGGTACATCAGCTGGAATCGGTCCTCAACGCCGGGAAGTCCGTTCGGGATCGCGGTGAAGTCGCCCTCACCAAGACGCTTCTGGGTGCCAAGACTCGGATGATCCTCCATACAGAACGGGCAATGGTCAGTTGAGACGACCTGGAGATCGTTGGTCGCCAAACCGGTCCATAGGGCATCCTGGTGACCATCGGCCTGGGCGCGAATCGGGGTTGAGCACACATATTTGGCCCCCTCGAAACCGGGCTTCGAGAGATGCTCCTCAAGACTGAGCCACAGATACTGTGGACAGGTCTCCGCAAAGACGGGTAGGCCGCGGTCACGGGCGGCAGCGACCTCAGCCAGCGCTTCTTTGGCCGACAGGTGCACGATGTACAGAGCGGCCCCCGCGAGTTCCGCAAGCGCGATCGCACGGTGTGTCGCCTCTGCCTCGGTGATCGCTGGTCGGGTGATGCCGTGATACTTCGGGTCGGTCTCGCCACGCTCGATTGCCTGTTCGCGCAGGACGTCAATAGCTATGCCGTTCTCGGCGTGCATCATGATCATGGCACCCGACTCGGCAGCCTTCTGCATGGCCCGCAGTATCTGCCCGTCGTCGGAGTACAAGACACCCGGATAGGCCATGAACAGCTTGAAACTTGTCACGCCTCGCTCGACGAGCGTGTCCATTTCCCCAAGCGTGTCGGCGTTGATATCACCTGCGATCATGTGGAACCCGTAGTCAATGGCGCAGTTCCCTGCGGCCTTCGCCATCCAACTGTCGAATCCCGCGATCATCGACTCGCCCTTCACCTGGACCGCAAAATCTACGATGGTGGTCGTGCCACCCCATGCGGCGGCGCGGGTCCCCGTCTCGAAGTTGTCCGATGCCACCGTGCCCCCGAACGGAAGCTCCATGTGTGTGTGAACGTCGATCGAACCTGGTGTTACTAGCTTGCCAGTTGCGTCGATAACCGAATCCACACTCGATTCGAAGTCATGCGACCCTGGCGCAAGGACGGCAACAATCTTTTCTCCGTCAATGAGCACATCGGCCTTAACCGTGTCAATGGCGGTGACCACAGTCCCGCCTTTGATGAGTGTTTTCATGTTTTCCTCCAGGTCGTACAGGTTAAGTCTGGTCCACTTCTCGAATAGCGTCGACAAGCGTGGACGCACCAACGTCCATCTCGTCATCGGTGATGCTGAGCGGTGGGGCGATACGGAGTACATTGCCGTACAACCCCCCTTTGCCGATGAGCATGCCACGATCCTTGCATGCCTCGAGCAGCGCTGCGGACTTTCCGGGATCCGGTCGGTTCGAATCGACCTCTACAGTCTCGATGGCGAGCATCAGTCCCTTGCCTCGCAGTTCGGCGATCCATTCGGTCTCGTTTACGACCGGTTCGAGAACTCGACGCAGCCGTTCCCCCTGCTTGAGACTATTGCCCTGGAGATCGTTGTCTATCAGGTAGTCAAGGTTCGCCAGCGCTCCAGCCGATACGAGGGGGTTGCCGCCGAACGTCGAGATCGAATTTGCACCCATGGAATCCATGATCTCCGCGGTCGTGACGACGCCGCCAAGGGCGAGTCCGTTTCCGACACCCTTTGCGAACGTCATGATGTCGGGGGTCATGTTGTGCGCCTGGTAGCCCCACATGTGCTCACCCGTGCGACCCCAGCCAGTCTGAACCTCGTCGGAAATGAATAGGATTCCGTAGCGGTCGAGCACCTTTTTGAACTCGCCGAAAAAGCCGTCGGGGGGTGTGGCGAATCCACCGACACCCTGGATCGGTTCGGCAATCATGCATGCCACCGTACCCGAGGTCATCATGTCGATCACCTGCTCAAGGTCCTCGACACACGCCGCGGTGTAGGCGGCGTCATCAAAATCACGGAAGGGACTCCGCAGCCGATACGGGCCCTGCACAAAATTGACCTTCAAGCCGGAGTAGCTGGTCGGTGACCAGGACCGGTGGCTCGTAAGCGACACCGCCGTGAACGATCGGCCGTGATAGCTGTTCCGAATAGCTAGAACCTCGTTGGAGCCGCGAAACGATGTTGCCAAAAGAATCGCGGCATCATTCGCTTCGGTACCCGACGGCGTAAAGAACACTCGAGCGTCGGGGATACCGGACATCTCGGCAATCCGCTCGGCGAGCGTCACCATCTCGTCGGAGAGATAGAGGGTCGACGTATGAAGCATCTTCCCGGCCTGCTCTCTGATCGCCGCGACGACCTCGGGCACGTTGTAGCCGGTCATCGTGGTGAGGATGCCGCCGAAGAAATCCAGATACTTGTTCCCCTCCAGGTCCCAGACATGGCGCCCTTCACCGTGGGAGATCCCGATCGGCTCGTCGTAGTAGAGAGCGAGCCACGATGGCATGACCGCCTTGTGTCGAGCAAGCAACTCGGCGTGTGTCGTCATGGTTACCCCTCGGTGAGTGACCCGTAGGCGTCGGGGCGCCGGTCACGATAGAACGCCCACTGGTTGCGGGTCTCCTCGATCAGGTCCATATCGAGGTCCCGCACCACGAGCTCGGCCGCCTGATCGGAAGCCGTGCCTTCCACGAACTGTCCACGGGGGTTCGCAAAATACGATGTCCCGTAGAAATCGTTGTCCCCGAGCGGTTCGATGCCTACCCGATTGATTGCACCCACGTAGTACATGTTCGCCGCGGCCGATGCTGTCTGCTCAAGTTGCCAGAGGTACGAGGACAGGCCGCGGCTCGTCGCCGATGGGTTGAACACGATCTCTGCGCCCGCAAGCCCAAGGGCTCGCCATCCTTCCGGGAAATGGCGGTCGTAACAAATGTAGACACCGACCTTGCCAACGGCGGTTTCGAAGATGGGATAACCGAGGTTCCCAGGACGGAAGTAGAACTTTTCCCAGAATCCCTTGACCTGGGGAATGTGCGTCTTGCGATACTTGCCGAGGTAGGTGCCATCGGCGTCGATCACGGCGGCGGTGTTGTAGAGAAACCCCGGCTTTTCGAGCTCGTACATTGGCAACACGAGCACCATGTTGAGCTCCTTGGCGAGAGCCTGGAATCGTTTTGTAATCGGACCATCCGGGATCGCTTCGGCGTACCCGTAGTACTCGGTGTCCTGCACCTGGCAGAAGTATGGACCGTAAAACAGCTCCTGAAAACACATTACCTGGGCGCCGTCAGCAGCGGCATCGCGGGCGTACTGTTCGTGAAGATCGATCATGGACTCTTTGTCACCGGTCCACTCGGTTTGCAGGATTGCTGCGCGTACGACTCTGCTCATTTGCTCCATCCCATTCCGTGAGACACACATCGGCGACCGACCACCCGTCGGCTTGCACCGACTATATGCACCAGACTACGTTGACACAACTAACTCTTTGTTACACACAAAAGACCTTCATGATCGTACATCTGGCAGCCTCCACCACCGACCGCACCGCTCACGGTATCGCCCAGGCGATAGGATCCCTCGTCGCCGACGGAACCGTGAGTGTTGGTGAGCGGCTCCCGACCGTTCGCGAGGTGGCCAGGGTCATGGGAGTGAGCCCGACCACTGTGTCCGAAGCATGGCAGACCCTGCAACGCCATGGGATTATCGAGACTCAACGCCGACGCGGGACGTTTGTGTCGGAAAGGTCGGGGGCGATGGCGTCGCGTTTCTGGCAGGTACCGGTCGCCCGCGGTCGTTACGAGATTGACCTTTCCACCGGTACACCCGATCCGGACCTCCTCCCCGACCCGGCGGCTTTCTTTGGCGCGATGGGTCGTGCCCCTCGTATGACCTCGTACCTGGATCGCCCGGTTCTCGTCGGTCTCGAGGAACAGCTTCGCAGTACGTGGCCGTTCGATCCCGAATACATCACGGTTGTAAACGGGGCACTTGATGCTCTCGATAGGGTCATCGCGACCGCGATCCCGTTTGCCAGCAAGGTGATCGTTTCGGATCCGACATTCCCCCCGATCCTCGACATGCTGGACCTCGTCGGGGCGACGGCGATCGGCGTGGCGATCGACGAGGAAGGCCTCGACCCTGGCGCCGTTGCAGAGGCTCTCCACAGGAACGATGTTGCGGCAATCATTGTTCAACCCCGGGCGCATAACCCAACCGGCGCTTCATGGTCACGTACTCGCACGGCCGAACTCGCCAGCGTCCTGGGGCCAACGTCACTCGTTATCGTCGAAGACGACCATTCGGGCCCCGTGTCTGGTGCCGAACTCCACAGCCTGGGAACATACCTCCCCGGTCGTGTCACCCACATTCGAAGTTTTTCCAAGTCACATGGGCCCGACTTCCGTCTCGCCGCCATCGGTGGCCCCGCAGACCCGGTCATGAGTCTCATCCGGCGCCGCCGTCTCGGCCCTTCCTGGACGAGTCGGTTGCTCCAGCAGCTGTTGCTCGACATGCTCCGATCTCCCAAGGTCGGCGCGGAGGTGGAACATGCAGCTCAGATTTATCGGCAGCGGTGGGTCACAATGTATGACTCGCTCTCGGAACGTGGCGTGTCGGTACGAACCGGGAGCGGGCTCAATATGTGGGTGCCGGTACGCGACGAGACCGTCGCAACAGTTTCGCTCGCTGCCAACGGGATCGGCGTTGCACCGGGTCGCCCGTTTTGTATCGCGGCCGGCGGCGCCCCCCACGTGCGGATCACGACAAGCGTGATCGCAACCGAGCCTTCGGTCGTTGCGAACAAGATTGCTGACGCTGCGCTGCTCGATCCGCGGGCATGACCGGACGATCCCCGGCTGCTCGCTTCAGGTAAGAATCCATTTGGCCGATACTGATGCCAGGCCACGGATCGGTAACTCCCCGCCGGATCCGGGCTGCACACGAGACCGCCGACGCAGGACATCACGACCCCATGACTACACGCCTCCGGACGTGGAGCGCCGCAGCCGCTTTCCTCACGTTCGCCGCGCTAGTGCCGCTCACTGCCACTCCGGCAACGGCCGCTACCGACACGACCTACCTTGACGAGGGGTACGAGTCGACTCCCGCAACATGGAGCGCGGGCTGGTTTGATGCCGACATCGGTGCCCGCAACCGTATTACCTCGATCGCGGACGGTATCGACGGACAGGGCATCAAGGTAACCATTCCTCGCGATGAGCATTTCGGGTCCGCAATGCGGTGGGAGTTCGAGGCGAACGGAAAGACCGAACCGGACGAGCTCTACTACAGGTACTGGCTCCGATTCCCCATCGGTTTCGCAAACTACGGCCAGGGCAAACTTCCCGGACCGTCGGGCCTTTACTCAAGCTCCGGCCGGAACAAGATCAAACCAAGCGACGCCAACCCGGGTTGGTCGGCGCGAATGATGTTCACATCACCCGACCCGGGACGAACCGCAACTAACACCCAGATCGGCTACTACGTGTACCACCGTGGGCAGCCCGGGTCGTCCGGAGAGACCGAGCCATGGCAGGACTCCCCTGGGGTTCTTGAGCACGGTCAGTGGTACTGCATCGAAGGCCGGGTGGCGATGAACACACCCGGTGTTGCAAACGGTGTTCTTGAAGGGTGGGTTGACGAGAAACTTGCCTACTACGAGAACGATTTCACGTTCCGAGGCGCATCGGATGCAGGCATCAACGTCCGCGAATTCTGGTTTGACACTTACTACGGCGGCGATGCGACCGCACCCGGTTCACTCTCATTCGACTTCGACGAACTAGTGCTCTCGGACCAACGCGTCGGGTGTGGCGAACGAGGATCCGGGTTCCGCGACACGAGTGGCAACGTTCATGAGTCCAACGTCGACAAGCTGGCATTCGCCGGTATCACGAAGGGCTGTAACCCGCCGAACAATTCACGCTTCTGCCCCGATGACAACGTGAGTCGGGGCCAAATGGCGGCGTTCCTCGACCGTGCGTTAGACCTGGCGCCCACGACCACGGATTTCTTCGATGATGATGCCGGTTCGGTGTTCGAGGCGAACATCAACCGTCTCGCCGCGTCCGGAATCACTCTCGGATGCGGGGTGAGGACATACTGCCCGAATGATCGTGTCACTCGTGGTCAGATGGCCGCCTTCCTCACAAGGGGGCTTTCCCTCCCGACCGGAGGGTCCGACCTGTTTGTCGACGACAACGGGTCTCCGTTCGAGAACGCTATCGACAGAATGGCATCGGCCGGTATCACGGCCGGGTGCAATCCCCCGGCCAATGACCGTTTCTGTCCGTATAACAACGTCACCCGTGGACAAATGGCGTCGTTCCTGAGTCGGGCGCTTAAGCTCCCGACCCCGCCGCCGCCGCCGCCCGGGTACGTTGCTCCGACGATCCCAGACGGTTACGACGCGGTTGTACCTCTTGGGTGGTCGATCCAGGATGTGATCGAACAACAGCCCGCAGGAGCGAAGATTCTGGTGCGTGCCGGCACCTACGAACGCCAGGAGATCCGTCCCAAGGCCGGCCAGACGATCGTCGGAGAACCGGGAACCAAGCTCGATGGGTTGTGGGCCTACAGCTATGCGTTCACGGACATCAACAACCCGGTAGATGGAGTGACAATCAGCGGATTCGAGGTGACGCGCTACAACTCCGTGGCAGGGACGGGTGCGATTCACGGTGCCGGCAACAACTGGACGGTGTCGAACTGCGTCGTGCACGACAACAAATACAACGGTGTCACCGTGTCCGACGGAGGCACCATCACCGGATGCAGAATCTATGACCACAACTACGAGGCGATCATTCTCACCAATGTGAAGAACGTCACCATCTCGAACAATGAGATCGACAACAACGGTGACCCTTCCAATTATCAGGCGGGCGTCGATGCGAAGTACCAGGCCGGTATCAAGCTCGTCAACACCGCCAATGTGGTGATTTCGGGGAACAACATCCGCGACAACGCCGGTTACGGCATCTGGGGATACACCGACAACATCAATACCGTGTATTCGAACAACACGATCACCAATAACTGGCGGGGTGGCATCAACCACGAGCTGTCCTACAGCGTGTCGATAGCAGACAACGTTATCAAGAGCAACGGTGTTGCGCCGACATCACCGAAGCCGGACAACCTCTACGACGCCGGCATTGTTGTACGAGGACCCGATGCCACGATCACCGGGAACACACTCGACGGGAACCACAACGGCATCGGCATCATCGGCTACGACCTCGACGGGCAGACCGGTCGTTACGGGTCGCTCAAGGCGTCCGGAGCGCTTGTGAGCAACAACACCATCACCAACTCGGGACAAACCGGGGTCGTCACCAATGGTGCGAACATTGCAACCGGCGTGTTTACCGACAACCGCTACTTCTATCCGAATGTCTCCTCCTACTGGTTCCGTGACGGCACCGGTGGTGGACGTACATGGTCTCAGTGGCAGACCAGCGGCCAGGATCCGAACGGTACGTTCACGATCAACTAAAGATGTGTTCGGAAAGGGGCGACACAAGAGGGCGGAACAGGAGAACAACATGTCCCTAGCGAATCACAAGCGGCAGGCCTCGGTCAGCCTGAACCCACAAGCCATCATGGTCACGATCGGTGTGATCGTCATCGCCCTGGCTGGTGCGAACGTCGTCGTCGCACTGATCCGCCAACTCGCCGAGCAACCGGCTGCCGGCCTCGATGTATTCGACTTGAACGCCGAGCAGAGTATTTCTTCCTGGTTCTCGTCCGCCCTCCTCCTTATCGCATCGGGCCTTGCGGCTGCGATCGCAGTGAAAACAACGACCATGACATGGCGATGGGCGGGACTTGCCGCGATGTTGCTGCTCGCATCGATCGATGAAACCATCGCCGTACACGAACGACTCTCGGAACCAGTCGGGAATCTGCTGAACATCTCGGACTCGTTTCCGTTTGCTTGGGTGTTGCCGTTCATTGTGATCGGTGCCGCCCTCTTTCCCACCTATCTCGGTCTGCTCCGTTCGCTTGAACGTCAATATCAGATCCTGTTTGTTCTGTCGGCGGTGATCTATCTCGGTGGCGCCGTGGGCCTTGAGATCATCGGTGGATTCTTGCTCAACATCTTCGGATCCGGCGTTGCGACCGAGCTTGAGGTGATCGTCGAGGAATCAGCAGAAATGCTGGGTATGGGACTCTTCATAAGCTCCCTGTTCCAGTTGTTCAGCGTGCCAGACCTGCAAAGCGAACCAGCGCTGCAAAAAGAAGAGACTCTCCGCTAGGGAGAGTCTCTTTCGGTGTGGAGGTGGGGGGAGTCGAACCCCCGTCCTATGAGGTTTTAGCGCCGGCATCTCCGAGCGCAGCCAACAGCGAGCATTTCGGAAACATGGGACCGCCGTCGGCAAAGTTTCCCTCGTTCCTAGTCGGAATTAATCTTGAGCTCTCAGTCCCGACCCCTGAGAGCAGCATCCCGTATTGCGTTACCCGGGACCGGCGAGACGGGAACCCTCCGGGCGGATAGACCGCTTAGTTAGGCGGCCAGTGCCATGTTTTCATCGGCACGTATTTGTTTACCGGCTTTTAACGAGGACTCCGGTGTACCTCGGCTCGCTTCCGGACACTTCAACCCTCACAGTCGAAACCATGTCACCCCCAAATCTGTGGGTACGACACCGTTAGTGTGCAGTTGCATTGTATCAGCTCACCACGACAGTGGGGCCGTTACCGCCGCTCCTCGCGCAGCGCACGATCCATCTCGCGACCCTGCTCTCGGGCACGAATCGCCTGGCGTTTGTCATAACTTCGCCGGCCGCGGACCAAGGCAATTTCGATCTTTGCCCTGCCGTCACGAAAGTAGATCTTGAGCGGGACGAGCGTGAGACCCTCTTCGTTGATACGACCCTCCAGCCGATCGATCTCCCGACGGTGCATCAACAGTTTGCGTCGACGTTCAGGGTCGTGACCACCGTCGCGAGCAAACACGTACGGTGCAATGTGCATACTCTCCAGCCAGACCTCGCCAGCGCGGATTTCCGCATAGGCATCCTTTATGACCACCTGCGAGTCCCGCAGTGACTTGACTTCCGATCCGGTGAGCACCATGCCACATTCCCAGGTGTCGAGGATGTCATAGTCATATCGGGCCCGCCGATTGGTGGCGACGGTCTTGTCGGAGTCGGTGCTCTTGGTCACGAGGGCTAGAAGTACGGTACCGGGTTAACCGGTGTGCCATTAACCCTCACCTCGAAGTGAAGGTGCGGACCGGTCGAGAGACCCGATGATCCCACAAAACCGATGATGTCGCCCGCCGCGACCTGTTGACCAACCGAGACATTCACTGCCTTTTGGTGGGCGTAGAGCGTCGTCATCCCACCGGGATGCACGATCAGTACGCTGTAGCCGTATCCACCGTTCCACCCCGCGAGCACAACCTTGCCACTTGCCGCTGCCCTGATATTTGTGCCGCGAGCACCCGCCATGTCCAACCCGGTGTGCATGCGGGAGGTTCCAAGGATCGGGTGAATACGGGGACCGAATGGTGAGGTAATCCGGCCGGGAACGGGACGGAGAAGAACCCCGGGGGTTGTCCCGCTGGGGTTGTTGTTCTCGCGGATCAAGGCCTCGATGCGCTCACGATCCTCGACGAGGGAATCGCGGGCATTCTCATAGTGGGCGATCTGGTCTTCGATCTCGGCGAGCAGGGAAGCCTGGCGATCGAGTTCGGCGGCTTGCGCCTCCTGACGTTCGGTGACGCGGTCGCGAACGGCCGCGAGGCGTGCTTCGGTACTCGCAAGCTTTGTCACCAGCTCCGCCTGTTTCGCCTCTTCGTCATCGATGAGCTCTTGCTGACGGTCCTCTTGCTGCTCCAGAGTTTCGAGCCGAACGAACAGCTGGTCATTGCGAGCCGAAGCACGATCCAGGTACTCACCACGGACAAGCACCTCGGTGACATCCGATGCATCGAGAAGAAACACCCGGGTGTCGGTGGCACCGTTGACGTACTCGCGCCGGGCAAGACCCACTGCGGTATCACGATTCAGATTGATCTCAGAGCTCACGGCCTCAAGCCGGGCGTAGGAGACATCGAGCCTTTGGCGCAGTGAATCAAGTGTGTCCAGGCCGCGCTCAAGATCGAGCGTAGCCCCGAGTAGTTCCGTTTCTGCTTCGCTCAGCGTGGCGTTGATTTCGTCGAGGACGCCTTCCGTTGCGAGGATCTCGTCACCGATGGCGGTCCGGTCCCCTTCCGACGCCTTGATCTCGGTCGCCATGTCACTCAGACGTTTCTGAACTTCGTCGAGATCACCCTCAAGATCGGCACCCGCGGACACCGGTATTGCCAGTACCAGCAGAATGCTCAGAACGAGGGAAAGACGTTTCATCACGACCTACAACTTGATGCCGCGATGCAGCGTGAGACTGAGGGCACTACCAACAAACCCGACGAGCGCCCCGAAGGCGACGATCAGGATCGACCACTGGGACAGGAAGCCGCTTCCCACGTCAATCGAAATAAGGTTGGGAAGGTCGGCCTGGAGAGCCATCCGGTACAGCATGACAATGAATCCGACCGCAAAGAGTCCGCCGAGAGTCCCCTCGACCACACCCTCAATGACGAACGGTGTCCGCACAAACCATCGGCTTGCCCCAACGAGCTGCATGATTTCTATTTCCTCGCGGCGCGCATAGATCGCCATATGAATCGTATTCGCAATGAGTGCGATTGCAGCGAATCCGAGCGCGGTGGCGAGGACCAGGGAGAATGTTTGCAGCGAGGTACGTAACGAGATCAGGCGTTTCACTGCATCGTCGGCTGAGCGCACCTGGTCGACACCGGGGAGCCCCTGGAGTTGCGCCTGAATGCGTTCGACCTCTTCCAGATCCGAGGGGGCGACCCTCAGCGATGTCGGAATGAACGAAGGATCGTCCTCCAGCAACCGCAGTTGTGATGGGTCGTTGGCGAACAATCGACGGGCCTCATCGATGGCCTGCAGCTTCGAGAAAAACACTACCGAGTCGACACCGTCCCACGCCGCAACCGCCTCGACGAGGGCGGCGGGATCCGGAACGTCATCGCGCAAATAGGCGATGACGCGAACATCGTTGGACCACTCTTCGAGCGTGACTTCGGCGATCTGACCGAAAATCACCGATCCGAACGTGAGGAACAGCGAGATAAAGACGGCAAGGACTGCTCCGAGCACAACGACAAGGTTGCGGGAGATGTTTCGAAACGCCTCCGAGAGCATGTAGGACACACGCCTCATACGGTCTCCTCCTCGGTGCCTGGGGTTTCCACATCGTCGGACTCACCGATCTCGGAAGACTCTACCGAGTCGTCGGTCGGCGGTACAGTCGTGGTGTCCCCCGAAACAGTCGCGTCGGTCACCGCAGTGTCGGTCACCGCAGTATCGGTCACCGCAGTATCGGTCACCGCAGTATCGGTCACCGCAGCGTCGGTCACCGCAGCGTCGGTCACGGCAGCATCAGCTACCGCAGCTTCGGCTGTGACTGCTTCGGCGGCGCCGTCCTCGGTCTTGCTTGGTTTGGAGGTGTCACCGGAGATCGCGGTGTCGGGAATTGTGGTCAGTTCCGTTTCGTCACCAGGTGTGACCACAACCGGAGTCTCCTCGGTCGGTCCGATAGACACCTTGCGGCGCCTCACCGTTTGATAACCGCCTGCATCCTGGTCACGTACGATACGGCCCCGCTCGAGTTGAACAACGCGGCGCCGCATCGCGTCGACGATGGCATGGTCGTGTGTCGCCATCACCACGGTGGTCCCCGTCCGGTTGATTCTGTCGAGGATGCGCATAATGCCAACCGAGGTTGCTGGATCAAGGTTCCCGGTCGGTTCGTCAGCGAGGAGGATCAACGGGCGATTCACGAACGCTCGCGCCACCGAGACCCGCTGTTGCTCGCCGCCCGATAGCTGCTTGGGATATCTGTCCGATTTCGCCGAGAGACCAACAAGTTTCAGCACCTGCGGTACCTGGGTATTGATGACGTGGCGCGGCTTGCCGGTCGCCTCAAGGGCGAATGCGACATTCTCATACACCGTCTTGTTCGGGAGTAGTTTGAAATCCTGGAACACGGTGCCGATGGATCGCCGCAACATCGGGATCTTCCAGTTGGGAAGTTTTGAGGCGTGTTTCCCGGCAACCCAGATATCACCGTTGGTGGGTTTTTCCTCGCGCATCATCAGACGCAACATCGTTGACTTTCCAGACCCTGATGCTCCCACGAGAAACACGAAATCGCCCTTGTCAACCTCTAACGAAGCATCCTTGAGGGCAACGACGCCACCGTCATACATCTTGGTGACGTTTTGGACGCGAATCATGTAGTTCCTATTTCATCTCGGAGACCCGCAGCGCACGCGGTCGCACTTTGTGTTGGTGTCCCCTCCGCCACAGAAGGGAATGCTACCGACGAGACGGGTTTAGGCCAACTGTAGTCCGGGTAGGTCATTCGGCTCCCTCCGAATCCGAGGTCTCGTGTTGCTCTCTGCGCCACTGCAAATACCCCTCGACGAAGGCGTCAATGTCCCCATCGAGAACGCCCTGCACGTTGCCGACCTCAACATTGGTCCGGAGATCTTTCACCATCTGATAGGGCTGCATGACATACGAACGAATCTGCCGACCCCACCCAGCTTCGGACTTGTCACCACGCACGGCGTCGATTTCCGCGATTTGAAGTTGGCGAGAATGCTCAGCCAGGCGAGAGGCAAGGATCTGCATTGCACGATTCTTGTTCTGAAGCTGCGACCGCTCGTTCTGGCAGGCGACAACGATCCCGGTAGGCAGATGCGTGATCCGGACCGCAGAATCCGAGGTGTTGACATGCTGCCCCCCGGCCCCCTGCGAGCGAAATGTGTCGATCCGAAGATCGTCCTGGTTGATCTCGATCTCATTCGCCCCGATTTCAGGAACCACATCGACACCCGCAAAGCTTGTGTGTCGTCGAGCCTGGGAGTCGAACGGTGAGATGCGTACCAACCGATGGGTTCCGCGCTCGCTCTCGAAGATGCCATACGCATGGTCACCGCTGATCGTTACCGTCGCCGACTTGATCCCCGCCTCATCGCCCGCCTGAATCTCGTCGATAACAAACTGCAGGGGGCTGCGCTCCAGGTAGCGCACATACATTCGCAGCAGAATCTCCGCCCAGTCCTGAGCATCGACTCCACCAGCGCCAGCGTGCACGCTCAGGATGGCAGTTCGGTCGTCGTACTCGCCGAAATACAGTGTCTCTCTTTCGAGCTCCGCAACCGTCACTCCAAGCGTTGCGAGCTCGGCAACCAGTTCGGCCTCGGAGTCGGTGTCACCCTCTTCGATCGCGAGTTCGAGCAGCGTCTCGGTATCGTCCAGAGTTTCGGCGAGACCGCCGACCCGCTCGATGATGCCCTCGAACCGAGAGAGCCTTCGAGTGACGGTGCGGGCGCGCTGGGGGTCTTCCCACAGATCCGGCTGTGCTGCGATCTCCCGCAACGTTTCGAGCTCAACTTCCTTGCCCGGGATGTCAAAGGAACCTCCGGGCATCGTCAAGACGGGCACGCAGTTCGTTGATCTGGGCATGGGGATCAGAAACATTCATAACAGGCGCGATGGTAACCACATGACACGAGGCCGCGATGTCGCGTTACGCCACCGCCCCGGGTTTTCCATGACAGTGTTTATATTTCTTGCCCGATCCACAATGACATGGTTCGTTGCGCCCGATTTTGTCCTTGACACGAACTGTCGGGCGTTTCGTCGTCGGTCCAGATGTCTGGACATTCTTGGGGCGCTGGGGCTGCGTCCGCTGCTCAACCTTGACGTGATACACATAGCGAATTCCGTCGCGCTTGACGGAGTCCACAAGGGATGCGAACGCGTCATACGCCTCATGTTGATATTCGACCAGGGGGTCTCGTTGCGCGAGGGCACGGAGTCCGATCCCCGACCGCAAGTAGTCCATCGCAGCTAGATGGTCACGCCACTTGTTGTCAATCACGGTGAGGATCACTGACCGCTCCAACTGGTGCAGCAAGTCCGTACCGAGTTCCTCCTCGCGAGCCTTGTACGCGTTCGCCGAGTCGGCGAGATACGCTTCGACGACATCATCCTCGGTCAGCACCTCCGGGTCGCCGAACGATTCCCTTGTCAATGACGCCGGGTAAAGCTGCGCCATGTTGTTCTGGAGCTCTTCCCAGTCCCAATCGAACGGCTCAACACCCTGAATGATGAAGAGCACCTCTTCCTCGATGACCTCCTGCCTCCAGGTATCGACGAGCGTCTTAGTATCGTCGTCCTGCAGAACCTGGTTTCGCCACTCATAGATGATCTTGCGCTGAGTGTTCATCACTTCGTCGTACTTCAGCACGTTTTTGCGAATCTCGAAGTTCTGTGACTCGACCTGAGTTTGTGCCCGCTCGATGGCCTTGGAGACCATGCTGGCTTCGATAGGGACATCGGGTGGGATCTTGAGCCGGGCCATGATCGACGCAACGCGCTCGTTGGCGAACCGACGCATCAGATCGTCGGTCAAAGAGAGATAGAAGCGGGACTCCCCCACGTCACCCTGGCGTCCGGAACGACCTCGCAGCTGGTTGTCGATACGGCGCGAGTCATGACGTTCGGTGCCCAGGACATAGAGTCCGCCGGCGTCAAGCACGATCTGTTTCTTGTCTGCGGTTTCCTTGGTAAACCTGTCGATTGCGGTCGCAAGAAGTGCCGGGTAATCCTCGGAGTCCGTCTCGACCCCCTGACGCCGTAGCTCCTGCTCGGCGAGCGCTTCGGGGTTACCACCGAGCTGGATGTCAACACCACGTCCCGCCATGTTGGTTGCGACCGTGACCGAACCCGGCTGACCGGCCTGGGCAACGATTACACCCTCATTGGCGTGCTGTTTGGCGTTGAGAACTTGATGTTTCACGCCGTTGCGATCGAGGTAGCTCGACAGCAGTTCGGATTTTTCGATGGAGATCGTGCCAACCAGAATCGGCTGCTGGGCGGCGTGCCGTGCAACAATATCTGCCACCAACGCGTCGAACTTCGCGTCCTCGTTGACGTACACAAGGTCCGGTTGGTCGGCGCGCGCAATCTCACGATTCGTTGGCACGACAACGACGTCAAGATCGTAGATCTCCTTGAACTCACCCTGTTCGGTGATCGCCGTACCCGTCATCCCCGCAAGCTTTTCGTACATGCGGAAGTAGTTCTGCAGGGTGATCGTCGCAAGCGTCTGGTTCTCTTCCTTGACCCGGACGCCTTCTTTGGCTTCGATCGCCTGATGTTGTCCTTCCGAGTACCGCCGGCCCTCAAGGACACGTCCGGTGAATTCGTCGACGATCATCACCTCACCGTCCTTGATGAGGTAGTCAACGTCCAGCTCGTAGAGTTCCTTTGCCTTCAGCGCGACATCGAGATGCTGAATCATGTCGACGTTGGCGAAGTCATACATGTTTTCGATGCCGAGGATTTCCTCGACTCGATGGACACCCTCTTCTGTGGTGATTACCTGACGCTTCTTCTCGTCGACTTCATAGTGAACGTCACGTCTCAGGGTCTTGGCGATACGGGCAAACTCCTTGTACCACTTACCCGACTCGCCGACGATGCCGGAAATAATGAGCGGAGTTCGTGCTTCGTCGATGAGGATCGAGTCAACCTCATCGATAATCGCGTAGGCGTGCCCGCGCTGGACCATGTTCTCGGGCCGCATTGCCATGTTGTCGCGGAGATAATCGAAACCAAATTCGTTGTTCGTGCCATGCGTAATATCTGCTTCGTACGCTGGACGACGCTCCTGGGGAGTCATCGATCCCTGGATGAGGCCAACCTTGATCCCAAGGAACTCGTGGACACGACCCATCCATTGGGCATCGCGCGCGGCAAGGTAATCGTTCACGGTCACGATATGGACCCCGCGCCCGGTGAGGGCGTTCGCGTAGGCTGGCATTGTTCCAGCAAGGGTCTTTCCCTCTCCCGTACGCATCTCGGCGATCATGCCCCGGTTTAGGGCACCAGCACCGACTATCTGGACGTCGTAGTGACGCTGCCCGAGGACACGTTTTGCGGCCTCACGAACGACGGCGAACGCCTCGACCTCAATGTCGGCGACCGTGGCGCCGTTGGCGATACGGTCACGGAATTCCGTGGTCTTGGCACGCAGTTCGTCGTCGGTGAGGTCAACGACACCAGGCTCGGCGGCATTGACGGCGTTGACAAGAACTTGAAGTTGCTTAAGCGGCTTGCCTTCACCAAAACTCAAGACTCTGTTGAAAATTGACATGAGGTAGCAATTGTAGAGCGCTCCGAGGCTATCGGAGCGCCTTAACTCTGTGCCGGCGAGTTTGACCGCGCAATCGTCTCCAACAACGTCGCCGGGTCGAAGTCGGCCTGCTGTGGCAGCAGCTGAACAGCGACGTCGCTCACGTTGATAACCAAAGGTTCGGGGCTGATCTCGGCACCCTTGGTATCGCGTACGATGAACGTGGCGAGCGGTGCGTCGGGCTCCGTGGGGCGCTCTGCAACCACCACCGTCTCGCCGGTCTTCAGCCGGAGGATTGAACCGGGAGGGAACACACCCATCATGGAAATGAACGCCTTGACGACGTCGGGATCGTACGAGGAACCGGCGGCACCGAGCACAACGTCGAGAGCGCGAGCTGGCGTCTCTGCCCTTCGATATGACCGGCGTGTCGTTATTGCATCGTAGGTGTCGACCACAGATACGATTCGAGAAAATATGTGGGGCCGGCGAGTTCTGCGATAGCTGGGGTAACCCTGACCATCGAAACGGGCGTGGTGCTCCAATGCGACCGTCGCGGCGATTTCGTTGCCCTCTCCCCCGGCCGCAAGAATCGCAAGAGCACCCTCTTGGGGATGGAGCTGGATCTCCTTCCATTGACCATCGTCAAGACGCCCAGGCCAGTTGAGGGTGGCTGCCGAGACCGCTACTTTCCCGATGTCATGGAGCACGGCACCGACGCCGACCGGTACCAAACTCTCCTTGTCGACACCGATCATCCGACCCGTTGCGAGAGCGAGAATGCACGTGTTCACGGAATGAAAGAACGTGTACTCGTCGTGACTCTTCACGGTCGACAACAACAAAGACGCACTGGAATGGGATACGGCGTGTTCAAACAATCCCTCGACTGCATCAACAACCGCGGACAGCTCGATCGCCCCCTGGCTTGCCATTGAGCTCGTGACGCCGCGTAGAGCGTCGATGCCGTCGGTATATGACCGGCGCACCGCTGACATCGATGATTCCTCGGGTTCCAAACCGGACAGGGAGTAGTCATTGAGTCGGACGGTGCCATCCGCCGGTAGGTCGTCAGAGGAACCGCCAATAAACGCGGCGAGATCTTCAAGGTCGTCGTGCGATAGGGGCGCTTCGAGGGTTATCGAGTCAATGCCCCGTGCCTGCATGTCACGCAGAAGCACGTGATACTCCAACGAGGTATGCGGCAGCACAATACGATCGAGATAAAACGCCGAGTCAAAAATCGCAATATCGGTCCGACCGACACCGGATAGGAGCTCTGCGGCCGCAGTTTCGGCGGTGATGGCCGCCTCCACAGTCAACGGATGGGCGACCGGGTACAGGCTCAGCTGGCGCATCAACCGGCGCAACGCCCGTAGAAAATGGCTGACCTCACGTTCCTTCATAACTGTCCCAAACTCTCACGAGCCGCATCGCGGAACGCTCGCGTCTGGCTACTGAGGGTGAACCGTTTCGATGCGAAACCCTTCAGGGTCTCGCGGCCGAGCTCCGTGTTGCGGCTCCCGAGAATCTTGATGACCTGAATTGCGACTTCCGGACGTAGACGTTCCTTGGCAAGCTCATCAGTAAGCAACTGGTCAAGGTCGTCCGCCTCGTTTGACCGCAGGAGGGATGCTCCCGTCTGACGAACCCGCTCGTTTTCGTCACCGAGGCTACGAATCAGGATCGGAGCCGCGTTCTGGCGCATGAGTCTCACCAGGCTACGCAGCACCTCGACGCGGACACGGTACTCCTCGTGGGATAACAGGCGCCGCAGACCTGGGACAGCAGCGTCGCGGTCCGTCTTCCCGAGGACAATCGCGAGGTTGCGAATCACGTACCAGGGTTGATGGTTCAAGTAGTCGTCGAGTACACGTGGGTTGCGGTTTGCGGACGCCGCGAGCAACTCCGTGATGGCGCGGCGCACCTGGCCGTCTTCTTCCATGGCAAGGTGCTGGACAAGGGGGTCAACGGCCGCGATACCAAAGTCAGCGAACAGGTCGAGTGCACCCTGATCCGGGTTGGACCCACCACTCACCTCGATCACCGTACGAACGGTTTCTGGCGTCAAGATTCGGGCAACACCCTCGTGGACAATGCCGGTTCGGTCGTGGGAGTACGACGGGTCCGAAAGAACTGCCGCGACAAAAACCCGGGCGCTCGAGAGATCGGAGGCACGAAGCAGACGCACGACCCGCCCACCCCAGACACGGACGACTCTGTAGAACCGATCATCGCGGTACTCGCATTCGAGCAGCGCCCGCAGAGTCGCCCGCGCAAGTACGTCGTAGTCGATGGGAACCTGCATCTCGTCACGCAACGCAACAAGGGTGTCTCCCATCTCCTGTTGAGAAACATCCGTCACGACCGCGGATACGCGGGCCGCGACAGCCATGCGTTTGGCTTCGACATCTCGCGAAGATTCCAGGCCCTCGAGCAGATCGGCCGGCGATGCAGATGAGTCAAACGAAGCCAGCTCGGCGTATTCCAGGAGAAGTTTGCGACCTCGCTCACTCAGGTCGGGGAGGAATGCAGACAATTCGGCACCGGTGAACTGGTCGAGGAACACTTGATGCCGTTCGTCTTTGAGCCGTTCCAGAGACCGCTCCATAACCTCAAGTTGCACGTTGTGGGGAAGATAGAAGAAGGACTCGATGAACGTACGAAACCCCTTCCATACATCAACCTCTCCCTGGCGGAGCGTCGCAATCATTGCCTTGGGGCGCGCCGCCAACGGCCATGCCGTTGTGTGGAGTTCTTCGATCCCACCCATGAACTCGTCGGCAGGATCCGCCTCGCCTGCGAGTACGACTGTGGCAATGTCGACGGGGTCTTCACCACGTTGCGCGGCGGCCGCAGCCGCGATCGTCATGTTTGCGTAGTCGCCTTCTTCGTCGTCCCCATTTTCCTCATCGAGCTCACCCCCGCCCTCGACAAACGAAAGCAGGCCCCGCTCGAAAACCTCGACCCCACCCAGACCCAGCGCACGCACCACCGCATGGGCGCCCCCTTCTGTGCGTACCTCGTCATCACTGGTGGCGATAACAGCAAAGAATTCGATCAGGGCCTGGGCCGAGATCGATGCGTTGAAACGAAGAAACTCGATGTCATGCACGAACAATTCGCGAGCAAGACGTTCGGCACCCTCGCGAGTCTCCACTTCGTCGCCGGAATCGTCGAGAAAGATCCCCGGACCGACACTAACTGTGACCGGAGATTCGAGATCGCGCAACACGTCGAGTGCACGCGTGAATGCCGGTTGACTCCCGGGGTCTGGGTACAACGAGAAGGTCGTCCACGCCGTCCCGACCGCATCGAGAACGGCCTTGAGCTCACCCGCGGATGATTCCGGCTCTACGGCCCACATAGCCGACTACCCGATTGAAATGAGATTCTCGCGCACTGCATAGAGCACCGCTTCGTTGCGCGAGTGCAAACCCAGCTTGTCGAGAATGTTCCGGATATGGTTCTTGACTGTGTTCTCCGAGATAAACAATGATTCCCCTATCGACCGTGAGGTCATCCCCTTTGCAACTAACTGCAATACCTCGATCTCACGTCCGGTCAAGGTGGGTTTCCGAGCCTGCAGAAGCTCCTGATGACGCAGCAGCACACGACAGACGTCGAATAACTTTCCGGCCATCTGCGACGAGATCACCGCACCCCCATCGACAACTGCGCCAATCGACTCGACCAGCTTGTCGAACGGTGTGTCTTTGACGATGTAACCTCGAGCGCCGCTCTTGAGTGCGGACAGCATGTCTTCTTCGCTCTCCGATCCGGTGAGCAGAACAACCTGGCAACCCGGGGCCACCGCAGTGATTTTCTCGACAACTTCGAGCCCAGAAATACCCGGCATCAACACATCGAGCAGGACGATGTCGGGTTGAAACTGCTCGGCGCTCGCGACCGACCCCTCCGCGGTGTCGGCTTCGCCGACCACGTCAAAACCGGCACCTCGCAATGCGGAGGTCAGTCCGGCTCGGAAAAGGGGTACGTCATCAACGACGAGCAGTCTGGTCATGTTGGTTCAATCAGTCCTAGAGATCCGTCACGACGGTGGTACAGCACACAATGTTTGCCGGTATCGGCGTCCAGAAAGAAGAAAAAAGCGTGACCTAACATCTCCATCTGAAGCACAGCCTCCTCAACTAACATTGGCCTCATTTCGAACCGTTTGGTCCTTACGACCGCTGGCCCTCCGTCATGATCATCATCGGGAAGCTGGTCGACGGCATTGAGATGTTTCTTTTCGGCATTTCGCGAACGTTGGTAGAGGCGTTCCTTGAGCCGGCGAAGCTGACGCTCGAACTTTTCGAGCGCAATGTCAAGAGCGGCGACATCGTCCGGCGCACTCGACTCCACACGAACCGTATGACCAGCCTGGTGGGTCGTGATTTCCACCTTGAACTTTTCATTCACGAGACGAGGATTGTGCTCCTGGGTGAACTCGACATCCGTTGACCCCCCGGTATTGAAGATCCGGCCCGCGTGCCTCACCTTCTCCTCGGCGATCTCACGAACATGGTCCCGTACCTGCATATTGCTGCCGTGCACTCGAACGTTCACTGGGTCTCCTTTCGGGAGCGAAAACCCGCGCCACACAACCGCGCGGGCACTGGGAGAATGCGATCAAACGAGGCGCTGCTAGACGCAGGGCGGGCCCTTGGCCTCAACACGCTCGGCTTCTCAGCCACGCCGCCTCCTTTTAATGATCGTCGCTGTGACGATCTCTCGCGCTTCCTATTTTAGCGGATGCGGTGGCTAATAGCGCACCGACGACGTGGCCTGTGATCGACTGGACAGCACTGTCGATCGTGAGTCCAGTCGTCACGACATCATCGACCAGCAAGGCGCCATCAGGTACGGTTCGGATCGGTGTAAAACGAACGGTCGCACGATGGCCTGTACCGGCGTGGCTCGGCCACCACACGGAGGCAGCGAACGCGTGTATGACCGGTAGCCCGACGATGCGCCCCACGGAGTGAGCGAGTTCGACCGCAGGATCGACGCCGTATCGAACACGACGCAGCACCGACCGTGGCAGCGGTACCAGGACCCGAGCCTCTCCCGGGACTAGGGCTGCCATCGGGTTCGCCAGGAGCGTCGCATTGCGCACCGCAGCGCGGTACTTCAACTCGTGTACTAACAATCGTGCGGTGCCCTCGTGCCTGAATGCCGCCCGGGCAAGCACCCCGGCGGGTGTTATCCGTTCTGGTGCCAACTGCAACGACTGCCGACACGACTCACACAGCGGCCCCGCACCCCATGCCCCACAGGCTGCGCACATCGGAATACTCACCATACCGACACCCTATCGGTGGTTCGGGGTGGTAACTAGTGCCCCGACGAATCTGGAAACCACTACGTCGAACGGTTGGGAAACTACTCAGCGTGGTCTATTGTGACTTTGGGTAGTTGAAAGGAAGGCATAGAGTGACCTTTGACGTCGCAGCAACACGCGAGAAGAACAGACAACGACGCCTCGCACGACTTCTCGTCGTTCTTGCGCCATTGGCAGCATGGGTTTGGACCCGGCACATCATGCAGCGCAACCCGATCAGTCCCGGTTTCCCCAATCTGGGGCCGGACGCCATTCTCTGGGTCCCCGGACTCGGGATCGTTCTGGTGCTCGCCCTGGTATTGATTCTTCCGATGAAGGGCAACAGCAAATCGCCGCACACGATCTACCTGCCGGAACAGATCGATGTCAGCTTTTCTGATGTCAAGGGTCTGGGCAACGTGAGCCGCGAGGTCCAACACACACTTGAGGTTTTCCTCAACCACAAACGCTTCCGCGAAGAGATGGGGGGAAATCCTCGCCGCGGTGTGCTTTTCGAGGGCCCTCCCGGGACGGGCAAAACCCACGTCGCCAAGGCGCTCGCGGCGGAGGCTGGCGTGCCATTTCTCTATGTGTCATCGACCGCGTTTCAGTCCATGTGGTACGGCGCCACGGCACGCAAGATTCGCAGTTACTTCCGCGATCTCCGCAAGATTGCCCGCGAGCACGGTGGTGCAATCGGATTCATTGAAGAGATCGATGCCATTGCCCTCAAGCGGGGTGCCATGTCAGGTTTCACACCACGGACAGAATCCGCCGGTTCAGTGGTCAACCGCAACGCCATGTCATCGGGGACGGGTGGCGTGGTCAACGAGCTTCTGATTCAAATGCAGTCGTTTGATGAGCCAACACGGCGCATCAGATTCAAGAACTGGTTCATTCGCCTGGCGAACGGCTACCTGCCAGCCCACCGTCAGATCAAGACCGCAGTACCGGGCTTTGCGAACGTTCTCTTGATCGGGGCAACCAACCGTGCCGATGCGCTCGATCCGGCGCTACTGCGACCCGGACGTTTTGATCGGATCCTTCATTTCGGACTCCCCAACCAGGTGGACCGCATGGAACTCGTCGAGTACTTCATGGCTTCGCGATCACACGTTGCCGGTCTCGCCGCACCGAATCGCATCAAAGCAACCGCTGCCCGCACGATGGGCTACAGCCCGGCATCGCTTGAGAGGCTCTTCGACGAGGCACTCCTCGTCGCGTTGCGCGATGGTCGCAAGGAATTCACGGAGAATGATCTCCATCAGGCCCAAATGGAAGTCGAGATCGGTCTTCCCAACCCAACGGTGTACACCCCCGAGGATCGCGAAACCGTAGCAACACATGAGGCGGGGCATGCCGCGGTCGCGTACCTTGTTGGCAAGAATCGCCGTCTTGAGGTGCTCTCGATCGTCAAACGCAAGGACAGCCTGGGACTTTTGAGCCATCGAGACGTCGACGAACGCCACGGCAATACACATTCAGAAATGGTCGCCAGCCTGCAAATATCTCTTGGCGGCATGGTGGCTGAAGAAGAATTCTTCCACGAGTCCGGTACCGGTCCATCGGGAGATCTCAAGGCAGCAACCACGACTGCGTGCATGATGGTCGGGGTCTACGGACTCGGCGATTCTCTCGCTTCCTTCCTCGCCGTTCCGGACTCCCCGCTCGCCTCCTCCCTCGTCGGGCGGGTACTCGACAACCCGGGCGCAAAGGCCGAAGTCGAGACGATCCTGGCATCCGCCAAGACGCAGACATCGGATCTCATCCGCGACCACCGCTACCTTGTCGAGGCACTGCGCGACGCCTTGCTGGAGCGTGAGGAGCTGATCGGTGACGAAATCCTTGAAGTCCTCAGACTCGCCGAGACCCAGGCCCTGAAGTCGGGAAGGGTCGTCGTGCAGTTATCGGACGACGGAGCCGACATCGTCGAACCTGCCAAGGACATCAACCTGTTCAAGGCGCAAGCTCCGCGAGAGCAACCGAACTAGGCAGCTAGCGATACCGCTGGGTCTACGTGCGGCGGTCGGTGGTTACGACTCGCGCGGCGTTGCCTCGTCAACAAGCATCACGGGTATCCCGTCGCGTACCGGATATGCAAGGCCGCATGACGCACAGACGAGGGCAGCGCGCTCGGCGTTCTCACCGAGGTCGCCGTGACAGGCTGGGCATTGCATGATCGCTAATAGTTCGGGGGTAATAAGTGGCATCGTTTACATCTCCTTGGCAAGGATCGTGCTCACTCGTGTGACGAGTTCGTCAACCTCGGTAGCCGTTGGGGCTTCCACGTTTAGCCGGAGCACGGGTTCGGTATTCGAAGGACGTACGTTAAACCACCGATCGCCAAGGTCGACGGTAAGGCCGTCGAGACGATCCTGGTCGGCGTCGGCGAACGAGTCCGCCAGTGCTTCGATAGCGCCACTCTTGTCCGGCACGTCGAAGTTGATCTCACCCGATGCAGCATACGGTTCAAAGTCTTTGCGGAGTTCGGAGAGCGGCACCCCGGCCTCGGACACGACTTGGAGCAGTACGAGCATCGCCAACATACCGGAGTCGGCACGGAAGTTATCCCTGAAGTAGTAGTGCCCGGAATGTTCCCCACCAAAAACGGCGCCCGAATCTTTCATTACCTGTTTGATAAAGGAGTGACCGACCTTGGTGCGGACCGGTGTTCCACCCGCCGCGACGATTGCCTCGGGAACTGCCTTCGAGCAGATGAGGTTGTGCACGATCGATGCACCGGGGAACCGGTGCAGAAACCACGTCGCAATGATCGCGGTAGTCGTACTCCCTGGCAGCGGCACCCTTTGATCGTCGATAAAGAATGCCCGGTCGGCGTCACCATCGAAAGCAACGCCAATGTCGGGATTCTCACGGCCCATGAGAGCAATGAGATCGACGAGGTTCTCCGGACGCAGTGGGTCCGCAGGGTGATTCGGAAACGTACCGTCCCGGTCCAGATAGAGGCCGATGAGATCAGCCTCGATCCGATCGAATACCGTGTGGAGCGCAACGCCGGCCATACCATTGCCGCCGTCGGCTGCGACCCGCAGCGGTTTGAAATGTCCAGCATCGACGACCGTGAAGAGATGGTCCACATACCCCGAGAGAATGTCGACGGACCGAACGCTGGCACGCGGCCGCTCGTCGGAGGGGGGATCGATCGCGATGCTCTTGACGTTCAACAGACCACTCTCGACACCGACGGGTGCGGCGCCAGCCAAACACATCTTGATGCCATTCCACTCGCTCGTATTGTGCGAGGCGGTGATCATCACACCGGGTATCGATTCGACACCGGAGTAGTAGTACATCATGTCGGTCGCGATTTCGCCGAGATAGTCGACCTCGACACCTCGTGACGTGATCCCCTCAATCACCCCGTCACGAATATCGGGAGATGAGACCCTGCAGTCATGTCCGACCGCAATGCGGTCAACTTCAGCGAACTCTGCGAATCCAATACCTATGCGACGTCCAACTTCGGTGTTGATCTGGCTTGGCGCTACGCCGCGAACGTCATAAGCCTTGAAGATCGAGTCAAAATCCATGACCTAAGTCTAGAACTCTGCGCAGACAACCTCGGCCCGATCGTCACAACAGCAACCCGGGTAGAATCGACCCATGCCCGAACCGCAATCTGTCTTTTCGATCGTCATCCCTATCCACAACGAGGCTGGCTTTCTGCCCCAGGCACTACCGGCCTTGCAGGCCGAGCTCGCCGATCTTGGGGTCCCATTCGACATCAATCTCGTCGAAAACGGATCGACCGACGGAACAGCACAAACGGCGCTCGCGGAGGCGGCCAACTTCCCCGAGGTACGGATCACCCAACAGCCGGTCGCCGACTACGGCACCGCCATGCTTGCAGGGTTCATGGAAGGTACCGGAACGTGGGTCGTCAACTTCGACATCGACTACACATCGGCGTCCTTCCTAAAGCAGGTGCTCGCTGACGGAACCGACGCCGATGTCATCCTCGCATCGAAACGAGCACCCGGGTCAGATGATCGCCGCGGGTATGTCCGAAGACTTGCGACGTTTGCGTTCAACACCGTGTTACGCATCCTGGTCAAGAGTTCAGTGTCCGACACGCACGGCATCAAGGCTGTACGACGAGACGTGGTCCAGGATCTCGCTCCGAAGGTGGTGTCGCGCAAGGACCTATTCGACACCGAACTTGTGGTCCGAGCCGGTCACGCCGGCTACCGGATTGTCGAATTCCCCATCGTCGTGGAGGAACAGCGCGAAGCACGATCGAAGCTGTGGAAGAGGATTCCGCGTACCCTTCGGGGAATCTGGCGGATTCGCCGACAGCTCAAGACCGAAGGCGTTCTCTAGGGTTCGTCAGCGGGCAGGGACGGCGTCCCGCGTTGCCATATCTAGGAGACGGCTTCCGTATCGACGTTGTCGGGGTTGTCGTTGAGATCCGACCCGAAAACCAGATCGCGATATGCGGCGAACTTCGGGAGAAGGATAATTCCGGAGGCTATGACCAGGACAGCGTTCTCCCCGAGACGCGAGAGTTCAAACCGGCGAGCTGCGAACGCAATTATCTGGTCGGTGACCGCGAGCGCAACAACGTTGACTCCGAAGAACTTTGCTGTCTCTCGCAGTGACCCGGTGGCGTCATCGGCGTCGAACGTCCACTTTCGGTTGAGGATATATGCAAGCGCAGTACCGATAGCGAACGCGGCAACATTTGCGGGTCGCAGGTCCATACCGACGGTGCGAAGGACATTGAACACCAGGAAATAGAACAGCGTGTTGCCCACACCAATGATGCCCATTTTGACGACCTGCCCCATCGCCTTCTTACTCACGAACGACGCCAGGTAACGTTTCATGCGTCCACCAGCTCATGATCCTTACGGCGCCGGTACGTCCACACACCTAGTCCGAGGAATGTTATCGCGGTGATTCCCATTCCAACCTTTTCGGCAGGTGACCGAGAGAATCGAAGGATTACATTTTCCTGGGTCGGCACGACAATCATGAGACTCGGCGACGCCCGATAGGGGCCGTCCGCACCTTCGACGGTCCAGTTCGGGAAGTACGAGGTTTTTACAAGAACGGGGACACCAATGCCATCGGTCTTGAAACTCACCGAGTTGTCATCCATCACAATGTCCGTAACCGTGACCTCCTGATCTACCGCGGTTGGAGGTGGCCAATCCCCCACCGTTGAGACTCGTTGCCACGACTCCGGGCCGTCCTTCACCATCCACCGGTCAATGAGCGAGAGATCGTCATACCACTCGAGGGAAGCATCGACGAAGTTCTCGGGACCGTCGTAAACAACTGGTTCGAATAGTGCGGGGATGACCAGTTCGTTCTCGGGCAGTTTGAAAATCGACCAGATCGGGGTCTCGGAAATCAGTTCCAAGTTGAACTTAACTGCCTCGTCTTTGGCGTCCTGGGTCATCGCGATGTAATAACTGACCCCATACAGTTCGAGATGTTTGATCCCCCGCTCAAAGTCGAAATTTCGATAATTCAGGCCCCGGACTGGGTTCGACGGGTTACGCGAGACCTCTGCGGCGTTCAGGAAATGGAATGGTGTGGTGAGTGACGACTCGAAGAACAGACCTTCCATGGACGTGTGCCCCGGCGAGAAGTACGGCAATAGCATGAGCGCCATCGGAGTTCCGTATTTGTTGAGCTCGTCGGAGTTGGCCTCCCACATGATGCGTCCCTCGGGAAGCTGGTCGACCTCATCGAGCAGGGCTTCCAATTCAGGCCACGCGGCCTTGCCCTCATACCCGGAATAGTTCCAACTTGCCCAGCCTGGTGTGTCGTGGATGCCCGCCACACTGATGTTGAATAACAGCAGAACGGCTACCGCACCGGCGACCAACTGGTTCTCTTCTCGCTCAGCAAACAGTCTCGAAACCCGCATGACAGCCAGACCGATAGCGATCCCAGCGAAGATAAAGAATCCGACGTACCAGAACGGCAACAACCTTGCGTTGTAGATTTTCGATAGACCCCAGTCGGGTAACCAGCGGTAGCCGACAACCGAGACTATGACCATTGTGATTGGTACCACGACGTTCTCGCGCCGGTAGATGGTCCATGCCATACCGAGAAGACCCAGGATGAATATTGGGAAGAACTCGTTGGGGAGGGGCGTCGCGATCTGTTCGTACCCGCCGTCACCGAGGAGTCCCCGCACAGGGCTCCAGTTCATGTCGGAGGTCATGCCGTTGGCGGTCAGCAGCAGCGGAAGGGCCCAGAACGCAGCAATGCCGAAACCAACCAACCACGACATCACCATCGCGCCGGCGGCCTTCTTTCGAAGGAGCACCGGGATCGAGACAATAATGACAACCATCGTCGGCACGATGTGGGACATCGCCAAAAGAGCAAGAACAATCCCCGCTTTCGGCGAGAATCTGCGGCCCTCTGCCTGATCCCGAATGATGATCCCAAGGTAGACCAGGCTGAGCGACAGGGCCCACGAGAACGAGAACTCTCCAGCCAGGGTCGACTTAATATTGCCGCCGAAAATCGAGAAGCTTTCCATGAACACGTACATGGAGCCGGTGAAACCGGCTATGCCGGCGACGATTCGATGAAAACCCATCGACCGGACGAAGAAGTAGCTGGCGGCCGGCATCGTGACCAGACCCATGATGGTGGCCAACTTGAACGCCACCCCGTACGGCAGCACCGCGTTGAGGATGACGGTCAGGATTGCCGGCAGCGGGAAGTAGAAAAAGAGCGCCGGGAACCCGGCGTACCAATCCTGGGACCAACCTTGCACACGGAAGTTGCCGAGAAAGGAGTCCTGCAAGATCTGAGGCAGCAGAACGTGGGCCCCCATGTCGCCGCCGGTTGGTGTGTTGGCAACAAACAGGGCGGGAAACTGGAAGTCGATGCTGATCAGCGGGAATCCATCGATGGCACGAACCGAACCAACGAACCCGGCCATGATGAAGAAGATCAGCAGTGTCGGGACGCCAACGGCGATGAGCACGAAGAGCCGATCGCGGTTGAGGCGGCGACGCGGCTGTTGTGCCGCTTTGTGAGGGGTTTGGTCCACAGTCAGAGAATAGTGCTTCGTTCAGTTACGTCTGCGAAGGACGCGAAGCGGTACCCGGGCTAGTACGCCGCTCATGCCTTCTTGGGGACATCGACCAGGGCATCGAGGTCGAGCACTTCGCCGTCGCGGTTGTACCAGCGCGACTCACAAACATGGCACGAGCAGAAGTCCACTTCGCCCCCATCCGGAAGCGTCAGCTGGATTTGGATGACGCTGTTGGCGCCACAAGTTTTACACGTGAGTGTCGACGTCACGCCGTTCACTCCTCCATCGGGTCGCACCACTGTACTACGAACCGGTCGACCCGAGAGCAGGATTCTCGTCATTGCCAGCAATACCCTGGGCAACGTGTTCGGGCAGCTCGTCGAGCTTGCCGAGATACTTCGAGCGACGTTTCCCGTCTTCACTCCAATAGGCGTACCAGTACGGCCCGTGGGGACACCGCGAACAGGTTGGTTTCCCACATCGGACAGACTGGCTGCGAACTTTGATCTCTGGCGCCGTCGCACCGAGCGCCACGCCATGGATCTGCAAACGTGCCTGGGCCAGCATGAGCAACCGGCGGAGTTCGGGTTCACCCATCTCTCTGACGGCTTCTAGGACATCGCGGTCAATCGGCATAGTTTTACCCGGCTATCGCTTTAGCCCGGTGACGGCGAACAACCGACGGCGATCGACTCGCCCCCACCCAACTGGAGGCATGATTCGATCGGCGTGGCGGGAACACATCAGGTAGCCGGAGCCCGGCGTCGGCAGATGGACCAACGGCTCCAACGACACCGAACGTGCGGCGTAGTTGTATCGCATAACGGCGACTGCGGGCTGTGAACAGCGGACACAAAGCGGGACCATAGAAAGAAAGGTAGGCGTCTAGCGCGCCATCACCAAGGACCCGCGTCGCTCCCGTCGTCGAATCACAAAACCGTCTTACGCGTCATTCGGGCGCGTAAGACCGTGTAGCCGGGCCATTTGTGCGAGTTCCTTCAGCGACTTTGCGGACAACTTCCCTGCCCGCTGCCACAAGACCCGACGGTCTTCGGCGACCAGAAGCGTGAGTGGGACAGCGTCGACCCCTAGCTCCTCGAGAGTTGCTGATTCGAGTTCGTATGTGAACTCTCGCAATGGAACCGAGAGTTTGCGAAGGTCCGCGGCAACGATTTTGCACCGCGAACATCCCGTCGAGCTGAAGAGGACAACACCCGGCGGAACCGGCACGTCCCCGAATGAAATCGGGTCATGTTGTGGCTGGCTGAATCGATTGGCCGCAAAGGTCAGTCCCGCAACGGCCGCGGCGAGCACGACAACGACAAGGACTCGAACCGCCACGTCACCCATCGATGGCTACACCGGCTATGAACGCAATGCCGTTCTCGGTCTGCTGTGACCATCCGACCGTGATTGGTTGTGTCGCCTCAACCAACCACCCCGCAACCGCAGAGTCATACGGCACTGCGACTCGTTGCACCGTACCCGCCTGCAGCAAGATCTTGCGCTGATCACCGGTTCGAATGCCCATGGGAGTCAACAAAACAGTTGCCGACTGCGTACCGGAGTTCATCAACCAGATCGTCGAGAGACCGGTCTCCTCGCTTGCAGGACCCGGCACTAACCATGAAGTCGCTTCCTCCTGGGTGCCCGCTACGCCAGCCAGTGGGCCCTGTACGGCATCGATGGAAAGATCGGTTGATCCACCTTCGCCATCGAGTGCACTCACCTCCGGTATCGATTCCGCAACGACCGCAGCAGCAATCTCACTATCACCCCGCACGACAATGCCGATCGCCTCACCGCTGAAATCTGCCAGGGATTCGCGGCGTGGATTGAGCGGATCAACGATGAACGCACGGACATCGGGACTGATGCCGTCGACCGTAAGGATCTCTACCGTGACCTCAACCGGACCGTCACCAGTAGCCGCGATAATGACCTCGGCCGTCAGGTTCTCTTGAGAAGCAACCGGGAAGAACCACTGTGTCGCCGCACCGGTCGCTGGCCAAACCGCCGCTCCGCCCTCGGCTGTCAGGATTGCCGAGGGAATGACGTTCCCCTCCGTTGCGACAATTTTCAACACGAGATCGTCGAGCCTCCCGGCGAGGTCGGTGAGATCGACATCGATCCAACTCCGACCGGCTACTGGCAGGGTATCGAGATCGGGTAACTCAAACGTACCGAACTCACTGACAGCGGTAACCGAAACGAATGCCGTATCTGGGTACGGGTTGAACAGCCGCATCGAGAACTCGCGGCCCGCCCTCGTGGTTCCACCAACCAACCACCATTCCGCAGGTGTGGCGACAATGCATCGATCGGCCGCAAAAGAGGAGGCACCTTGCACGGTTGCCGACGCCGTAGCCGGTCCGGCTTGGAACTCAACCGAGGCCGGTGCTGGCCCCTGGAGAACGACATCGGCGAGCCGAAGAGTTCGCGCGCCCGCATCGGTGATGGACACCGTCTTTTGAGCTGGCTCTTCGCCCGGCAGCGGACTCGGGACTGATAGCGCAGCACGGGCGGTAACAAGCGCCATCAACTGCACCGTCGACGAAGCTTGCGAGCCGGTTTCGCCCCATGGGCAGAACCACACCGTGGACCCGGCTGATGCCCCCAGATCGGGTGCCTGCGGCCCATCGAAGTCGGGCCCGGCGGGTGTGTTTGGAGCACGCAAGCCCATCGCTGCGGTTGCCAGCGTGGCGACTATCAGAAGTGCGACAAACCTACGCATACTGCTCCCTACCCCATATCGCTAACCCGGCCAGGGCGGCCAATCCAAACAAGGCACCGAATGCCCGTTGCCGAATCAGGGGTCGCGGTGTGAACGAAATCTCACCGCTTCGTCCGTCGACGCTGTTTCCCCAAAGCTGCTGCTGCCACCCGTTGGGGTCCCAGAACGAATTTGGGTTGGTCCCAAGAAACACCGGGCCATCGGTCGCCGGACCCGTGTACACGGTGCCGTTGGTCACCCAGGGGGGATCCACTCCGGAGACAACCGCCCCCTGGGTCTCCGGCATGGTGAATGCAACACTGACGCCGGCACCCACCGAGACGATGTCCAACTGACTCCGCAGGACCGCCTCGAGTGGGGAATCGTCCAACACGACCGCCCATCCGATCCCCATATCCGAGAGGCGCTCCCCTCCCCGAAATTCGTTGCCGTCGATCATGTCACGCAGGATGCGGTCAAGAGCGGAATCTGCGGTTGATGGAGCTCCCTGCCACAGATCCCACAGTTTCATGCCCGACGCCGGGACCACCCGATAGGTTGCACCTCTCACGTCCCGCACGTCACCGGGAATGGCATCGGAGGACCCGATGACGAGGATCCGAGCAGAGGTGTCCTCGGGTTGGCTCCGTGAGATGAACCCGATGCTGTCCGCTAGTTCCGATCCGGGCAGCCCCGCCCGCCCCCCGATGAGTGACGTCGCGACCGACCCGGCCAATGCGATCATCCCAATGCCCACCACGACGACGCCGATTCGCACACCCCCGGCTTGTTCGGTGCCAATCGCATCAATGGCGACAGCGGCAACGATCGCAAGCCCCAAACCCGTCAGGGCAACCCCCGACACGCCGATCGCGGTACCGGCTTCAACTCGAGATGCGAAGACACCAGCGGCGGTGATGATTCCTGCCCATGCGGCGACATCGCGAAGGCGGTCGGTTGCTCCAACGATCCCGCCAACCACCACAGCGATCAACCCAAGCCCAACGATCGGCGATATGTCCCAGAAAAATGTCCCTTGCCGGAACCATTCACGGGGATCATCGATCCCGAGGATCCACGGCAGCACCGCTATCGCTCCGGCGGCAACACCGACAACGGCCGGTACGGCACCTATGAGCGGAGTCCAACCCCGTGCGGCCACTACCAGCCAGACGGCAAGGGCACCGACTACCGCAAGCAACAACGCCGGTTCGGCAAACATCACGAGTCCCGAGGTGACACCCACCTGAGCTAACCAGCCGATACGACTTCTCAAGGCGCGGGGGAACGGGCGAAGTACAGCAAGAACCGCCCATGGCAACGCCCCCATCCCGATGATGCTGGCCACAAGCCCACGGTTCGCCAGCTCCGCTGCCGCCGGCCCCGCGATATATCCGAACCCTCCGAGCGCTCCGGCCACCGCACCGATGCCCCAGAGTTTTGCGAGACGACCAACCCCCCAGACGGCGGCCGCGACGGCCCCCACCAGGACCACGGTGTAGGCGAATGCCGAAGAAAACGGGAGGACCCTGTCCACAATCCCAAAGAGGCCGGCAATCGGGGGAAGTGGATCGCCGGACCCAAACCCGGCCGGGTTCCACCCACCAGCGTACGCACCGAAGAGGTCTCCCGTCGGTGGTAGCGGTGCGTTGTATCCCACGGCACTCGTCACTCCCCCAATGATTGCGCGGGTCAGCAGTGCGACAAAACCGACACCGAGACCTGCCGCGACGAACGCTGGCTGTTTCAGTTCGCTCGTGAGGGTATCAATATCGAACCCACCGCGATCGACGATGCGGCTTCTCAAACGGTCCATCAACCGCGACCCAATACCGCGAAACGCGATCGAACCCCCGACCTGGAAGCGGAACAGTTCGGTATCTCCAAGCCCCGCCGAACGTACCGCCATGGTCGTCCGCCGCTGCCGCAAGGTCTCGACGATATGAGCGGCATTCCAAAGCCACGCCTTCACCGTTGCGGGTCCCGTCCATGGACGGGCAAACAATGTTGTGATCCCCTCCAACAAACCGACGAGGAGTCGCATAGGAAGAGTCCATGCCAGGGTGACCAGGGAATATGACGTGATCATCGATTGGATGCGGTCGGCCTCGACGCGCCACGGTTCGCTCTGGGGAGTGTCGAGCGGAACTGCAACAATCGACGATGGCGCCACCACGATGCGAGCTCCGGCAAGACGTGCTCGGTTACAGAACCCGAGAGACGTCCCCTCGTTGGCGATAGCCCCTTCACCAACACCGATGCCCTTGGCCAGGTCGCGGCGCACAAGAGCGGAAACCAACCTCACGGCCGCAACATCACGCACGACGTCGTACTGACCCTGATCAAGCTCGGTATCGACGAAGGTTGTGGCATCGACACCAAAAACGTCTGTCGTCATCCCAACCGAGATGAGAGTGCGATCCTCAGAAGCAGCGATCAATTTCGAACCGACGACACTTGCATCGTTGCGTTCGGCCTCCCCGACGAGGGCATCGAGTGCGAGTGGCTCCGGGATCAGCCCGGCCTGCAGGAACCACAGGAAGTGGACCTCCGCACCGACGCTCGCAAGGAAAATAGCGAACGACGCATGCCACGGGACACCAAGTGTCCGTGTCGCCTCGCGGACAGTCTTGTCACCGCCGACGATTACCGGCGTCACCGCCCCGTACACTTGGGCACTAACGGCATCGAGGGTTTCGGTGAGCGATACGCCGGACTCTGCGACGATAACGGCTACGACGCGACTCGCTGATCGGGACTCAGAAGGAGATGACATAGTGACCATTCTGGAGCCGACGGCGAATAATCGCAATCTATCCCTAGTTGCACTCTGCGGAGGCGTCGGTGGTGCGCGCCTCGTGAGGGCCCTTGACAGGCTGCTCCCGACAGCCTCGATTACCGCCATTGTGAACGTCGGTGACGACGAGAAACGCTACGGAGTGCACGTCGCAGCCGATATCGACACCGTGCTCTACACGCTGTCTGACATCGTTGGACCCCAGGGCTGGGGCATCGACGGCGATACAACGACCATGATGACCACACTGAACAAACTCGGTGTAGATACGGCGTTTCACCTGGGCGATCGCGACTTCGCCCACTGCCTGTGGCGCACCAACCGACTCTCAGAAGGATCTTCTCTCTCTGCAACAACAACGCATTTGGCCACCACGCTCGGAGTTCGGCCAAAGGTGCTCCCCGCTACTGATGACCCAGTCGCGACTGCAGTACAGATTGCTGATGGCTCCTGGCTTACGTTCCAGGAGTACTTTGTGGAACGAGGACATCGCGACGAGGTGCGAACACTCCGATACGACGGGGCTGACGTTGCCACCGCGGCACCGGGAGTCATCGATGCAATCGCGAACGCCGACGCGGTCATCATCGCACCATCAAACCCTCCCCTCTCCATCTGGCCAATCTTGGCGATTCCTGGCATCAGACACTCCCTCGAAACCCACGACCGCGTCATCGCCGTGAGCCCACTGTTTTCGGGGACAGCGCTCAAGGGACCCGCCCGGCAGGTACTCGAATCGCTGGGCCTTGGAAGTGGAACCGCAAGCATCTTGGCTGCCTACGATGCCCTGATCGACTATCTCATCATCGACGCCGGTGACTCGGCCGACACACAGTTGTCCAATGCCAGAACCGTCGTGGAGGCAGTCGACACCCGGCTCACGCCCGTAGATCGGGCGCAGGACCTGGTGGCAACTATCACACGCCTGATAGGAGAAACCAATGCGAATTGAAGTGTGGAGCGTCTCAGGTATCGGAGAGGTTTATCCCACCGACGACGTCGCCCAACATATCATCGACGCTATTGCCGTTACCCCGGAAGGTCTCGTTGCCGGCGACATCGTCGTGGTGACCCACAAAATCGTCTCCAAGGCCGAGGGGGAGATCCGATCTGCCGCGACAGACGACGAGTATCGCCGGATCATCGAATCCGAGGCCGCAGAGATTATCCGCCGCCGTGGACCGCTAGTAATCACCCAGACGCACCATGGTTTTATCTGCGCCAATGCCGGGGTTGACCGGTCAAATGTCGAAGGCGACAACGTCGTTCTCCTTCCAAGACGGCCGGACAGGTCTGCCCATCTCATCCGCATGCGGCTCGAACAGGCTTTTGGCTGTGCGATTGGTGTATTGATCACCGACACCTTCGGCCGACCGTGGCGTCGCGGACTGACCGACGTAGCCATCGGATGTTCGGGGGTGCTATCTGTCGTCGACCTCAAGGGCAGCCATGACATGCAGGGACGCGTCTTGGAGGTGTCCGAGGTGGCAGTAATCGACGAGATTGCCGCAGCCGCAGACCTTGTGATGGGCAAAGCAAGCGGCAACCCGGTTGCCGTCGTGCGAGGACTAGACCTGGCCGGAAACGGTCGCGCCAGCGACCTCGTCCGCCCCGCTGCGGAGGACATGTTTCGGTGAACGATGCCTGAGCTCCCCGAGATTGAAGCCTATCTCCATGCACTTCGCCCACGGATCGTGGGAGCGACGCTCGAAAACTCCCGTATCCGATCATTCTCTGTGCTCAAGACCTACGATCCGCCCATCGCGGCCGTCCATGGAGCTGTCGTCGCAAAACTCTCGCGTCTCGGCAAACGAGTCGTTATCGAGACGGACCGCAAGATTGCCCTCGTTATCCACCTGATGGTGGCCGGACGTTTCCAATGGCACGAAACCCCCCAACCGATTCCGAAGAGGTTAGGACTCGCAGCGTTCGACTTCTCAACTGGTTCGCTCATGCTCACCGAGGCAGGCTCGAAGCAGCGGACCCGTTTGCATGTGGTCTCCCACAAAACCCTCACCGACCTCGACCCGGGCGGTATCGAAATCGCCACAGCGACGCGCGACGAGTTTGTGCAAGGCCTGCTCGCGGAGCGTCATACGCTGAAACGTGCGCTCACCGACGCCCGTCATCTCTCCGGAATCGGTGGTGCGTTCGCCGACGAAATCCTTTTCCGGGCCGCACTGTCACCACTCCAGATGAACACGAACCTCGAGCCTGACGAGCTTGACCGACTCCACCTTGCGGCCGTCGACACCCTCAACGAATGGACACGGATTCGGATCGAGGAGACAGGTGACGACTTCCCGAAAAGAGTAACTGCGTTCCACCCCGCAATGGCAGTACACGGAAAATACGGTAAACCCTGCCCGAAGTGCCAGACATCGATCCAGCGAATCTCCTATGCACATCGGGAAACCAACTATTGTCCGGTGTGTCAGACGGGGGGGAAAATCCTCGCCGACCGATCTCTCTCACGCCTCTTGAAGGAAGATTGGCCGTCGAATGTGGACGAACTTGAAGGATAAAACCGCATACTGTCTGAATCTGGGCGAAAGTGACTAAACACCAACGGCAGGTACGCCGAAGTAGAACCAGGAAGTTGAAGCCGACGGGCAACACGAGATGTGGACTCGTCGGAAGACAAAGGATGATCGACGAATGCAAGAGCGGCTGAAAATCGCAGCGGTGGGAAGCGGCTATGTCGGAACGGTTGTTTCCGCCTGTTTCTCCAAACTCGGTCACGAAGTTGTCGGAGTCGAGATCGACTCCGACAAGCTCGCCCAGCTGCAGGCGGGAATTCCCCCCTTCTGGGAGGGTGGACTCGATGATCTGCTCGCCGAGCAGGTCGGTTCCGGCAACCTCACCTTCACCGATGATATGGATGCTGCACTGGCGGGAACCGACGTAATCTTTCTCTGTGTCGGAACACCATCGGGTACCGACGGTCACCCCGATATGTCCTATGTCATCAACGCCGCACGGGCGATCGGCAGATCCTTGCAGGGACACAACGTTATCGTCACAAAGTCAACGGTTCCCATCGGGTCGGGTATGTGGCTCAACGCAACAATCGATGATGCCCTCGCTGACGCCGCGTCAAGCGCAACGTTTTCGGTTGTATCGAACCCCGAGTTCCTTCGTGAGGGAACGGCCATCGAGGACTTCTTGCATCCCGAGCGAATCGTTCTCGGGTCCGACGACCCTGCCGCTATTGACCTCGTCCATCGTGCATTCCAGCCGATCCTCGACCAAACCTTTGACGGTGGACGTCCCGAAGTCCAGCCGGCCATGGTTCACACCGGTCTGGTGACAGCCGAGACCGTGAAATACGCGGCAAACGCTTTTCTCGCAGCCAAGATCTCGTTTATCAACGAGATCTCTCAAATCTGTGAACGGGTGGGGGCCGATATCACCGACGTGGCCACCGCAATCGGTCTCGACTCACGCATCGGAAACAAGTTCCTCAACGCCGGTATCGGCTGGGGTGGATCCTGTTTTGGTAAGGACCTGGACGCTCTCGCTGCCATTGCACGGGACTATGGACTGCACCCCCGCATGCTCGATGCAGTTCGCGAGGTCAACAGATCTCAGCGTCATCTCATCGTTGAGAAATTGCAAGCCGAACTCAAGACCCTTCGGGGCCGTCGTGTCACACTCCTCGGTCTATCGTTCAAGCCCGGTACCGATGATCTCCGCGATGCACCGGCCATAGATATCGCTTCACGATTGGTACAGCTCGGGGCAACTGTTTCTGCGTTCGATCCAGTCGTCAAAACATTTGACGAGGTTCCTGAGGTGTGGATCAAGGACGACGTATACGCCGCGGTCGATCGCGCGGATGCCGTCGTCCTGATTACTGAGTGGCCGGAATTCAAAGATGTCGACTATGGACGCGTGGCCAACGTCATGCGTGGCGACTACTTCCTCGACGGACGTAACTTCCTCGACCCGCAAGAGATGATGAGCGCCGGTCTCCACTACGGGTCCATCGGCAGACTCTCCGCCAAAGTGACCCAACCGGTCTGACACGGACCCAGCCTCTCGGACACGCTCTGTCGCTCCTGTGAGAGCACGATCTGGTGGATCCAAAAGACCTCGAGGGTCCGCATATGCAGTGCGGACCCTCGTAGAGGTAACTTGGAAATCTTCGGTTGTGTCTAGAAGCCGGTCCTCTTGCCCATTGCGGCCGGGATCGTACGGATCAGTATCGCCAGGTCCTTACCGAACGAGAGATTCTTCAGATACGCAAGGTCGACATCGGTCGCCTCGTGAAGAGGAATCTCGCCTCGTTCGGAAACCTGCCACAACCCGGTAACCCCAGGCCTCACAATGTGACGCTGGTGCTGCCACGGTTCATAGTTGTTCACGATATCGACAAGCTCCGGACGAGGTCCCACCAGGCTCATACTGCCCAACAGTACGTTCCAGAACTGGGGCAACTCGTCGAGGCTGTACTTGCGCAGGAACCCGCCGAGGGGCGTAACCCTTGGATCGTGCTCCGACTTGTGGGTGATCCTTCGGTCTGGACCCACATAGTGCATGGGGATCGCCCGCCGGTCGGAGTTCATGGTGCGCAGTTTGAACACCTTGAACGTGTCACCGTCTTTGCCTACCCGCTCCTGCACAAACAACGGGTGTTTCCCCATCGTTAAACGGATCGCGAGCAATATTGGAATGATAAGCGGCAACGTGAGAACGCTGAGAACGAGTCCACCAACTCGGTCAAATACGGGTTTCACGAACCGCACATAAAGTGGTGATGCCACACGGACATCGACTGGTTGAACTACCGTGGCTGGTACGTCCACCGTACCAATCAAACGATTGTTAAATTCCCCCGACAACATGCCTAACCCCTATCCTGAGCCCTTGAGTTGTGCTTCGTCATCGATTCCTCGGTGACGATGCCCTTCCTTTTCCCAACAATCGTCCTCAAGCCCTGAAAACGACTACACAGCGTGGTAACGCTGTCACCACTTTGTGTGGTATTACGAATACTACGAGGAGCTAGGCCCTTTCGTCAATGGGGCCAGCGCCTCATTTGCTGAAACACAAAGTGACTACGCGTAGCATCATCACCTATATATCAACTCGTTAAAGAAGAGTCAATGAACGTTCTCCAGATACATACGAGATATCAACAAAGTGGCGGCGAGGATACCGTCGTTGCGGCCGAGGCCAACCTACTGGAACAGGCGGGCCATACGGTGCGTCTGTTCGAAGCCAAGAATGCTGGCGGATTGGCCGGTGCGAGCCAGCTCGTCGCTTCGCCGTGGAACCCACGATCAGCGCATCGACTGGCGTCAAGCATCCAGGGTGAGCGACCCGATGTGGCCCACATCCACAACACCTGGTTTGCGATGTCACCCTCTGTCGTGCGCCGGTTACGAGCGGCGGGAGTACCGACCGTGATGACGTTGCACAACTACCGGCTCGTGTGTGCCAACGCCCTGCTGTTGCGCGACGGCCGACCCTGCGAGTTGTGCGTGACAGGCTCCCCGAGCCAGGCAATCCGGTATGGGTGTTACCGGTCGCGACCCGAATCCGTCGTTGCCGCTGGTGCAATCGCTCTTGCGGCGAAGACCGACGTGTGGGGAAAAAACGTCGATGTGTTCCTCGCCCTCACGGACTTTATGAAAACCATCATGGTGCGAGCCGGCCTCCCCGCTGAGAAGATCGTTGTAAAACCAAACTTCACTGTCGACCCCGGACCGCGCATCCGGCCTGCCGACCAATCCGATACGGTGATCTTCGTTGGTCGACTATCGGAGGAAAAGGGAGCACACCGGCTACTCGAAGCGTGGCGCGCGGCTCCGCCAAGCAATCTCCGACTCAAGATTGTCGGTGACGGGCCGCTGCGATCGATCCTGGAAGCCAAGGCGCCATCGTCGGTCGAGTTTCTCGGGTCTATTCCTCATGCCGAAGTTCCCGTCCTGCTCAGGTCGGCCAGAGCGATGGTGTTCCCCTCCACCTGGTACGAGGGTCTGCCCATGACGATCATCGAGGCCTTCGCTTCGGGATTGCCGGTCCTGGCAAACAATCTCGGCGCAATGGCGTCGGTCGTCAAACCGCTCGGGGAACGCTGGTTGGTACCGGCCACCGATACGACAAATGTCGATCCGTGGATCGATGCCCTCACCCGTCTCTCGGATTCGTCGGCGATTGGAGCCGCCAGTGCGCAGGCCCGGGCAGCATATGAGGCGTCCTACACCCCCAAGGCGAACCTCACCGCTCTCACCGGTGCCTATCAACGAGCCCGTGAGACCGCAACGTGACCCGCGTGGAATTCGGCAAAGTTCCGTGGTGAACGGCCGATACAAAGACCGGTAGCCCATAGAGACACTGAGTCGGTAGGCTCCC
>JAADIG010000122.1 GCA_013151445.1 Actinomycetota bacterium
CACCGGCATCGACGGATCGAAACGCAAACGCGACAATCAACAGAATGAAACCGTTGAGGAACCGAACGCCCGCAGTCGCAAACCGGGCGAGACGGACTGGTTGGGGAAGGGCATGTTTCGCCCTCGGATGAGCCCTTTGTACCGCGCTCCTCGGCAAACGGGACAGCGTCGGCAGTCCCGCGGCAGCGACGGCTGAAACTGTAAAGGCGATCGCGGCGGAGATCAACGCAAACCAAGGTCCGGTGAGCGCAACACCACCGGCGACCACGACTGCCGCCAGCGAACCGATAATCCCAACGCGGGCGAGCTGTGCGTTGGCCGCGATGAGCTCGCTTCGATTGCCGACCACCTGCGGTAGCAGCGAGCTCCGGCTGATACCGTGGAATCGCGAGAGCACAAGCAGTGCAAACGCGAGGGGAAACAACAGGACCGAGTCGAGTGCGAACAGCATCGCCATCGCGACCACAGCACGCAGGGCGGCACTGACGATGAGGCCTCCACGATACGCCGTGGGAAATCGCTCAAAAAAGGCACCAAGAAACGGACCAATGATGGCAAACGGAGCAAGCGTCAACAGCAGATACTGTGCCACGTTCGCTCGTGCCTCTGTTGAGGGAACGGAAAAAAACAGGGTTCCTGCGAGCGCCACTGCGATCATCGTGTCGCCCGCAACGGCAGCCGCATGCGACTCAGCAAGGCGTCGGTAGCCCGCACCGCGAGTCGTGAACATCCTCTGGACCCGTTTCGCAACCACCACGCTGGTCCGCCCGACAGCTCGGGCTGTTGCGCGGGTCCGCGGCGGCCCTGAACCGGATGGGGTCGTGTTGTGTGCCATCGGCGCTCTTATGGTGTCTGGTTCGCCTGATCAAACCCGGACGATACGAGGCGTGTCCTGATTCGTTCGGCGACGGTGTCTAGTTCTGATGGGCCGACGTCCGGATTCGCCCGACTGAACGACAACTCGCTCTCGGTATCGAATGGGACGAGGTGCACGTGGGCGTGTGGGACCTCAAGCCCGGCAACAATCACACCGACACGTGCCGGCTCGAACTCGTCACGAATTGCTGCCCCGATCGTCTTGGTAACGATCATCAGGTGGGCGACCAGTTCGTCCGGGAGGTCCGTCCAGTGGTCGATTTCTTCCCGTGGCACGACCAACGTGTGACCCGGATTGATCGGTGCGATCGTAAGAAATGCGACAACTCGGTCGTCCTGCCACACAAACCGACCCGGAATGTCACCGTTCATGATCATCGTGAAGACTGAAGCCATGGCGCAAGAGTACCAAAGCCGCCACCCGGAGCCGCACAACCTCGGGTTGACGATCCTCACCCGTCAGAGAATGGTGGCTGCCATTTCCGCAAGCGGACTCCGCACGGACTTTTCCAGGGTCACATGGCCGTACAGTGCCACGCCCGTGAACTTCTCGATGAGTGCCGCAAGACCACCAAAAGGAGACACGTAGGGATTGTCGATCTGGCTGAGGTCGCCACAGAAGACGACCTTCGAGTTACGACCCATTCGGGTCAGGATTGCCTTCAACGTCGACAACTCAAGGTTCTGGGCCTCGTCAATAATCACCAGTTCGTCCGATATCGAACGACCCCGCAGGTACGTGACCGACGCCATTTCGATCAGCTCACGCGCGATGAGATCCTCCACGGCATCGTGGGCACCAAACGTACCGGCTGGCGCAAACAATGCATAAAGATTGTCGTAGACGGCAGCCATCCACGGAGCAAGTTTCTCATCGAGGTCACCGGGAGGAACCCCATCTCCTGACGACCAACGGCGATCAGAGGATCGTAGACCGAGACCCGGCGGTACCGCTGTGCCTCCACCACCTGCTCAAGAGCCGCCGCCAGCGCAAGAAAGGTTTTGCCCGTGCCAGCCATCCCCATAAGAGAGACAGCGTGAATATCGGGATCCATGAGGAGGTCGAGCGCAAATGCCTGGCGAACGTTCTTCGATTCCACACCGAACACCGACTGCGAACCAGATACCTTCACGACGACCGGTGCATCGGTATCGTCGGCGACTCGACCCAACGCCGATTGTGAACCCGACCGAAGGACAACGAACTGGTTCACAACCAGTCGGTCGGCATCTAGTGCCACCTTGCCATGCTCGTAGAGCGCATCAATCACCGAAGATTCCACATCAAGTTCGCTGACACCGGTGTACGCCTCATCGACAAGGACGGCATCCGCACGGTAGTCCTCGACGGCGATGCCGAGCTGGGCACCCTTGATCCGGACTGCCGCATCGCGGGTCACGAGAACCGTGTCGTTCCCGGCATCGGCGAGGTTGAGACTCGTGGCAACGATGCGAAGGTCGGCAGTGGTCGGGTCAAGCGCTTTCGGGAGGCGCTCGGAGACAATGCCGTTGATCTCGATCCGGAGGGTCCCCCCGTTGGGAAGCGGGGTCGCGGTGTTCAGACCGCCCGATCTGGAGGCTCCGAGATCCTCAAGAAGCCGAATGGTGCTGCGAGCACTTCGGTTATCGACGCTGGTTAGACAAGGACCGGGACAGGAAGGGGGTGTGTGTCGTACCCTAGGAGACCACCGAACGGGACGGCGATATGCGAGTTGGAGTCATAGGAGCGGGATCGTGGGGTACGGCCGTTGCGGGTCTCGCCGCGGCATCGACCGACACCGTGTTGTGGGCACGACGAGCAGATCTTGCCGAGACCATCACCAAAACCCACGAAAACCCCGACTACCTCCCCGGCCATCAGCTGCCTCGAAAACTGAGCGCGACATCGAATCTCGACGAAGTCGCCACAGCCGATGTTGTCATCGTAGGTGTCCCATCGCACGGATACCGTGCCGTTTTGGAGCGCTGTGCCGCATCAATCGGGGCGAGCACACCGGTAATCTCACTTTCCAAGGGCATCGAGCAGGGCACGCTCATGCGCATGACCGAAGTGACGCGCGATGTCTTGCCCTCGCACGACCCGGGCCTCATTGGGGTTCTGACGGGTCCCAACCTCGCCCGTGAAATCGCGGCAGGTCAACCCGCGGCAACAGTGATTGCTATGCCAGACCTCGCGAATGCCGAACCACTCCAGCGCCTACTCATGTCGAGTTCGCTGCGTGTCTACACGAACCGCGACGTTGTTGGTTGTGAATCCGCGGGGGCCCTCAAGAATGTGATGGCAATCGCTGCCGGCATGGCTCGCGGTTTGGAGTTCGGTCACAACACCATGGCCACCCTCATCACCCGGGCACTGGCGGAGCTCACGCGGCTCGGTGTGGCTATGGGTGGCGAACCGTTGACGTTCTCCGGCTTGGCAGGAATGGGTGATCTGATTGCCACCTGTATGAGCTCCCAGAGTCGCAACAATCAGGTCGGTGTCGGACTGGGGCAGGGCCGCAAGCTCGAGGACATCATTCGCGACATGAACATGGTTGCCGAGGGTGTGAAATCAACACGGGGGGTTCTCGAACTCGCCGATCGGTATGACATCGAAATGCCAATCGCCACCCAGGTCGGTCGTGTCCTCTACGAGGGTGCTTCGCCGAGCGAGGTCCTCAAGGTGTTGATGGGCCGGGACGCAAAGAGGGAACTCCACGGCATCCGGGACTGAGTCGTCGGGAGCCCTTAGGAGGCGGCGGCCGTTCGTCGAGCCGCCACGCGTCCGGCAAGCAACACCAGCAGACGCCAACCGACCATCGAGGCAATGAGCCACGCGGTGGCGACGATCATGAATGTCGTTGCGGTCCCGTCCGAGAAAACGAACCGACGCAGGGTAAGTCCGATCGCGGCGGTCGCTGCACCAAGCATGAGACCGGTCACAACCCGCTCCGGTGCTTGCCATGCCCGGGTCGCGGCAATCCCGAGACACAGTGCGATCAGAAAGGGCGCCGCCACCCGCAGGGT
>JAADIG010000150.1 GCA_013151445.1 Actinomycetota bacterium
TGAAAAATCGCCGTCGATGTCATGCTGCGGGAACCGAGAATCGGGCGGTACTTTTCGCTACCGCCGCCCGTAACCATCGTGAAGCGATCGGTCCTCGACCCCGGGGCATCGACAAATTCGCGGCAATCTGGGTGACATCCGCACCAAACCGGGGAGCCACACTAGGGATGTGCAGTGCCCGTGATTCTTGAGCAGGAGTTCTCCTCCCCCTGCATGAAGACAACCGAAGCGACCCTCATGATATTTACGCCAACTCGGACGAGCCGCCCGAACCGCACAGCGATACGCTCTATTCGCTCGCCGTCGCGACTCTAAGAATCTCTTGCAACGCCTCGTCCCCTACCTGATTCGCCAATAGAAGGATGATACGAAAGTTCAGAACCGCGCTCTCGTGCGGCGTCTTTCCATCGTGCAGCACACGCAAGGCCTCATAAAACGCGTCACCATCATCGATTGCGAGCGTGTCGAGATTGACGCTCATGCCGCTTCCGCCATGCCCCGCGCTCTGGCCAACCCAGCGACCACTCCGGCAATGGTCACGGACTTCCAGCGGGCAGCAAGATGCTGGTCGGGCCGCACCAGAACACCACAACCTTCTGACCAGCCGAGACGTTTGGCGACGAGACCCGAGATATCAACGATGTCGCCACCTTCGCCGACCGCCACGACACGGAGATCGGGTGGAAGCCCGGCGGGTACATCACTGGTGCTGCCGTAGAACAAGAGCACGAACTCGCGTCCCACATAGTCAAGCAACCAATCCCCATTTGAGCCGTGCACTGGTGCATCGAGAACGGGACCACCGAGTTCAACGTCCCCCTCGAACACTGCCGAGTCCGCAGTGGAAAGCGGCGAACCGTGGTGCACAGTGGCGACCGACAGTCGGCCACTGTTGACGAGCGGACGCGCAAATCCGTGACGTCGCGCGAGACCGAGGGTTGCGGTCCGCAATGCGAGGTCGGTATCGGACTGTGGTGTCATGAAATCGATGGTCTGGGTTGTCACCGCCAGATTCTCCGCGGCGGCGTACACCCGCTCATCGCTGTACGTATCAAGCAGAGACTCGGGTGCGGCGTCGCTCATGACCAGATCCAGCTTCCACACCAGGTTCTCGGCATCCTGGATACCTGCGTTGGCTCCGCGGGCACCGAATGGTGATACCTGGTGTGCCGAGTCGCCAGCGAACAACACCCGCCTGTGGCGGAAGTTCTCGAGATGCCGGGACTGGAACCGGTAGATGCTGACCCACTCGATCTCGAATTCGATGTCGTCACCGAACATGGCCTGAATCCGCTTCTTGATGCGCTCCGGGTCCGTCTCTTCCTCCGGGTCGACGTCGCGACCGAGCTGAAAATCAACACGCCACACATCGTCGGACTGGCGGTGCAATAGCGTCGACCGCCCCTGGTGGAACGGAGGATCAAACCAAAACCATCGCTCGGTGGGCATGGTCCCCGTCATGCGAATGTCCGAGATGAGAAACTTGTCCTCAAATGTGCGGCCGATGAGCGACAGTCCAGCGTCACGCCGAACGGTGCTGCGGGCACCGTCGGCGGCAATCAACCAATCGCAGGAGATCACATACGAACCGTCAGGCCCGTCCACCGTCAGTGTGGCCTGCTCATCGGTGGATGATGATTCGGTCACTGTCGTTGCCCACCGCAGATCGATAACCCCGGCCGCCTCGACAGCTTCGAGTAGTAAACCCTCGACAATGTTCTGCTGCAGGTTCACAAAAGCGGGCATCGCAAATCCGGGCTCTGGCTGCAAATCGAACTCGTATGCGAGGTCCTCTTCGTAGAACACCTTCCCTACCTGCCATGTCACACCGCGATCGATGACCGGTTGCGCGACACCGACACGTTTCCAAATCTCCAAAGTGCGCTGACTCCAACAAATCGCCCGCGATCCATCACTCTCGGCGCTCCTCATTTCGAGAAGGACGGATGGTCGATCGAGAGCCGCCAGTTCGAGAGCTGCCGAGAGCCCAACCGGTCCGGCACCAACGATCACAATCGGGTGGTGTTCGCTCACGGAGCTTCGCCGAGTTGCAGCTGGGCCCACACCTCTTGATCACGGCTCGCCGTCCAAATGCGGGGACGATAACCAGCGAGTTCGTCATACATGCGCGCCACATTGAACGGGATGCAATGTTCGAAAATGAACCACTCTCCGAAACGGGGTTGGAGGGCGGCGTAGGCGGCGTCGAAAGCTTCCTTCAAGCTCCCTTCGCGCACGACCACCTCGTACACCGCGTCGCGTAACGTCACCAGATACGCACGGGTCTCTTCGATGGCGGCCGGAATGTCGGAGCCGCGTACGGTCCCTCCCCTGCCACCGACGATCTTGGTGGCGCCGACCGCGGCAACACGGTCAAGCGTGGTCGTCATCCATTCCTGCAGAAACGCGTCACCGCAATAGGGTGCAGTGTTCGCTTCGACAAGGTCACCGGCGAAGAGCACGCCTTCGGCTGGAAGGTGGATACCAATATCGCCCTCGGTGTGGCCCCGGCCATAGTGGACCAAATCGATCCTCCGCTCCCCGAACTGCAGAGACATGCGATCGGTGAACGTCATGGTCGGCCATGTCAGCCCAGGAATGGAATCAATGTCCATGAAGAGACGCGGAAAGCGGCGGGCCTCAGACTCGAAGTCCTGCGCACCGCGTTCGGTGATGAGCCGCAGCGTGCCCTCGTGCGCAATGATGTGTTTGGCGCCGTACGCCGACGCCCCGAGGGTGCGCACCGCGTGATAGTGCGTGAGGATGATGTATTCGATGGGTTTGTCCGAGATCTCGGATCGGATGACATCGATCCACTCCTGGGCATGGGCCGGTGTCGCCCTCGCATCGATGACGGCAAGACTGTCCGGCCCGACAATGCACCCAACGTTCGGATCACCCTGCGCGGTGAAGGCAAACACACCGTCCGCAAGTTCATCAAGTGTCGCCGCCTTGGCATCTAGATCACTCGACGACGCAAATGGTTTCGGGGTTGGTGTCGTTTCCATGCATCTCCCTCGTAACAGCTCTCACAAATTACTTCCTATATGAAGTAATTCGACAGTATAAGCACACCGGAAAACGCAAACCTCCGGTCGATGAGGGGGTGTGGACCCGGCAAGTTTGCGAGATGCCGCAGCCGACTCCTACCCCAGATCGGAAAGACGCCCGAAGGCGACAAACAGTGCGAGGGCCGCAAACATTGCGTTCATGACGACCGTCTGGGTTTCCTTGCGCTTCATGTGGAGCTGCATCGCAAGCGCCATCTGCGCCACGAGACCGATCGCGGCGAGCGGGGTCAAGACCGG
>JAADIG010000024.1 GCA_013151445.1 Actinomycetota bacterium
CGACCACGGTCGCACATCCCGTCGACCAAAGACGTTGCGAACGATGAGTGTTACTGCCTGGAAGTTGATAAAGGTGTACGACACCGCTCCGGCAACGGTGACGAGAGCGACACGCCACAGATCCGATGACTTGATCGGGTACTCGGGCAACCAGACCGCCAATACCGTCACCATCACTGCCGACGAAATGGTGAGCTGACCAAAGTTGACAACCGGCTGGAACCACTGTCTCAGCCGGATATCTGTCGGGGTGACAGTGCCTACGGCCACCATCAGTGGCACTGCAAACAGAGCATCCCTTGGCCCAAGGATGACCGCGGCAGTCATGGCTACCATCACTGACGGTGACGCCATCAACCGATCGTTCACCTCGACGCCATTCCATTCGAAGTAGACGAAGGCAACGCCAAAAAGGGCCCACAGCCACCATTTGGAGATGTCTGGGATCGAGCCGAAGAAGGCGAGCATCACGAGCACCAGGACACCCGCTGTACCAAGCACGACGGCGTACCGAATTCGCAGCTGACGCTGCCTATGCGGGTCGACTATTAACACATGTATTCCATTGATTGGGACCCCCGAGCCGCTCCTACCTAGTTAGTTAACTAATTAACCGACGCGGAAGCTAGCCACACCCGCCACCATGGCGGTTGCGAGTGTGCCTATGGCTAGAGCAGTCTTTACGATCCGACTCTTCACTCAACATCAGCCGTATGTTCTCACGACCGACATTGCCGTCGGTCACAGGTTCAATCGCTACGCTTGGTGTTTATTCGGAGCGGCTCGGGTATCACCCCATGTTTCCACCTCTCGCGAAGTGGAAAACCTTCTGTTGTTTATGTGCACGACCATCCCCGCCCCACGGAACTTCCGTCCGACCCCGGCCAGGGGCGATCACATCATTCTTCATGACCCTTGCAGCCTATGGTGGGAACGGGAATCAAGCAAGCACTGATTTCGCGGACTAGACATCCGCGGTCACGTTAAGTGGCCAACCACCACCGAACGCATTACTACTCTCCGAACACGGCTAGTACGGAAACGACTACGCTGCGGAGTCGAAGTAGAAAGTTGGTAACGAGGTGCAGGTGCGCGAGATAGAGGAATCGTTGACGCGACTCGAGTCCGTTGACGCCATCCGCGTCGTACGTGACGGCGGAAAAATCGCAGAGGTCCACGTCCTTGCGGCACCGGACCGGACCGCAAAACAGGTCGTGCGCGACGTACAGTCGCTCGCCATGGCGAAGTTCGGTGAATCCATCGATCACCGAGTCATTTCGGTCGTCCAGATCAACGCACCGGAAAAGGCCCCACAGACCCGGCAGCGCCCGGCCCTCATCGAGATCGAGGACGAGCCGAACGGCGCCCGAACAACTATCACCGTCACGCTATCGTTTCAGGACGAGGAGCATATTGGTGTCGGGAGCGGCCCCATCGCTGGTTCGGCACGCCTTCGCCTGGTTGGAGAAGCCACCCTCAAGGCGATCCAGTCCATCTATCCCGGTGCACCGGCACTCGCCCTCGATGGCGTCGGTGTGACCGCGATCGGCATGCGGTCGGTGATGATTGCCGTCGTCGTTGGATCAAACGACCGGCGCAGCGAAGAAGTCGCCGTCGGCTCCGCCCTCGTCAACAACGACATGGACCATGCGGCGGTACGCGCTATCCTCGATGCATTGAACCGCCGCCTGGAGCAACTTGCCTAATGGCCCTCAACAAGCGTGACAAGGCTGCCACGCTGGCATCCGAATCCGCCCGCGGGGCTGCCGCTGTCAGTCCGCACTACCTGGCAAGCGAAACGGCAATGGACATCATGCGAACCGGTGGTTCCGCTATCGATGCAGCTATTGCCGCAAACGCCGTGCTGGGTGTCGTGCTGCCATCCACCTGTGGACCCGGAGGGGACCTCTTCGCCCTCGTTCACGGCCCCGGGTTCGATGCACCCACCTGTCTCAACGCGTCGGGGCGGGCCGGCTCTGGTGCCTCCGCGGAACGGCTGCGCCAGGAGGGTCAGATCCGGGTCCCACTGCGCGGCCTCGACAGCATCACCGTACCCGGGGCGGTCGACGGATGGATCGCCCTGCACGATCGTTACGGGACCATCGATATGGAGACGATTCTCGCTCCGGCGATCGAACTCGCCACCAACGGATTCCCGGTGAGCTACGAGTTCAGCCAGTCGCTGGGTCGTATGCACGAGATGATCGGTGACCAGGCCTCCGCCAGACCGCTGTATGTAGATGGAGTGCCCGCACCCGGGTCAACGTTGCGTAGGGTTCGCCACGCCGAGGCGCTGCGCACGATCGCCACACTCGGCCGAGACGGATTTTACGGTGGGGACGTCGGAGCGGCGATCGTCACAACAACCCAGGGACGGATCACCCCCGACGACCTCGCAGTCGGTCAGGCAGAGTGGGTAGAACCGGTGGGCCTTGATGTCTTCGGACTCACCGGATGGACGGTGCCTCCAAACAGCCAGGGATACCTCTCGCTCGCCACGCTGAAGATCTTCGAGTTTCTCGACCCGCCCCATGACCCCACTGATCCATTGTTCCACCACGCCCTCATCGAGGCCTACCGGTCCGTTGCTAGGGAGCGAGACTTTTATGTATCAGACCCAACCACGGCAAAGAGCGTTGACTTTCTCCTCGGACGGGCTCGGCTGAAACGACGAGCTGAACGCATCTCCATGGAGCACACTACGCATTGGCGATTGCCCGCCGCCGCACCGGGAGGCACTGCTTTCCTGGCGACCCGGGATTGGTCCGGCATGGGGGTTTCGTTCATCCAGTCGAACTTCTGGGGAATTGGATCCGGATTCTCCGCCGGAAACACAGGCATCTTTCTCCACAACCGTGGCGCCAGTTTCAACCTGACACCTGGCCACGGGAACGAACTGAAGCCGGGACGACGGCCGCTCCACACGTTGGCACCGACGATTTGGACCAAGGATGGTTCGACGTCGCTGATCCTCGGCACCCGGGGAGGAGACTTCCAACCGCAGATCGTTGCCCAGGTCGCAGCCTCGCTGCTACATGCCGAGTTGTCGCCGTCACACGCCCAAGCTGCACCGCGTTGGAAGTTCGAACACGACGGACCCGAGGGCGAACCGGTGCTCTCCCTGGAGCCGACCCTCCACGACAAATGCGGTGCCGCACTGACCAGGATCGGCCACCGGGTACACCGCTATGAGCAGTCAACCGAGGGGTGGGGACCGGTCTCCCTCATCGACGAGCGAGTCCGGCTCGTTGCGGCCGCCGACCCGCGGGTCTCAACGGCGACGGCCCTCGCCGAGTAGCCGCGCCACATCAGCTACATGCTCTCGAAGTAGCCCGGGTCCGTCGGGCGCCTCGTCTTGCGGCGGCGGCGCTCCTTTAACTTCGGATACCAGGAAATGAACGCGGTGATGGCCGTCAAGACGATCGACGCGGCGAAGGCAATGACACCTAGCTCCCATCCACCCGAAGCCGCACGAGAGCCCGTTGCTTCAAAGCGTGCCTGGGCAAGAAACTCCTCGACGTTCGCATCCCACACCTGAGGATCTCGTTCGTCGATCACGTCGATGCCGTACTCCGAGATCGCCCAGTCCATGAAACCGCCGCCGAACTGGCTGATCGAACTCGGGTTCCACGCGAGGGCGTCTCGTTGTTCGGCAACGACCCATCCCAACGGAGGGCGGGCCAAGAGGATGGAGCTATCAACATTCCTGGCCGCCCTGATCGAGTCGGTCACGGTGGCAACGTTACGCCCGGCGACGAAGGAACCCAGGGGCTCGGGGAATCCGCTCTCACCTGCCGTCTTTGCGCGACGCCACAGGGCGATACGGCTGAGTCCGTAGGCTGCGCCGTCGTCGATTTCCTTGAGGTACGCGACGTTGTGAACAACTATTCCCTCGGGGAGAAATACCGCGGCCCGAATCTGCTGGCCTTCGCCAACGACCCCGTGGTCTGCAACCGTGTAGTTGGCGTTGAACACACAGACGCTCGTTCCGTCCAAAGGAGCGATTTCGGACGCGATGTCGCTCGCCGACCGAGCGACATCCTCAAGGATTCGTTCACCGAGTGTTGCTGCAATATCGGCCGTTTCCACGGTGACCCCGGCGACCGCGCCAACGGTCGTCCAGGGCTGAGCGGGAAAGAACGATGCACAGCTCTCCGTATCAAACGGCACGCTCTGCGCCGACGCTATCGACCCGGCCAATCCGACAATGAGCAGCGCCGCGACGCCAACGAGATTTCGCATGAAGACAATTCTATCCAACGCGAGCACGGAACTTTCCTGGTTTCGGTTTGTCCTTGACGTACGAAGAAACCTACCCTTACCAGTCGAGGTCCGATCGCCGCACCCACAACGGGGCGGCATCACGGGAGACGTCCGAATATGAGAGGAACGTATCGCCGCCGAGTCTCGAGACAGCGCTCTGTCTCCTCGGCGACCACTATCGCCGTTGTCGCGGTGTCCGCGATCATCGGTTTCGCCGCGTTCGTGACACCCTCGGGACCTGCCGCAACGGGCGATCCGATCGTGATCGAACTCCCACTTGAAGCGAGAGTCGCCGCCGCAGTATTTGCTGGTTCAGTCGGAAACGATGCGGTAACGAAGGTCGCGGACTCCCCTGAGACCCAGAAGATCGAGACAGAGGCGGCCGCACCCACGGCAGCGAGCGAACCGACACCAACAACTGCCGCTGAACCTGAACCGACCACGACCACAACTCCACCGCCGACCACGACTACGTCGACCCGGGCTCCCGTCGCGACAACTACCACGACCCACCCGCCAACGACCACTACCCAACCGCCGCCAGCAACTACCACGACAACCCACGCACCTCACCCCCCGCCAACCACAACCACCGCACCGCCGGTGACAACGACTGTGGCACCTCCACCGACCACAACCACGGCACCTCCGCCAACCACAACCCTGCCACCAGGGGAAGCCGTTGAGCGGTGGCGACCCCTTGTGTCGCAGTACTTTCCGACGGAACGCGTCGATGAGGCCCTCTCGGTGATCCGATGTGAGTCCCGGGGGAATCCGGAAGCCGTGAACACATCAAGTGGTGCAACGGGATTGTTCCAGTTCATTCCGAGCACCTGGGGGTGGGCCTCGCCGGCAGCCGGGTGGGCGGGCTACTCAGCCACGAACGCAGAAGCCAACATCGCCTCGGCCGCGTGGCTCATGCAATCAAGCCTCGACGCCGGACAGCCGGCCTGGAAGCACTGGTCCTGCAAGCCATAACAACCCTCGGCATCTTCGTCGGTATCCTCGCCGCAATTGCTGCTGTCGCTGACTGGATCGCCGTAGCGAGACGCATCACGCCGCTTGAGTACGCCGCCAAGCCGACCGCAACACTCGCTATCGGATTCCTCGCTGTCGCCGCGGCTCCGGGAAACCTCCGAGGCACCGTCATCGTGGCATTCTCGCTATGCCTGGTCGGCGATATCCTTCTCATGCTCGCAAAGGACCGTTTTGTCAGCGGTCTGGCAGCGTTCCTTCTCGGCCATGCGGCATTCGTCGCTGTCTTCGTTCAGATCGGGCTGGTGGAGATCGGGTCCACACAATCGACCCTGAGCATTGCAACTGTCGCGGTACTCGTCGCGACGGTTGCGAGCCGGATCGTACCGCACGCATACCGCCTCGACTCGAAGATCGGTTGGGCTGTGGCCGTGTACGCCCTTACGATCTTCGGCATGTTTGTGGCGGCAGTTGGGACCGGCCAGCCAGCACTCGGCATCGGTGCATTTGTGTTCATGGTTTCGGACGCCCTGATCGGATTCCGACGGTTTTCCAGACTCGCCAAACCCGGCAACGTTGCCATCATGGTCCTCTATCACTCGGCCCTCACACTGCTCGCGTTCGGTATTGCGCAGTAGCGCTCCGTTCGCCCACCGATTCGGTACACTGGCCACATGAGGAAGCTTGTTAATTTCATTCTCTTTGTCGCCGCCGCCGTCGGTATCTCATGGTTCATGCGCGAGTACCTCGTGCCACAACCGGAGTCGCCAACTTCGAGCCCTCCTCCCTTCCGTCCCGCACCCGAACCGCGGACACAGCCCGAGCCGATCGATCCGCCGGAGCAATCGCAACCCGCATCGAACGTAGAACCTGAGGACGACCTCACGCGAGTCACGGGAATCGGTCCGGTGTTTGCGAAACGTTTGGCAGCCGCCGGGTTCGCCTCTTTTGCTGATCTGGCGGCCGCCAACGCAGGTGAGCTCGCCGATAAGGTCGACGTTGCTGAGTCCAAAGTCACGGACTGGATAACCCAAGCAGCTGACCTCACTTAGGACCCGCTCGCAATGGCATACCTCATTCCCCCTGAACAACTCGGGTCCCTGCTCGACGGTCACCCGACGTACCGCTCCAACCAGCTCCGCGAATGGCTGTACGAGCATCCCGTACTGGATGCGGCCGACATGATGAACCTACCGCTCGACGTACGTACCAAACTCGGCACGTCCCTGTGGCCTTTTACCGTCGATGCGGAACAAGTCGGCGATGCTGGCAAGACTCGCAAGTGGTTGTTTCGCGGAGACAAGGATGCCGCTATCGAAGCAGTGCTGATGGGGTATCCCAAGCGGGTCACGTTGTGCCTGTCATCCCAGGCCGGATGCGCCATGGGCTGTACGTTCTGTGCAACGGGACAGTTCGGCTTCGAGCGCCAGCTCGAAGCCGGTGAGATCGTCGCCCAAGTGGCATACGCCCAGGCACATCTCCAGACCTACCCGCTTCCCGATTCCCCGAACCGCATCTCCAACATCGTGTTCATGGGGATGGGTGAGCCCCTTGCGAACTACTCGAACGTTCGAGAAGCACTACGGCGGATGATCGACGTCATGCACATCGGTGCCCGGCACATCACCGTCTCGACGGTCGGCATCGTTCCCGGAATCCGCAAGCTCGCCGACGAACCGTGGCAGGTCGGTCTCGCCCTCTCACTCCACGCCGCTGACGACGAACTCCGAGAAACGCTGGTCCCTATCAATCGCCGGTACCCCATTGGCGACCTCATTGACGCATGCGCGTATTACTTCGAAAAGAAGGGTCGGCGGGTCTCGCTTGAGTGGACAATGATGGAAGGTACAAACGACACACCCGAGCAGGCCGCCAAGTTGGCCGACATCGCTCGTGAGCTTCGAGCACACGTCAACGTGATCAACCTCAACCCCACTCCGCTTGGTCCCGACCGCCCTTCGGACATGCTGACGGTTGAGGATTTCATCGCTGACCTGCGTTCTCGTGGTGTCGCTGCAACCTTCCGCGAGACTCGTGGTCAGGACATAGATGCTGCGTGCGGGCAGCTTCGCGCCCTTCGTTTTGGTGACGTTCCGGCCGAATTAACCATACAGAGCATCACCAAGACGCAATAGTGGCTGCCGACGGTACGCTAGAGAAGGTTTTGGCCAAGGAGACCCGATGAAACTGACACCCGGTGACGACGCTCCCTTTTTCTCGCGCATCGACCACGAAAACAACACAGTGACTCTTGATGACTACGCGGGCCATCGCGTCCTCATCTACTTCTACCCAAAGGCATTCACGCCCGGGTGTACCGGCGAGTCGTGCGATTTTCGCGACCGCCATGACCTCTTCTACCGCAACGGGTACGAGATCCTTGGTGTGTCTCCGGACAGCCCGGACGAACTTGCCAAGTTCCGCACCGAATACGGGCTGGCGTTCCCGCTCCTCTCCGACCCTGACCACACGATGGCGGAGGCCTACGGCGCCTGGGGAACCAAAAAGAACTACGGGAAAGAATACGTGGGGCTAATTCGCTCAACATTTGCGATCGACGAATCCGCGGTCATCACCGATGCGTGGTACAACGTGCGGGCGAAGGAGCACGCTGCACGCGTCCAACGCGAGCTGCTGCCCACTGCCGAATAGTTATCTCAACCTCCCAGCAATGATTGCCGATAACCCATGGATGAGAACCCACAGTTTGGAAGCGAACACATGAAGCCGATCAAGAAGGCAGTCTTTCCAGCGGGTGGACTGGGAACACGATTCTTGCCCGCAACCAAGGCGATGCCGAAAGAAATGCTCCCGGTCGTCGACAAGCCGCTCATTGAGTACGCAATGGACGAGGCCCGTGCGGCCGGTATCGAAGAATTCGTCTTCGTGACGGGCCGAGGAAAAGTTGCGATTCAGAACCATTTTGATGCACATGTCGAGCTCGAAGCGGAACTCGCGGCACGCGGCAAAGAGGACATGCTCGCCAAGATCAATGCATCGAAACCAGACCCGGGACAGATTGCCTTCGTGCGACAGATGCAGCCGCTCGGCCTCGGACATGCGGTGTGGTGTGCTCGTACGTTCGTCAAGGACGAACCGTTTGCGGTTCTTCTTGCCGACGACCTGGTGAACGGAGATGTCCCCTGCCTCCATGAAATGGTGGAGGTCTACAACACCCACGGCGGCAACGTCGTCGCCCTGATGGAGGTACCAGAACAGGACACCTCGAAGTACGGGATTGTCGATCCCGGAGCTGACGACGGACGCCTCGTGGAAATCAAGGGACTCGTCGAGAAACCGAACCGCGAAGACGCTCCTTCGAACCTCGCAATCGTAGGTCGTTACATCCTCCAACCTGAGATTATTGACGTCCTGTCGAAGGGGACGCTAGGTGCGGGCGGAGAGATCCAACTCACCGATGCGATGCTTGAACTCGTCGGCAGTCAGCCTTTCCACGGTATGCGCATTAGCGGCCGACGGTTCGACTGCGGCACCAAGCTCGGCTTCCTCGAAGCCAACGTGGCGTACGCACTGCAGCGCGACGACGAACTCGGAGCAGTCCGCAGCTCTGTCGCACAGCTGCTCGAGGAGTTCTAGGAGTCCACTCACGGTTCTCCTCGCAGCGATCGTCGAGTGCTGGCTGGAACACTCCCAATGCTTGCTAACTTTGAGGTTATCAGCCCGGCGTGCGCTGGACCGAAAGGAACCTCGAAATGAACAAGCTCGAAGAACTCAACGCCGCTGGCCAATCCGTTTGGTTGGACTTCATCCGGCGTGACATGCTGCAAAACGGCTCTCTAAAGACCCTCGTCGCAGAAGGCGTTCGTGGCCTCACCTCGAACCCATCGATCTTCCAGAACGCGATCGCGACATCGGATGAGTACGACGCCCAAATTAAATCGGTCGTCCAGTCTGGCGGGACCGCCGAAACCGCATTCGAAGCGCTCGCCGTACAGGATATTCAGGGTGCAGCCGACGTACTGCGCGGCGTCTACGACGAGTCCGCCGGTCGCGACGGTTTCGTCAGCCTTGAAGTATCGCCAACGATTGCCCACGACACCGACGCGACCATCAACGACGCCCGGCGGCTGTGGGGCCTCGTCGACCGGCCCAACCTCATGATCAAAGTTCCCGCGACGGCTGCCGGAATCCCGGCCATCGAGGAGCTCATCGCAAGCGGACTCAACATCAACGTGACTCTCATGTTCTCGATGGAGGACTACGAGAATGTCGCCCAGGCATATATCCGCGGACTGGGACGAGCCGAAAATCCCGCCGGTATAGCCTCCGTTGCTTCGTTCTTTGTGAGCCGCGTCGATGGAAAGGTCGATGCTGCCCTTGACGCCGTTGGCACCGAACCAGCGCTCGCACTGCGTGGCAAGATCGCGATCGCAAACTCAAAGCTCGCCTACGCCCGGTACCAGGAGTTGTTCGAGGGTCATTGCTTCGCCGATCTCGCCGCAAGCGGCGGGCGCCCCCAGCGAGTGCTGTGGGCGTCGACATCGACGAAGAATCCTGCCTACCCGGACACCCTCTACGTCGACGAACTCGTGGGGCCGAATACGGTTAACACGATCCCGCCCAAGACTCTCGAGTTCTTCAAGGATCACGGAACGGTGAATCCGTCCGCGATAACAACGGGTGTTGATGAGGCACGGGATCTGGTCGCCACGCTCGCCGACGTTGGTGTTGACCTCGCCGCAATCACCGCGGACCTCCAAGAAGCCGGAGTGAAGTCGTTCGCCGATGCATTTGCAACATTGCTCACCGCGATCGCCGACAAGTCGACGTTGCTGGCCGAAGCATGATTGCGTCAGCGTTTGACCACCATGAACTGACGCCCAGTGTGCTCGCACGTCAAGCAACCTGGGAGACGACCGGCGTCGTGGCCGATGTGGCGATGGAGCGCGTGGCTCTCTGGGGCGATCCGGGGACTCCCGAACTCGCCGACCGCGTGGGTTGGCTCACACTGCCGATACGTTACGACGACGTCCGTGCGGATCTTGTCGCCGTCCGGACCTGGGCGGCCTCCGAAGCTTTTGACGAGATCGTCGTGCTCGGCATGGGAGGCTCGAGCCTCGCACCCGAAGTCATGGGTTTGGCCTTGCCGGGTGAGCGCACGCTGCGCGTCGTCGACACCACCCACCCCGGAGCGATACAACGCCTGATGCCGAGCGATCCGTCGCGTACCGGATTCATCGTGTCGTCGAAGTCGGGAGGCACACTCGAAACTCTCTCACTGTTTGCTCACGCCTGGGATGCCATCGCAGCCGTCACCGACACTCCCGGCAATCACTTCGTCGCTGTCACGGACCCCGGGTCATCGCTCGCGGACCTGGCTGGTGAACGCGGGTTCGCCCATGTCGCTCTCGCCGACCCGAACGTCGGTGGGCGTTACAGCGCCCTCACCGCCTTCGGTCTCGTACCCGCTGCTGCCGCAGGTATCGACACGGAGGCGCTCGTCGCCGCTGCGGAGCGTGTGGTGTTGGGTCCCGACCCGAGCCACCCTGGAGTAGTCCTTGGCGCACAGTGGGGTGAGGCCGCCCTCGCGGGCCGGGACAAGCTCACGATTATCACGAGCGACTCGCTCAGGTCACTGCCGTCATGGATCGAGCAGCTCGTCGCCGAGTCGACTGGAAAGTCCGACACGGGCATCGTCCCGGTACCAACACCTCCCTCCGAACGTCAAGACATCTGGGGACAGGACCGGGTCGTGCTATTTCTCGACACCGACGCCGACCCGTTGACGACTACGACCAGTGTGGCGCCATCGGCACATCTGCGACTCACCAACGTTACGGACCTGGGTGCTGCCATGTACGTACTCGAGGTCGCGACTGCCTTTGCAGGTGCCGTGCTGGAGATCCACCCGTTCAACCAGCCCGATGTCCAACTCGCCAAGGACCTCGCCAAACAGGCCCTCGCTGGGGAGCTTGCTGTTTCCGGCATGCGAAGCCTCGACTCGACGGATCCCGCAGTCGGCCCCGAACTCTCGGCGTTTCTCGCCAACCATCGTGACGGCGATTATGCAGTCGTGCTTGCCTACCTCGACGCCAACGACGAGACCACCCGGCAACTCGAATCGTTGACGAGCCGGATCCGTGCGATGACGGGACTTCCCACCGTGCTCCAGATCGGTCCCCGGTATCTGCACTCAACCGGCCAGCTCCACAAGGGTGGCCCCAACACCGGGCTGTTCATAGAGATCGTCGATACCCCAACCCCGGACCTCCCGATTCCCGGCCAGGAGTTCACATTCGGGGAGCTCGTCACCGCACAGGCCCTGGCGGACTACGCCGCCCTCGAACAACGCGGACGTCGCGTCATCAGGCTCCGCGCCGAACCCGCGGCCACCGAAGCGCTGCAGCGAGTCAACGCATTGCTCGCCACAGAGGCTGTGCGATCGAGCGACGACTGACCGCAGGCTCTGACTCGACAAAAACCCGGGCGTCCGGGGGAACGTCCCTCCACTCCCCCCAAGGTTCGCGACAGACGAATGCTGGCTAACGACCGGAATGCCTACCCACCGGACCCGCCCGGCGAATCTACCCGGCGGCGTCCGCTAGGAGTCCACGTCGTCAGCTAGGGGGAGTCGGCACTCGAAGATGCTGGAACCGTCGAAACGGTAGGTGAGGTCGCCGCCCATGAGACGGGCCAGCGTGCGCGACACGGTCAGCCCGAGGCCAACGGAGTTCGGTTGGCTCGGCACACTATGGGCCCGCGCATAGGGTTCAAAGATCTCGTCCCACTCATTTTCTGGAATGCCGGCACCGTTGTCTGCGATACGCACCACTGCATCGTGCCCATCCACGGTGGCCGACACCACTATCTCCTCGCCACCGTATCGGATCGCGTTCGTCAGGAGGTTTCGCAAAATCTGCCGCACACGCCCCTCATCCGCACGGACAACGACTTCGCCAACTTCGACGACGATCCTTGCACTCTTGTCGTTCGAGAACCCGACCAACACATGTTTGATCTGTTCGCAAACATCAACTCTTCGTTGAGTCACCGCCACCTTCCCAATGTCTGCGCGGGCGACGACGAGCAGATCTTCAATGAGGTTGCGCATGTCGGCAGCCTGACCCGACATGAGCGATACGAGCTCACGGGCCTCCTCAGCCGAGAAGGAATCCCAGCGATCCTCCAATTCGGAGGCCATGCCGGCGACGACGGTGAGCGGTGTGCGTAGTTCGTGACTCACCGACGCGATGAACTCATCCTTTGACGCAATGAGTCGCAACTGTTCCTGACGAGACGTCCAGCGTTCCTGCGCCAATGCGAGAACCGCCGCAACCGCTTGCATCAAACGGACGTCTTCAGAGCCGAACACTCTGGCGTTCGGTGCGACCACCGCCAGAACACCCAGGGTCCCGACATTGCCAATGATGGGAACAACCGCGGCAGAACCGAGACTCCCCTCTTCGTTGATAACCAGGTCGGACTCGACGAACGGTGAGAGAACTGCGACGGCCTTCGCGGCGATCCGTTCGACCTCTTCCGGAATGATGCCTACCGGCCACACCTCCGGCGAGTCGCTGCGGGTCGCCAACACCCGTAGCTCGCTGTCGTGCCACTCGATGATGCCGACGAGGCAGTCTGTGAACAGCGACCCCAATGCACCAGCAGCAGACAGAAATAGCTCCGTTGTATCGGTATCGCGAAGAGCTAGCTGGCCCAGTTCCGCAACCGCCGCCTGTTGACGGGCACGGAGGCGCAACTCGTCCTCGGCGGCGCGTTGTTCGGTGATGTCCACGAGGGCACCCTCGTAGTAGCGATAACCATCCTCTACGACGAGACGGGCGCTGTCACGCACCCACACGATGTCACCATCGGGCCGCCTCAGTTGGCTCTCGAACCCCATAACGACACCCTGGTCGACCATGATCGCGCTGAAGCGGTCACGGTCGGATTCGGAAACGTAGAACGAGAACGCTGGCTGGTCCTGCCATTCGCTAACACCACCAACACCGAGCATCTCCACCGCCGCCGGATTCATACTCTTGATCACCCCATCGGCCGTCGTTCGGTAGAGCGCCACCGGAAGCCGATCAAATAGGTTTCGGTACTGCCCCTCGATCTCAAGCCGAGCCGCTTGAGCCGCCCGAAGCTCTGTGACGTCATGGAACTGAGCAATAAAATACTCCGCGGCACCATCCTCGTCGGTAATCACAGCAACGTTGAAGAGTGTTCGAACGGTGCTTCCATCAGAGTGTTTGATGTCAAGCTCAGACCGAAAAGAAGCAGTCGGGTCGTCGATAGCCCTCCGGGCGAACGATGAGAGTTCCGCCCGGGACTCCGACCCGATACCCGCGTACCACTTGACACCGCGCATCGCATCGGATGACGACCCGAGCATCTCGGTGACCGCTGGGTTTACCTCGGCAATAACACCGTCATCGATATTGACGAGCATCGCAGGCGTGGCCGAACGGGTGAAGGCTGTCCGAAATCTGTGCTCGGAATCCCGGGTCATGTGTTCTGCTTGGAGACGCGCGGTTTCGTCCGAGACGATTACTTGGACTCCCCGACGACCGTCCACAACGATGGAGGACACCGTGCAATCCACCCATGCCTCGCCGCCATCCGGTCGGATGAGTACCTCGCTGTGCACGGTGCGGGGAACATCACCCGCAGCGATCTGATCGAGCAGCACCTTGACACGAGCGCACGAGGGGCCGATCAACAGACCGGAGAATGAACTCCCGACCAGCTCACCCTCCGGGGCTCCGGTAACCGCGTGGGCGGCGGCGTTGGCCAACTGGATCTCATCGTCAACAACGAGCAGAACACCAACCGGTGACTGCTCGAAAAGACCGTAGAACTTATCCGTGGCTTCATGGGACCGGCTGAGTACGACATGCACTGCGCGGCGGAACGTCAGGCTCATGACAAGCACTCCACCGTATCCCGCGGCGATCGTCACAGCCAATGCACCGACCTGCACCACTGATGGTTCGATCGGCGCACCAAAGCCGGTAAGCGGATGCCCACCGCTGGCGAAGTCGACGAGCGTGGTAATACCGAACAAACCAGCGGCAAGGTTCACCATCCGAATCGATCGCGATGTCATAGACATAGACGACGTGATGACTGCAATGACAACAAAGAAGGCCGAGAGGAAGGGTTGGCCCGCAGGACCCCACCAGGCGAGTCCGGCAAGCACAATGTCCAGTGTTACGAGAACGAGAAGAATTGGGGGGTTTGGTAACCCGGAGAACACCAGCGGATCGATGGCGACGCTCGCCACCACAACGACCGTCGCCCACCCCGTAAACGGACCACCCAAAGCGACCGACATCGCAACGATCGCGGCGTAGAGCAGCATACGTCCGTAGACGAGCGGACGGAGGAACAGGTTCGCCGCGGGCGGCACAACGGATGACCGCCGGCCACCGTTCTCTCCTGTCACACCTGTCACTGTCACTCCAACTCAGTTACTTCATCGGACATTCCACAGAGTCCCTTGACGACCATTGCGCTCTCTTGCGGACGCCCGCACCGGCCTTGCGCCACATCAATCTTCCGAAGCAGCCTGACCAGACATCAAGGCCTTCGCCCCATCACCACTGCACCGCTGCGCGGCCCGTGTCACGGGACTCGGCGGACATAGCCACCCGGAATCGTAGTGCTTTCTTCCATTCGCGTTCCAAAATGATCCAGTCGACAGAGCGCTCACCTTTTTCAGGGGGCCCTTCATGTGTCGCTGCCCGGGTATCTGAGTCGTATTAGATGCTCGGGTAGATGCAAGCGCTCGGATGCGCGTCGCCCGGAACGGCACTCCGGTGCCGGTAGAGGAATCTCCGACGGAGTCCGTGGAGCAGAGCACGATGCAAGTGCGGGGAGAGCGGGTCACGCTGTAGCGTGGGGCCATGTCATGGTCGAAAGAACTCGAAGAACTCGCCGCAAGGAAACTTCTCGCGAAGGAACTCGGTGGTCCAGAACGAGTGGAGCGTCACAAGTCGCGCGGGAAACTCACCGTCCGTGAAAGAATCGACACACTCCTCGACGCAGGATCATTCGAGGAGATTGGTTCGGTGGCGGGTTTCGCCACTTACACCGAGAACGGTGAGTTGGAGACCTTTACACCCGCCAACATCGTCATCGGCGATGGGCTGATTGAGGAGCGCCCTGTCGTCGTGACCGGAGACGATTTCACGGTGAGAGGAGGCTCTGCGGAGGCATCGATCTGGGCGAAATTCGTTCACGCCGAACAGCGTGCCCGGTCCCATCGTATACCGATAGTGCGGCTGGTTGACGGGAGCGGCGGCGGTGGGTCCGTGGCCTCCTATCACACCCTTGGACGCACCTATGTTCCACCCCTCCCCGGATTCGCCGACAACGTCGCAGCGCTCGGAGAAATCCCGGTCGTCGGCGCAGCACTCGGGTCTGTAGCCGGGCTTGGAGCGGCACGCGTTGCCCTGTCACACTTCTCGGTCATGGTTCGGGGGATCTCCCAGATGTTCACCGCCGGGCCTCCCATTGTGCAGTATGCGACCCACGAAGACCTCGACAAGGAGACCCTCGGTGGTGCTCATATCCACGGATCGAACGGGACGGTCGACAACGTCGTCGAGAGCGAGGCCGAAGCCTTCCAGGCGATCGCTCGGTTCCTGTCATATCTGCCGTCGAACGTCTGGACGGTCCCACCGCGAACCGAGACCGACGACCCTGCTGATCGGCGTGACCGGCGGCTCGCCACGGTCATACCGACCAACAGGCGACAACCCTATGACGGACGCACAATCATCGAGGCGGTCGTTGACGAGAACAGCTTCTTTGAGATCGGCAGTGGCTGGGGCCGCGAGATTGTTGGCGGTTTTGCCAGACTCTCCGGTATCCCGATTGGCGTGTTCGCGGCAGACCCACGGGTCGGCGGCGGAGTCCTCTCAGCAGACGGTTCACAGAAAATGCGTCGACTCATCGACGTTTGTGACACGTTCAGGCTGCCGATCGTCAACTTCGTTGACCAGCCTGGGTTTGCGATCGGCTCGGCAGCCGAGAGCGCAGCCACCCTGCGCCACGGGGTGCACACGATGGCTGCGTTGTACCAAATGACGGTCCCCTACTTCGCTGTGATCGTGCGCCGAACGTTCGGTGTTGCTGGCGCTGCATTCGTTGATGCAACGGTGCCTCATGAACGTGTCGCTTGGCCAAGCGCCGACTGGGGATCGTTGCCGCTGGAAGGAGGTGTCGAAGCCGCCTACCGCCGAGAGCTCGATGCGGCGGATGACCCCGATGCGCTGCGCACAGAACTACTTGCGGGTTTTGAGGCTGTCCGGAGCCCTTTCCGTACCGCCGAAGCGTTCGACATCGAGGAGATCATTGACCCGCTGGACACCCGGTCCATTCTCTGCAGGTGGGTCGAGCGCGTCTATCCGAACCTTGCCCACAGCCTCGGACCGAAGGGTCGTACCTACCGACCGTGACACCCGGTTAGGAGTCTGCCCTGGTCACCGGGATCGTCCCCAGTTTTCCGCTCTGGAAATCATCGTACGCCTGGGCAAGTTCCGCATGTGAGTTCATGACAAATGGGCCACTCCAAGCAACCGGTTCACCGATCGGAAGGCCACCAAGAATCAGAACGTCGAGCGCTGGGCTGCGCCCCTCCTGGATGTTGTCTCCGGCCACGGTGATGTAATCGCCACCCTCGAACACTCCGAGCTGACCCATCTGTGCCGCCACACGATCCACACCAAACGTGCCACGCCCATTGAGGACATACACGAGTGCGTTGAAGTCCTTTCGCCACGGCAGTTCAAGCTGGGCGTCCGGTTGCACGGTGGCATGAATCATCGTGATCGGGGTGTGGGTTCCTCCGGGTCCGCGGTGCTC
>JAADIG010000071.1 GCA_013151445.1 Actinomycetota bacterium
CCTGTGACCTGGTGAAGTTCCGCTAAGACCGGACATGATCCGCTTGTCCCAGTCATCGGCGGAAAGCGGAACCGCAAGCCTGATCCGCAGGCTGGCTGGAAGGCCTGCAGCGTCCGCATCAGCGAGCAGTGCGATCAACGGGAACCTCTCGCCCCTCGCCTTCAAGGTTCGGTCGATTGCGTAACCCAGCTCCTCACGGACGGCTTCGCTCTCAAAAGCTGCCTTCGTGGCGAAGATTATGAATCGCCCCGGGTTTTGTGGAGGCTCCAGACTTTGAGAGGATGGAGCCATGGAAGAACATCGACAGCATCGGGGGAAGTATCCCGACGAGTTGCGTGAGCGTGCAGTACGGATGGTCCTTGATCATGAGGATGAGTACGGGTCGCAGTGGGAGGCGATCTGTTCGGTCGCTGAGAAGCTGGGGCCGAAGGCCGAGACGGTGCGTTTGTGGGTTCGGCGAGCCGAGACGGATCGGGGTATCCGCTCGGGTCCAACGACCGAGCAGCTCGGCGAGTTGAAACGGTTGAAGCGTGAGAACGCTGAGTTGCGTCGCGCCAACGACATTTTGAAGGCGGCAGCACATTTCTTCGGGGCGGAGCTCGACCGCCAACCAAAGAGATGATCGCGTTCATCGACGAGCACAAGGACCGGACCAGTTGCGGTCTTCGGTGGGGTATCGAGCCGATCTGTGATCAGTTACCGATCGCCTCAGCAACCTACTACGCGGCTCGGAACCGGGCCCCGTCGGCCCGTCAGGTCCGCGACGGTGGACTGCGTCCCGAGATCTTGCGAGTGTGGGAGGAGAACCTGTGCGTCTATGGCGCCGACAAGGTGTGGGACCAGTTGAACAAAGATGGCATCACGGTGGCACGGTGCACCGTGGAGCGCCTGATGCGAGATATGGGGCTCGAGGGCTGCAGACGAGGCCGTATCTGGATACGGACCACGGTCGGGGACGACACGTTGGAGCGGCCTGCCGACCTGGTCAAACGACAGTTCAGGGCGTCGGCGCCGAACGTGTTGTGGCTCGCGGATCTCACCTACGTCAAGACATCCACCGGATGGGTCTATATCGCGTTCATCATCGACGTGTACTCGAGGATGATCGTCGGGTGGCAAGCATCACGGTCGCTGCGCACCGACCTGGCAATCGACGCCCTCGAGATGGCGATGTTCACCCGGAGACGGCTCGACAGTCTCGAAGGCCTGATCCATCACTCCGATCGTGGAGTGCAATATCTGTCGCTTCGCTACTCCCAGCGTCTTGCCGACAACGACATCGTTGCATCGGTCGGCTCCAAGGGCGACAGTTATGACTGCGAGGATCGTGTTGTCGGGGATCTCTTGTTTCTGAGAGACTTCCGGTTGTCGTTGTCTCGGGTGGCCTGACCCTTGTTATGACCGACTTCGTGTCTTTGCCTTGACGTGTCGGCCACCCGAGACGGCGATACAACGCATCGCCAGCCGGACGGGCAGTGACCTCATAGGAGCCTGATCTACCCAGGTCTCATCGCAGTCCTGTCCTCCCCGCCCGACCAGCGAGTTAGGCCATCGACCATCAGAAAGGGATCGACAGTCATGTCAAGCATTGCACTTGGACGCTCCGATGTCATCGTCGGCGTCGATACACACAAGGATCAGCACGTCGCCGTCGCTGTTGACGGTCTCGGAGGAACCATCGGAGAGGCACGGTTCGTTCCCGCCACCCGCGACGGCTACGTCGAGCTCGTTACGTGGGCAACGATGCTCGGTGACATCTACGCATTCGGCGTCGAGGGTTGTGGTTCATACGGGTCCGGGCTCGCGAGGTTCCTACGCCGCCATGACTACAAGGTATTCGAGGTTGCCAGGCCCGCCCGTCGGGGCGAACGACGAGCAGTGGGGAAGAGCGACACGATCGACGCCGAACATGCAGCCCGCGTCGTGTTGTCTGGACAAGGCACAGCAACGCCGAAGCTCGCTGACGGCCTGATCGAGGCGATCCGGTTGGTTAAGATCGCCCGAGATACCGCCGTCAAAGCCCACACGACAGCGATCGTCACCCTCAAAGCAACCCTGGTCACCGCATCCGACGAACTCCGCGGCGAGCTCGAGCCGCTCACCGACTACCAGCTCGTCACAGCGTGCGCCGGACTCGACGTCGCCGGCGACATGGCAGATCCCGACACAGCAATGCGGCACACACTCGTGACACTCGCATCGAGGTGGCTCACCCTCCACGACGAGATCAAGACCCACACCACACATCTCAAGGCGCTCACCAAAACAGCGGCACCCCAGATGCTCGAACGATTCGGCATAGGATTCGACACCACCGCCGAGCTCCTCATCGCAGCAGGAGACAACAGTGACCGGATCCGAAACGAAGCCGCGTTCGCCAAGATGTGCGGCGTCTGCCCGATCCCTGCCGGATCAGGCAAGACCAGCGGCCGGCACCGCCTCAACCGGGGCGGGAACCGACAGGCCAACGCTGCGCTGTACAGGGTCGTCATCGTTCGTATGCGATGGCACCCAGCCACGATTGCATACGTTGAGCGACGCACAGCTGAAGGCCTCTCCAAGAAGGACATCATCCGATGCCTCAAACGCTACGTCGCCCGAGAGATCTACCACCTCCTCCCCGAACCAGCAGTACTCGAAACGGAAGCCGACGGACTCCCCGACGCAGCTTGAAGCGACTTGCAATCTATAGGAGCATCAATGCGCTCGTCGAGTCCTTCAACGGACTCTACAAATGGGAGTTGATCTATCCGAAAGGGCCCTGGAGAGGCCTCTCCGACGTCGAGTTCGCCACACTCACCTACGTCGACTGGTTCAACAACCAGCGCCTCCACGGCGAGATCACCCCCGGACCCGGATACACGACACCTGCAAACCACGAAGCCGACTACTACCGTCAAAACGTCCCCACCGAACCGGTGAGGACTCAAACCCCTGAGTCTCTATGAAACCCGGGGCGCTTCACTTATCTGATTTGGCCCACTTTGGGCCGTTTCGCTCATCTGATTTGGCCCCAC
>JAADIG010000015.1 GCA_013151445.1 Actinomycetota bacterium
CGGGCAGCGATGCCCTCGGTGCGGGCTGCTTCTAGTTTCTCGGTCGTGAGTTTGGGTATCGCCCACACCGCAACCAGCGTCAGAACCACCGCCGACACAAAGTACGGCATGCGCAGCGCCAGGTCACGGTTTGCAAGCACCTCGGTAGTCCGCATGACAAGCCCGCCTATAAGCAGCCCAATCGGCATCATTCCCCAGGCGAAAAATCGGTACACGGAGTTCACCCTGCCAAGCAGATCGTCCGGGATGATCGTCTGGCGCAGCGAGACCGTGATCACATTCCACACCATACCGGCGAGAGAACCAATGATGATGAGCAGCCAGACAGCCCACCAGTCGCGGAGAAAGCCGGTGATTACTGGTAACACCCCCATGGCAACAAGTGTGAAGGCAAGGGCAGTTCCCGAACCAAGTCGGGCCGCGATCCTCTTCGCCAGCACACTCCCGACGACACCGCCAACCGCGCCAGCGGTGCCAAGGTACGCCAGGACCCGTGCATCGGCCCCCAAGATCTCCTGGGCCCAGAGGACGAACACTGCCGTCTGACCCGCAAAAGCGGCATTGAGGATGCCGAGGATGATCGCCATCGGCCAGAGAACGGTGTGGGCGCGCAGCCACCGGAACCCCTCACGGATCTCGTCTTTCCAGTTCGGCCGCCCATCGGCGGTATCCGCCGAACGCGACGGGGCGAACGCTCCCTTCATCGTTGCGACCAGCACCGCCGCAAGGAGAAAGGACACGGCATCAAAGCCGAGCGGTAGGGAGAGTGCAACACCTAGCAATACAGCACCGACAAACGGGCCAATGAAGCTGTTCGACACCACCTCCGCTGCCCACATCCTGCCGTTGGCGGTCTCCAGATCGTCCGAGTCGACGATCGCCGGGAGAATGGTCTGGGAGGTGTTGTCCCTCAGCACCTCGGCGAATCCAAGCAGCAAGGCTCCGACAAGCAACACCCAATACAGGGCGAGATCCTCGACGAACGGCAGCCCCTTTTCAATAATGTCGGGGGTCGGCAGTCCATCCTGACGACCGAGCACAATGAACCCCATGATGGCGATCAGCGCTGCCCGGATAACATCCATGAGGACCATGATCTTGCGCCGGTCGAATCGGTCAGTGATAACACCCGCCGGGAGTGTGAACACCAGCCACGGGAGCCGCTGCGCTATTGCGATGCCCGCGATGAGAAGTCCGTTTCGGGTGACCGACGATGCAATCCAAGGGTACGCAATCGTACCGATACCATCACCGACATTCGAGACCACGCTGGCGGTCCACAGTTTCCAGTAGTTCGTGTCGAGGCGGGGTTTCCTCTTTTCCTCTTTGCTGGCTGGGTCACTCACCGGATTCCCCCTCCGAGTCGTCGGTCTCGGTCAACATGGGGCGGTCGGTCGGATAGATCCCCGCAAGCAGTCCATAAACCGTGTCGCCACCCGGCTTCTGGTCAACGAACTCGGCGGTGAGCTCGAAAAGTCGTTTGGCGAATTCGAACGCATCGGCCTCGGTGAGACGCATCCGCCGGAGAGTGAATGCCGGAAGCGGATTTCCCTCCTCAAACATCATCTCACTTTTTGCCTCGTCGAGCATCGCTGACCTCTCAGCTTTCGGCCCCGTGTCGGGCAGAACAAAGGTGCGGCCGGTACGCCCGTAGTACTTCTCGGTCATTGCCCGTACCTTGCGGGTCCGCACGACCTTCACCAGACCGTGTTGTTCGAGGTTCTTGAGGTGGTATCCAACCGTTCCCTTGGGTTTCCCAAGAGCCTCGGCTAGTTGAGATGTCGTCGCCGAACGTTCCAAGAGCAGGTCCAGGATGATCATGCGTGTCCGGTCGGACAGGGCCTTCATCTGTTCCGGTGTCGTCAGAAATACCAACGAGTCGAGTGCATAGTCGCGGGTCGCAGTCGGTGGGACAACGAATGGGTCCGGCGTCTTCAACGACGGTTCACGGGGAGGGATCGGACTCACTGGCTGTGGTTTGGTCGGCATTTGCCGTATTGTCGGGATTTACCGCCCATTTGTCAACTGATCGTGCCCAAACCGCCAGCGCGGCCAACGAAGCAACGGCCAACAACACTCCGAACACCAGCGGAAGGCTGCTCGGTCCGGCGTCGCCATCGTCACTACCTGCAACCGTTTGCGCCGGGACGAGGCCGTCGAACACCACCGGATCGACACCGAGGTCGGTGAGTGTGACCAGGTCGGAGGTAACCACGTCAACTCCGAGTCGCGCCTCAAAGGCGACCCGCACGTCGCGAACCTCAGCGAACGTCAGTAAACCACCGTAACGCCCATCTCCCAGCGGTGACAGTGCAACCGGAGGCAGCTCTCGTCCCGCATCAACGATGCGGGCGAGCACAGCATCGGGTCCGGGAGGGGCTTCAACACTCACCTCGACGACGAAATCACCATCCATCGACACGGCCTTGGCATCCGCATCACCAAACGGGGCACCAAGCTGAATCGTCAGAAGAAGGGCAAGAAGTAGCGGCATGGCTACCACGATACCGTCAGAAGTTGGCGAATTGGTTCCTTGCCGATCCCGTCTACCATCAATGTCTCGCTCACGAGGAGAGAGGTGACGGGCGTGAGGACGCTGTTCGAGAAGGTTTGGGACGACCATGTGGTTCGTCGCGCCGATGGCGAGCCCGACCTGCTCTACATTGACCTCCATCTGGTTCATGAGGTCACCTCACCGCAGGCCTTTGAGGCGCTACGGATGAGCGGTCGCACTGTGCGCCGTCCCGATCTCACGCTCGCTACGATCGACCATGGTGTCCCTACGATCGGCCGGGAACTCGGAATCCAGGACCCTCTATCGAAAAAGCAGATCGACACACTCATCGCAAACTGCGAAGGCACCGCGATCACACTTCTCGACATCGACGACCCGCGTTCGGGCATCGTGCACGTCGTCGGTCCCGAACAGGGTGTCACCCAGCCGGGGATGACGATCGTCTGTGGCGACTCACATACGTCCACACACGGAGCGTTCGGAGCGCTGGCCTTTGGGATTGGAACAAGCGAAGTCGAGCATGTGCTCGCCACCCAAACGTTGCCGCAGGCGAAACCGAAGTCGATGGCGGTCACCGTCAACGGCGACCTACCCCCTGGTGTGACGGCAAAAGACATCATCCTTGCGATCATCGCTGAGATCGGTGTCGATGGTGGTGTCGGGTATGTCATCGAATATCGCGGATCCGCGATTGAGGCTCTGTCGATGGAGGGTCGGATGACAGTGTGCAACATGAGCATCGAGGCGGGTGCCCGAGCCGGCCTTATCGCACCGGACCAGAAGACTTTTGACTTTGTTGAGGGACGGCCACGGGCACCCAAGGGATCTGCCTGGGATACGGCCGTTGCATACTGGTCAACGCTGCCAACAGACCCGGGTGCAACATTTGACCGAGAGGTCATTGTCGATGCGACAACTCTCGTCCCCTACGTCTCGTGGGGCACCAATCCGGCACAGACTTTGCCCGTGACGGCATCGGTGCCATCACCGGATGACTTCGACAGCCCTCTCGACAAGGACTCAACGCGACGGGCACTTGAGTACATGGATATCGAACCGGGGACTCCAATCACCGAGATCGCTATCGATCGCGTATTCCTCGGTTCGTGCACGAACGGGCGTATCGAAGACCTGAGAGCAGCAGCCGCAGTTCTGAAGGGTCGCAAGGTCGCGGACCGGGTGCACGCAATGGTTGTGCCAGGGTCGGGGTTGGTGAAGCTGCAAGCCGAGGAGGAGGGTCTCGACACCATCTTCCTGGATGCAGGTTTTGAATGGCGTGACGCGGGATGCTCCATGTGTCTGGCAATGAACCCAGACGTGTTGTCACCGGGCGAACGGTGTGCCTCAACGTCGAACCGCAACTTCGAGGGGCGCCAGGGGCGCGACGGACGCACGCATCTCGTCAGCCCTGCCATGGCGGCGGCTGCCGCTATCGAGGGACACTTTGTCAACGTGGCCGACTGGGAGCTGTCATGAACCCGGTGAGCACCATCCAAGGCCAGATGGCGCCGCTCCCCCGAGCCAACGTCGATACCGACCAGATCATCCCGAAGCAGTTCCTGAAACGTGTTGAACGTTCGGGGTTCGGGCCGTTTCTGTTCTATGACTGGGCCGTCGATCCAGAAGGCGAGCTGATCGAAGATTTCGTGATTAACCGACCCGAGTACCGGGATGCCGTGGTTCTTGTCTCGGGTCCCAACTTCGGATCTGGTTCATCTCGCGAGCACGCCCCGTGGTCGCTTGAGGACTGGGGATTCCGGGCAATCATTGCCCCATCGTTCGCTGACATCTTTTTGAATAATTGCTACAAGATCGGGCTCCTGCCGGTTGCGCTCGATCCGGACGTCGTTGATCGCCTCACCGAGGTTGCCCAAGACCCGGAGAACTCGGTCGTCGTCGATCTCGAGACCCAGACCGTTACTGCCCGCGATGTTTCGATCCGCTTCGAGATCGACCCGTTCATCAAACACTGTTTACTGAATGGCCTGGACACCATCGCGTTGACGATGCACCACGAGAACGATATCGCGTCCTATGAGAACGCCCGGCTCGCTCATCGACCTACCGTCCAGTAGTGGATCGCCCTACCCGTCAGGAACAGGCCCGGGCGATTCTTGAACGTCAAGCCCGCAGACTCGCTTCCCAGTCACTCGGCCGCCGCGCAACCTCCACCGCCGACTTCGAAGAGGCGTTCAATCTCGAAATGATGGACCTCCACGCAGAGATCCCCGACAAGATGGCCCTGCTCCGCCTCGGCACGAATCTCGTCGGTCTGTACATTCTCGATGATGGTGAATCGTTCCGGGTGTACCTCCAGGAGAAGGGGGAAACCTATCAGGGTTACCGAGGTCTTGATTTCGAGACGGCCCGATCCGTCGTGATCGACCTCATCATTCAGCTCGACGGACTCCCCTTCACCCCACCAGGCATCTGACCTCTCTCCCGTTTTGGCGCCCGTCAGGGCGGTATACCAAAACGAGGATGGTTAACGCTGGGCGATCACTTCGTTCAAGGTATCGGGACGGTCCGTGACGATCCCATCAACACCGACATCGAGCAGCCGGTGCATGTCGGCCGCTTCATTGACAGTCCAACAATGCACATGGGCTCCGCAACGATGGGCGGCAGCCACAAACTTCTCGTCAATATTGATCCCCCAATAGTCAAACGGAACCTGGAACGCGCTTGCAGCAGTAGACACCGTCTTTCCGATACGAGACGCCGAGTACAGCGACAGCGCCGCGGCCGGACCTGCCGATGTCGCAACAGCGCCGCCGGTGACGCGACGGAACTTGCCGATACGACGACCCTTAAAGGAACCAACCATGACCGATGTCTCACGCCCGTGCCGTCGAATGACATCCGCAACCGGCCATTCCATTCCCGGACCCTTGAGATCAATGTTGAAACGTACCTCGGGAAACCGTTCGAACGTCTCGTCGAGCGAAGACACAACTGCCTCGCCGCCACGCTGGGGAAATCCCGCATCGCGGTCGAACCACCACCCAGCGTCCAGGTGCTTAATGTCCTCGAACAGCCAATCTTTGACCGGACCCTTCCCGTTTGTCGTTCGGTCCAGAGTGTCATCGTGGAACACCACCACGACACCATCGCGGGTGATCCGCACGTCCGTCTCGATGTAGCGGTATCCGAGATCAACTGCACCCGCAAAAGCGACTGCGGTGTTCTCCGGCCACAGCACGCGTGACCCACGATGGGCGAACCGAATGGGGTACTCACCATCAAGGTAGGGAACCGGTGGCTGCATCAACGTACGAACAGGGTCGAGAGTCCGCCGATCGCCGAACCCTCACCGGCACTCGAACCCCCACCGAAGGGAGCGATGCGATCAGCGAGACGCGAGAATGGCACCGACTGCAACCAGACACGGCCACTGCCCTGGAGGGTTGTGAGGAATAACCCCTCTCCTCCAAAGAACTGCGACTTCAGGTTGCCGGCCTCGGCTATTACCGACTCGCTGGGATCCAGTTCGATTTCAACGAACTGCAGACCATCCCCGTGAATGGTGTAGTCAACCTCATGGCTACGCATGGCGCCCCTTTCACCGCAAATGACGTTTGTGTTCCGAGCCTACCAGTGGGCCATGCATGGCGGACCACCATACGCATGAGAGGGACACCGCCCGGCGTCCCTCTCACATCATCTTTTCGGGGTTAGAAACCGTCAGGAAGCGTCGCCACCAGCATCGTCGCCACCAGCATCGTCGCCACCAGCATCGTCGGCAACGGCGTCGTCGGCAACGGCATCGCCATCATCGTCGCCATCAAACCGATCCTTAACACTCTCGACGACGTCTCCGGCCTTGTCGGCCACGTCCCCGGCAACATCCTTTGTCTTGTCCCAGGCGCCCTCGGCAACGTCCCCGGCCTTGTCAGCCACGCCCCCGGCAACATCCTTTGTCTTGTCCCAGGCGCCCTCGGCAACGTCCCCGGCCTTGTCGGCCATGTCGCCGGCCTTGTCCTTTGCGGACCCGAACAGGCCCTTAACGGTATCTAAAAATCCCATGCACCACTCCTTGTTTGTTATTGCCAATGTACACGGAGGACAAGGAATTGTCCCCTCGACATCACGACAAAGTGGGTACGCACAGTGCTGTCGCCTCGCGGTTGCGGAGCCGAACCCGAATATCGAGCCGTTCGATCTGTTGGGCGATGTGTGTTGCCGCCGCACCGAGCGGGTGACCGGCAAGCCATGCCTTAATATCGGCAGCGACATCAGGCTCGGATCGATTCTGCACGAAATCGAACATTCGCCGCACATTCTGTCTCGGCATGGCACCTAGAACGGCATCCCACTCGACCTTGATGCGCTCCCAGGTTGCCGCACCGGTCTGGCGCTGACCGAGGAGGGTGGCAAGAAGCCAGTAGGAGTCCTGACGGCGGATTGTTCCGTCGAGCACCATTGCCAGGAGGCGCTGCGCTGCTTCGTCTTCGGGAACGGTCGCCGCGGCTCGCAGGTATCGGATCGCCTCCTGCGGCGTCGCGGCACTCCGGTATCCCCGAAAGAAAGACTCGAAGTCGGCCATGGTCCCATCGGTCGCCACAACGTGGAGAGCGGCCGCCGCGACATCACCGTCGATCGCAGCCGTATCGGTTCGAGCCGATTCGAGGACCTCCCGAGCCATCCTCTTGGTCTCCGCATCGTTCCCGAGCGCACCCATGGCCCGCAGAACTACGCCACGTAACTGGCGATTGAGTGCCGTTTCGTCATCCGATGGCTCCCACCCGAGTTCGGCAGCAAGATCGCCGAGGATCGAACGAACGAAGGTCTGGAGCTCCTGGCGAAGATCGGTCGAAACTACATTATCCAGCTCTGCAATCCCACCAAGCACAACCGCCCAAATCGCCGGCTCGCGCTCGTTACCAATGCCAGCAACGAACTCCAGGAATGTCGAACCAGAGGTCTCGCCGGCAAGTGTGCCTGACCAGGTGTCCCATAACACCGCGGAGCGTTCGTGGCTGGTCAGCCGTGGGAGGTTCGATCGAACTACGTCGAGCAGCTCAGCGTCGTAACTTATCGAGTAGAACCCGTCTCCACCCGCATTGAGAAGCAGGTCATCATCGGCTGCGAGCACGGCCCTGTCGCCCACAATCATCCGACCGTCCCCGTGCGAGGAGCGATACCGCAGCGGCACCATCCAGCGACCCTCCCCGCCTCCGAGAAAGCGGTAGTGGTCTTGGGTCAGAACCACAGTCCCGTCTGATTGCTTGGCTGCTCGCAGGCGCGGATAACCACCCTGATAGATCCACCCGTTCATCATCTCGGCAACCGGCTCCCCCGAAGCCCGCTCGAGGGCGACCCACAGATCCGAGGTCACGGTGTTGGCGTATGCATGTTTCTTGAGATAGGCAGAAATCCCCGACCGGAAAACCTCCTCACCTAGGTATTGCTCAAGCATTCGTAACACCGATCCACCCTTTTCATACGTCAGGGTGTCGAACATGGCGTCCGCCTCGTCGGGGGATCCAACGGACAGTTCTATCGGCCGCGTCGTCGTGAGGGCGTCAATCTCAAGCGCAGCCTGACGGCTGGTCGTAAAACCGAGCCAACGATTCCATGCTGGGCGAAAGGCAGCCACCCCCTTGTTCTCCATGAAGGTTGCAAAGGCTTCGTTGAGCCACACACCCTCCCACCAGTCCATAGTGACGAGGTCGCCGAACCACATGTGTGCGAGTTCGTGGGCAACAACCTCGGCAACTCGATCGAGCTCGGCATGTGTGGCCGTCTTCGTATCTACCAGCAGCGCGGTCTCTCGATAGGTGATGGCCCCGAGGTTCTCCATCGCACCCGCAGCGAAATCCGGAATGGCAAGCATGTCTACCTTTTTCCCCGGATACGCAATGCCGTAGTAGTCCGCGAAATACCGCAAACAGAACGCTCCCGCCTCGAGTGCAAACGTTGCGAGGTCCTTCTTCCCTGGCACATGGATCACACGAAGCGCGACACCATCGACGTCGACAGGCGGTGACGCCTCAAGTTCACCGACAATAAACGCGACCAGATAGGTCGACATCTTCATGGTCGTACCGAAACGGACCTCGGTCCTACCGTCGCCAAGGGACCTTCGGCCGACCTCGGGACCATTCGTTATCGCCATGTGGTCTTCGTCGACGATGAGGGTGACCTCAAAGGTCGCCTTGAGGTCAGGCTGGTCCCAGCAGGGGAACGCCCGACGCGCATCGGTGGCCTGGAGTTGTGAGGTTGCAATCGTGCGCTCGTTACCGTCGGCGTCGGTGTACTTCGAGAGATAGAACCCACGAAGTTCGTCGTTCAAGATTCCCCTGAACGAGACGACCAGTTGGTAGCTGCCGGGGGCGATGGTTCGCCCGAGGGCGAGGGTAACTCGCTCCAGTTCCTCGTCGTAGGAAACGACCGCTTGGATCCCAACGCCGGCTCCAAGAACCCTTGCGGAGTCAATCTCCAGCTCGATGGCGTTGAGCACGATACGGTCGGTCGTTTCGATCAGGTCAAAGTGGACCACCTCATTCCCAACGAAACGGGCCCCAGGAATGTCCGGTTCCAGGACGATCTGATAGTGCGACGGCAGCACCGATCGGTCAAACCGGTAGTCGGATTCGTTCCCCATATAAAACTCCCAAAAGCAGATCAACGGCCGCATGGTACCGCTCCGGTGTCGGACCGGACACCCGCCAGCGGCAACCCGATACGGGGAGAGGAACACCGGTTGACACGGTGAATACGGCTCGGTACGATAAAACCGACCGGTCAGTCGGTCGGTATGCAATCTAGGCGACAGCATGACACAGACACTCACCAAATCAGAAGCCACATCCGGACGCATCATCGCCGCGGCACGAACACTGTTTGTTGCTCGTAACTACGCCGATGTCACGACGGACATGATTGCCCGCACCGCTGAGGTAACCAAGGGTGGCCTGTATCACCACTTCCCGAGCAAGGAACGGCTGTACCTGTCGATGATGCTCGATGACCTCGAGCGAAAGCGGCTGCTTTTCGAGAAGGCAACAACCTCACCCGGTAGCTGCCGCGACCGACTCTCACGCCTGACACGGGACTTCCTTGAACTCCCTCGCGAAGATCGCGAACTCACCCGCCTCGTGAGGCGGGACATCAACACATTCTCGGGTGAGGAACGCGATCTCCTCGTACGCGCCTACCAACGCGCTCTCCCCGAACAGGTCGAAACGATTATTGATGAAGGAATCAAGAACGGTGAACTAGCCCCCGGAGATGCGAGAATTCTCTCCTGGTCGTTTGTTGCCCTGGTCGAAGTGGTGATCGGTGAGTACGCCGACCATGTTTACGGAAGTACCCAGGCGCGTCTCGGCCATGTTGTGGATCTCTTCTTCGATGGTGCTGGCACACCACCTACTGGAGGAACACTATGACTATGACCGCGACGAGAATATTCACCGAATGGCGCGACAAGTCGCTCGACGATGCTCTGCTCGAATGTCGCGACATGGTCGAGGCTCCGGACTTTGAGACGGCCCGCCGCTGGCGCGAAGCGGGCGGCAAGATCGCTGGCCACTTCCAGGTCTATTTCCCTGAAGAGATCGTTCATGCAGCCGGCATGCTGCCCTTCAAGGTACGCGGCGCACCGCTGGAGGCAAACCAGGCAGACTCGCATTTCGGTTCGTACCTATGCTCGATTCTGAAGACCTCCCTGGAGTTGGCGCTCAGCGATGTGGTCGAGATGGATCTCTTCATCTCCCACCCGATCTGTGACGCAGCCCGGAACCTGGCTGCAATCTGGGGACGCAACGTCGACTATCCAAGCCAGATTCTGTACCTTCCACAGAACCCGAACTCATCGGGAAGTATCGACTACCTCACCCACGAATATGACCGAATACGACGCGTCGTAGAAGAAGTCTCGGGCCGCACGATCACCGACGAGGACCTCCAGAATTCGATCGCGGTGTTCAACGAAAATCGCCGCCTCATGCGTGAATTGTACGAAATTAAACGTGATACACCTTGGCTGATTGCAGCCGAGGACGCCTACGCCCTCGTTGCACTGGCTGGCATGGTTCCGCGTGAGGAACACAACGAACTACTCACCGAGCTCCTTCCGAAAATCCGCGAGCGCGACAACAAACCCGAGGACCGCATCCGGGTGGTGTTTGAAGGTGGGTTCTGTGAACAGCCACCGTTTGACCTCATCAGAATGCTCGGCCGTACCGTCTATGTCGTCGATGACGACTTCCTCATCGGTTTGCGCTGGATAACCGAAGATGTCCCCGTTGACGGAGACCCCTTGGGGAATCTCGCAACCGCCTACATCGAACACTCGTCCTACAGCCCCGTCCAGCACGACCTGCGAAAGCCGAAAGAGGAGATGCTGAAGCAACGGATAAGTGACGCGGGGGCGGACGCTGCCATCCTGGCAGCCGCCAAGATGTGCGAGCCCGGCCTCGAAGAACAAGTTGCCTACACCCACTCCCTCGACGACGCGGAGATCTCGTACTTCCTCAGCGAGTTCGAAGAGAACATGAGCTCCTTCGATCAGCTCGAACTACAGGTCGCAACGTTCGTCGAGCACCTGCTCTTCGCATGATGTTCCCAACTACTTCACGGAGGTTGACATGACGACACTCGATACAACACACGACCTGGTCGGACGTGGAAACCGCGAGGGAGCAGCGATGTTCCGCGAATGGTTTGAAGAGCTCGACAACACGGCAAAAACCGGTGGCCAATCCGCCTACGTGTTTGTTATGGGCAGCATTAACGAGATCCTCAAGACGTTTGACCTTCCCGTCGTGTTCCCCGAGATCAATTCGCTGCAGACCGCGGTACGCCACGTCGCGCACGAGTACCTCGAGGAAGCCGAGAACTACGGGTATTCACCCGATATCTGCGGTTACGTAAAGGCAGACGTCGGCACACAACTGCGCGGTGGCGAACACCCCATGGCGCAGATCCCCAAACCCAGCCTCACCGTGCTCACCAACGCGTGCAACACCTACATCAAATGGGCCGAGATCTGGGAGCGTATGTACGGGACGCCTACCTTCACGATCGACATTCCCGGGACTCGTCAGGCCGGTAAACAAACCTGGCAGGGTGACCGAGATTTCGAGGCCGACCGCAAGTACGTTGAGGTCCAGCTCCGCGAGCTCATCACCCTGTGCGAAGAAGTGACCGGCAAGAAGTTCGACATCGACAAGTTCCGCGAAGTGCTCGGCTACGCCAACACGATGAGTCGGTCCTGGAAACGAATTCTCGAGCTCAACAACGCGAAACCATCCCTGTTCAGCGCCCTCACCGACGGCACCATTTTCCTCGGTGTCGCCAACGGTTTCCGTGGCACTGAGGAGGGGGCCCAATACTTCGAACGAGTCGTCGAGGAAATGGAGTACAAGGCCGCCAACGGTATTGGCCAGACCATCGACGAGAAGTACCGCTTGTTGTTTGTCGGTGTACCTTGTTACCCAATCTTTCGTCGCTTCAACGAGCTCTTCACCGAGTGGGGCGGGACGTTTGTGAACTCCACGTATCTCTGGTTCGCATCGGGCGGAACCAACCGAGGGTTCGAATACGACCTCAAGGATCCGGTTGCGAGTCTCGCCGAGGGTGTGCTCGTTAGTGTGCGCGACGCCATGGACTCCATGTTCCACCAGAACGAAGTCCTTGAGGACATGGCGAATGACTTCGACGTCGACGGCATCATCTACCACCCAATCAAAAGCTGCCGAACCGTGTCGACCGGACTTGCCGACGGCCGCAAGCACATGACGGAGAAACTCGGAATCCCGAGTCTGTTTATCGAATCCGACATGATGGACCGTCGAGTTGTCTCCGAAGCCCAGATGAAGAACAGAATTGATGCCTTCTTCGAAGGCCTGGAATCCCGTAGACAGCAAACGCTGTCCGACGGAAAAGGATGAGGTGATCTCAGTGGCATTTGCAGCCGGAGTCGATGTTGGATCGACCCAAACTAAGGCCGTCATCGTTGACGAAGCCGGGGTCATCGTTGGACGCGCACTGATCGATACGGGTGCCAACGTTATCAAGGCCGCCGAGGATTCGTTCCTGTTGGCACTCAATGAGCATGAAATCGACGAGGAAGAAGTCGAGTACGTCGTCGGCACCGGATACGGTCGGTATCGAGTCACGTTCGGCAACACCCAGGTCACCGAGATCAGCTGTCACGGCCGTGGGGCCGTGCATCTGTTTCCGAATACTCGCACCGTCGTCGATATGGGTGGACAGGACACGAAGGCGATTTCGGTGAGCGCAGAGGGCGAGATTGTCGACTTCTGCATGAATGACAAATGCGCCGCAGGTACCGGCCGGTTCCTCGGAGCCGCCGCGGCCGCCCTCGACATCCCCATAGACGACCTCGGGCCCGTCTCTCTCAGAAGCACAAAGCCGATCAAGATCAGCACGACCTGTACCGTCTTTGCCGAGTCGGAGGTGCTGGCCTGGATCGGGAAGGGCAAGAAGATTGAGGACATCCTCTGGGGAGTTCACAAGTCAATCGCATCGCGTTCCGCGGGTCTGATGCGCAGAGTAGGCATCAACGACGAAATCACGTTCACCGGTGGTGTGTCCCGCAACCTTGGCATGGTGCGGGCCCTCGAAGAGCGACTCGAGAAACCACTGAACATCAGCGATGATTGCCACTACATGGGGGCACTTGGTGCGGCGCTGTTTGCGCTCGACCATGTACTGACCGGGCGCACGCCGGTGAGTACGGTTTCGGGGGTGACACTGTGATTATCACCGCAGGTCTGGATATCGGATCTACCTACACCAAGGCACTTCTGCAGAACGAGGACCATGAGATCCTCGCCAAGGCGATGCTACCTACCGGGTTTCGGCTTCAGGAAATAGCCCGAACAATCTACAACCAGGTACTCGAAGCTGCCGGGCTGAGCGAGAACGACATCTCCTATGTGATCGCTACCGGCCCGGGTCGGCACCAAGTCGACTTTAAGGATCTTCAGGTCACGGACCTGACGGCTAGTGCACGTGGAGCCAACCTCCTGTTCCCAGGTACTCGCACGATCCTTGACATCGGCGGTCAAACCATGAAGGCGAGTCGCGTTGACGAGGCGGCGAAGGTCATATCGTTTCGGCTCAACGACAAGTGCGCAGCGGGCACCGGGGCATTCCTGGAAAAGACCGCCCGTTACATGGGGTACGACATCCAGGAGATCAGCGCCCTCATGGTCACGTCGAAACAACCAGTTCCGATATCCGGTGTGTGTGCGGTGTTTGCCGAGTCGGAGGTTATTAACCACCTCTCGCTGGGTACCGCCCCCGCCGACATCATGCAGGGTGCGATTGAATCGTTGACCGGCCGATCGGTGCAGCTCATGAAGCGGGTACGGGCAGAACCCGAGTTCACTCTCATCGGAGGCATCCTGCGTTTCGAAACGATGGGGAAAACCGTTAGCGACCTCCTCGATGCTGAAGTGAATGTCCCCGACGGGGACATGGTGCAGTTCGTACCGGCACTCGGCTGTGCGATACTCGGACGCCGTCGACTCGAAAAACTCGGATCTGACGGCCGTATGGCAGGAGCAGGCGTGTGAGCGAGGACACGGGTTCAGAAGCAATCTATTGCTCGGCCGGGGTGCAGATCCTGCAGGCGCCCGCGCTTGAGTCGGCTGGATGGCAACGCCGCACGGTGACCGACCCGGCACGGATCGACGAACTTGACGAGCTCTACACGGGACTGGGTTTCGAAACCACCACCACCATGTTGGACCCGTCGAGTTTCGGCGAGGCTTGCACAAGCTGTGCGGTCACGGCATGTACGACGTACATCGCCCTCTTTACCCGTAAACAGGCAACCGGCTGACACCACCCAACTCCTGAGCCTCAAGATCTATGACGTCGAGGCTCAGTTGTTGGTTCACTGTGTTAGTTGTTGGTCCACTGCGGGGGTCGTTTGTCGATGAAGGCCGCAATTCCCTCAACACCGTCGTGTGACACCAACAGCTCCTCGCGGTAGATTCCCTCGGCGGCGGCCAGCCTCCGGTCGAAGTCCTCGAGACGCCCGTCGCGCACGGCCTTGGTCGCCATCCGCAACGAGAACGCAGACCGGGGCACAAAATGCTCGTTGATGAAACCATCAATCACAGCATCCAAACTGCCACCCTCGGCGATCACATTGACGATGCCGATGCGGCGAGCCTGCTTTGCGGTGAAGCTGCGCCCGGTCAGGATGACATCCTCGGCGGCTCTCCCGGCCAGCAGCGCCGTCGCCGCGGGTGGAAGAACACCGAGTTGGATCTCGGGTGTGCCCAGGGTCGCCCCCTCGTCGGCAATCACGATTCCGCAGGCGAGCATCAGTTCGAGGCCACCTCCAAGACATGCACCCTGGACGCCAACAAGCGTCGGATATGGGAATCCAACAAGTGACCGAATGACCCCTCCCAGGGCATCTAGCATCTCGGGAGCCTTGTCCGGCAGGTGCTCCTCCACACTTGCACCAAACGAGAAGTGTCGGCCAGCGCCACGGAGCACAAGCACCCTGGCATCACTTGCAACTCGAGCCGCCTCGATGGCGGGTGCAATCTGTGCGCACAGGGCAATGTCGATCACATTGCCCGGTGGTTTGTCGATCGTGATCGTGTGCACTGCTCCATCGCCAGACACGTCATGGCGGACCCACTCGTCGCTCACGAGTCTGTTTTGTATTGTGGTGAGACTGCTTCGATCAACTCGTCACCCCAGGTCTCACCGGCCGCAAGCCGACGCCGCAGATCAACAAAGTCGACTTCCCGTCCGACCTCGCGTGAACCACGGTGGAAGGCCTGGAAACCCGCCTTTGCCTCCGTCATCATGTTGAGCGATAACCACGCACGGTTGGATTCCTTGTTCTGGTCCCAGTGTTCGAGTTTCTTCTTACGCACCGATTCGGTGGTCTTGAGTGTGCAATCGGGCATGGTGTAGAGAATCTTGGTGAGCATTGCGTCCACGCCGGCATCAAGCATTGAGAAGTCGACCGTACCGGCCTTGAGCTGCACCTTTGCGGCCTGCAGATCCTCGCCCTCCTTCGGCTTTCCGTGGATGATCTTTCCCCACTTGTCCAGGTACCGGTCAGTAACAACGAGCGGGTTGGGAACAAACTCTCCGTCAACCTTAAGCACTGGGAAGATATCGTTGACAAGACCGAGACGGAGCGCTTCATGAGCGCTCCAGGGATCACACAACACACAACTCGCCATTGCATCACCCCACCCCACATACAGGTGGAGGAAATCCGTCGATCCACCATCGGGTGCCGATCCATGTTTCGGCCCGGCCTGGCCGAACCTTGCAAGATCGGATGCAAGCGTGAAGTCACACGCCATGCCAATCTCCTGTCCCCCACCGATGCGCATGCCATTCACCCGGTTGATGACGGGCTTGTCACACATCAGGATCGCCGACACCATGTCGTTGAACAACCGCATGTACTGCCGGTATTCGCCGGGACGGCCCGCGTAATACTCGGAGTACTCCTCAGTGTTCCCGCCGGTACAGAATGCTCGGTCCCCAACCCCGGTGAAAACCACCGCAACGGCGGCGCGATCTACCGATGCTCGTCGGAACGCGAGGATCACCTCTTTCACCGACTCGGTGGTGTACGAGTTGAGCTGTTGAGGATTGTTGAGGGTGATCCACACCGCGTGAAGCCCGCCAACCGCGGCACCGGAATTGTCGAGTACCGGTCGAGTCTCATAGAGAATCTCGTTGAACTCGCGCTCCGGCACAAGATCGTGGTCAATGAACTCCATGGTGTTTCACCTTTCGTAGGGAGGAATTGGTCAGGGAATAAGAATCGTTCTTCGAGCATCGGCTCGGCTATGGGCCTCGGCTATGGCCGTTGCGATGTCGCGCATCGGAACCTTGCGGGTGAAGGGCAGGAGCTGCACCCTGCCCGACGTCACCAGGTCGATAGCCTCGGGATACCGCTCCGGTGGACATCCCCAGCTACCGAAGGCGGTCGCGTCGAAGGCCATGAGGTTGGAGAGCCGGATCGTTACCTTGTCCATGGTAAAACCCACCACCGCGAGAGTCGCCGCCGGGCCGAGGAGTCCGTATGCGGTTTCCTGACCCGCCGACGTCCCCGAGCACTCGAAGATCTTCCAACCGCGGCGAGACGCACCGAAGGCCTTGGCGTGTCCACGCACCTCGTCACGGACCTCACGGGCAGACAAATCGCGGGCATTGACCGTACCGTTCGCACCGTGTTGACGCAGCAATTCAAGACGGCCCTCGTCGATGTCGACAGCGATCACGGTTGCCCCGGACGTCGCGGCGATCTGGACCGCATAGGCACCAACACCACCGGCCCCGACAACAACAACAAAGTCCCCCTCGGATACCTCGGCGCGTCGCACGGCCTGGAGAGGTGTCGTGACGGCGTCGGCGACCACCGATAGGTCGGCAAGGTCGTATCCCTCGGGGAGGTTCTCGATCACCGAGAGTCCCCTCGTTGGAACAGTGACGTGGGTTGCGAAACCGCCATCAAGGTCGTTGCCGGGCATCTGCTGGCTGGCACACACGTTTCCTCTCCCGGAGGAACAAAGATCACACTCACCACAGGGAATGACGGCGGGCACGAGCACATCTTTCCCAAGCCATTCAGCGGCACCAGCACCGGTCTCGACAACAGTGCCACTGATCTCATGGCCGAGCACCAGTGGAAGATCGGCGCGGGTCTTGACCTGTCCGTCGATAAAACCAAGGTCGGTATGACACAATCCACACCCCGCGACCTCGACCAGGACCTCGCCGGCTTCGGGAGGTCGTGCAGCGTCTTCAAATAACTCGAGTGGTTGCTCGGTTTCCACGAGTCGCCAAGAGTATCGATCCGAGGGTGTTTCCATCATGGCTCAACTTTCATCGCCGCGGTCCATCTCCGACACCCCACGTCGCCGCACGGTGGACCAATCGAACGTGCTCAAACCTCTGGAGGAACAGTCGAACCTCAGGCACGGTCGCCTGCCACATCACCAAGAGCTCGTTCGACAAACACCGACACCATCCACTTTCGATATCGTGATCCTGTGTCGGTGTTGTCCTGCGGGCGTGCCGGTTGAGTCGCAAGGCGTGCGGCCTCTTCGAGAACTTCGTCGGTGAGTTGGCGGCCGACGATGAACTCCTCGGCCTCGATTGCTCGTAGCGGCGCCGAAGCGATACCACCGAGCACGATCCTGGCGAACACACACATGCCGGCATCATCGAACCGGGCGCTAATGGCGACGCCGAGGAGTGGGAAATCTATGGATCCCCTGCGGCGAAGCTTCCGGTAAGTCGCCCGACCGTTCCCACGCGGTAGTACCAACTCCACAAGAATCTCGTCTGCGGCGCACGTGAGATAGGACATACCATCGTTGTTGTACAGCGCCTCGATCGGGATCAGACGTTCACCCCGGACACTCGTAAGCCTCACTGACCCGCCGAGAGCGACGGCAACGGTGGCGAGATCGGATGAACTGATGGCCCAACATTTGTTGCTCCGTGGAGCCACCCAGCAGGTGTCTCCGCCGTCCTTGAGGCAGTATCCACTGGCCTGACGCCAACTATCCGACATATCGATGTAGTTGCATCGGGTATCCAGACAGAGGTTTCCTCCGACCGTTGCGCTGTTACGGATCTGTGGCGAAGCTACATCCCCTGCCGCGGCGGCAAAAACCTCGGGTACGACCGTTGAGTCGTGAATCTCGGCGAGTGTCGTTGAGGCACCGATAGTGCATGCCCCGCTCTCATCGATGCGAATCCCGTGCAGAGACTCGATCCTCGAGAGCGATACCAGCACCTCGGGGGTGATCTGGCGTCGTTTCATCTTTGGTACAACGTCGGTGCCACCACCGACAACGACGACGCTGCGTTCAGGATCGGCGAGCAACTGGGCCGCGTCTTCGAGCGTCTCCGGTGTGAGATAGTCGAACGCGGGAAGTCGAATGGTCATGGTGTGACAAACCCCTCGGGTACTTCGACCCTGGTCAGTCTCGTGAACTCATAATCTGGAATCGTCACGGGTCCGACTCGACCCGGTCGACCCCGCGATACTTCGCGGAGCGCAGCAACGATCTTCGGAGGTGTGATTGGCACCTCGTCGATGCGGACACCAAGGGCATCATGAATAGCGTTCGCAACGGCCGGGATCACAGGGAGCAAGGGGCCCTGTCCGACCTCCTTGGCGCCAAACGGACCCTCGGGGTCATCGGACTCGATAAGAAAGGTCTCCACCGGTGGCATGTCGAGGGCGGTGGGGATCTTGTAGTCGAGCAGGGACGGTCCGCGATGCAAACTGCCACGGAAGGCATGCTCCTCGTACAGCGCCTCACCGAGACCCATATAGACGCCCCCCTCAACCTGCCCCTCGGTCAAGAGAGGGTTCAGAGCCCGACCGATATCATGAGCAAGCCAGACACGCTCAACCTTGACAATCCCCGTAGCCGCATCACAATCCACCTCAACGACACACGCCGAGTAGCTGTATGCGGGCGAGATACCAACCCCGGCGCCCCGAAACGAACCGGCGAGCTTCGGAGCGGTGTACCCACCGGACTCAACAAGAGGGCCCGTGGCCGCGATGGCAAGGCGGACACCATCGGCCCATGACACACTGCGGTCCGGATCGCCGGCCACCCCAACACGACCATGCTCGGCGACAATGGATCCGGGCTCGGTCTCAAGCTCGTCGGCCACGGCTTGCACGACACGAGATCGGATCTTTCTGCCGGCGACCACGGCGGCGTTACCCGCCATGAAGGTCACCCGGCTCGAATAACTACCCAAATCAACCGGGGTGAGGTCGGTATCGGCGGTCACCATAATCATGTCAGCGGGCTCGAGACCCAAGGATTCGGCGATCACGGTGGCCAACATCGTCGTTGACCCTTGGCCTATGTCGGTGGCCATCGAAAACACCGTAACGCCGCCGCCGCGGTCGACCTTCACCTGGACCTCGGACTGAGGCATATCATTGAAGTAGATGGGCAGACCGGCCCCCGACATGTACGCCCCGACGGCCAACCCGACGCCGCGCCCCGACGGAAGCTGCCGGTGTTTGCCGGCAAACCCGGACTCCTCAACAACCTTGTCGATGCACTCGACCAGCGCACAACTAGTAATTCGCAGATGGTTGACGGTGGTAGAGAACGGTTCGACGGCGTTGCGGCGGCGAATGGTGGCGGGATCAATGCCAAGATGGTCGGCGGCCTTGTCGAGCTGACACTCGAGACCGAAGCGGGGTTGTGGTGTCCCATGACCGCGTTTGGGACCGCACGGTGGTTTGTTGGTGAACACCCGAACTCCCTCGAAACGGTAGTTGGGAATCCGATATGTTGTCGGTTGCAGAGCCCCCGTGTAGTACAGCGATGCCACACCGTAGCTGCCGTAGGCGCCGCCATCGAGAAAGGTCTTGAAACGCATCGATGTGATCGTGCCATCGTTCTCAAAGCCGGTCTTGATCCACATGAGAACCGGATGACGTCCGCGATGGGCGTAAAACACCTCTTCCCGGCTGAGGTTGATCTTTACCGGCTTGCCCGTGACCATCGACAATTTTGCGGCGGTGAGTTCGTGGGAGAACGGATCCGTCTTGCCACCAAACCCACCACCGATCGCAGGGGCAACCACACGGATCCTGCCGGCAGGTAGTTCGAGAACCTTCTCCAAAGTTCGGTGTACATAGTGGGGCACCTGTGTCGACGACCACAGGGTGAGCTTCCCGGTTTGGCTGTACGAGGCGAGGGCTGCGTGGGTTTCCAGGGCCGCGTGTGTGTTCCCACCGAAGAAGAACACGTCCTCACGGATGTAATCCGCACGGGCGAATCCTTCCTCCACATCACCAAATTCGAGAGCGGCAGACCGATGGACGTTCTGTCCTAAACCATCACCGTGGAGAATGGGCCTGTCATCGGCGAATGCCTGCTCAAGCGTCACCACCTCGTCAAGTGGCTCATACTCCACATCGATGAGCCCAAGGGCCTCCTCTGCGGTTGCTGCATCGACCGCGGCTACCGCCGCAACCGGTTCGCCAACGTAGCGAACCCGATCGACCGCAAGAGCGTGTTCGTCCTGGCTAATCGGCAAGATGCCGTAGGTAATGGGAAGATCGCTGCCCGTGATGACACCTCGCACGCCGGGCAGGGACTCGGCGCGACTGGTATCGATCCGGAGAATTCGAGCATGAGCATGGATGCTGAGGAGATGTCGGCCAACCAGCATGTCGGGGAGAGTCATGTCATCGACGTATTGGGTCTTCCCCATGGTCTGATCCATGGAGTCCACCCGCGGAAGAGGCTTCCCGACGACAGAGAACGATTGCGTCATAAGCCGCGGTCCCGGGCGGCGGCGAGCCGGACGGCGTCGAATATCTTGATGTACCCGGTGCATCGACACAGGTTCCCCGCAAGACCCGCTTGCACTTCTTCGGTCGTTGGATCCGGGTTGTCATCAAGCAGGGACCGCGCCGAAATCAGCATGCCCGGGGTGCAGTATCCGCACTGGGCAGCCCCCAGCTCGGCGAAGGCTTCCTGGAGAAGATCAGGCTTGCCATCGTGGGCGAGTCCCTCCACCGTCTGTACCGATGACCCATCGACCTGGCGGGCTATGACCAGACAAGACAACACGGGCTTGTCATCAACAAGCACCGTACAGGCGCCGCACTCCCCAACGTCACAGCCATGTTTGGTCCCGGTCAGTCCAAGATCCTCACGCAACACTTCCAGTAGCGTGCGCTGGTCCGTCACGAGAACACGATGACGGTCGCCATTGACGTCAATGGCGAGAATGTGATCTGCCACTAGCTGTCCCCCTGGCGCAACAAAACACTTCGCCGAAGGAACGCCGTGCCCTCGGCAAGCCGCCGGGCCGTTCGGTGGTAGATCGCCTCATCGACCACCCAGCCATCGGCCGATTGGCTGATCCGAGCACGAACCGGCATCACCCCCGATGTGTGTCCGATGCGCACGTCTGTGTTGTCCTGTCGGTCACCTCGCATGACACGATGCACAACCGTGCCCGGGATTCGAGCAGCGACCCCGGTGCAGGCCGCAAGCGTGCCCGGATACGCCTTGTGGAGTGCCGCGGGGCGCCCACCGACAACTCTTGCAACGAGATCCACCTCACTGCCAGCCACATCGTCCCCGGATGCGAAGCTGCGGTAGTCGGCGGGACCCGAAACAATGGCTGGCACGGGGGTGAGTCCATTCGTAGGCATACCAAGTAATCTAGCCGCCGCTGCCTTCACCGTCGCAACCGAAGATAGGTGCTCGGCGGTGCACTGCGAAGGCCCCTCCGTACCCGTCATGCCCACGGCCTGGGCATCAACAAAGACGGTGAGATTTGCCAGGTCGAGAATGGTTACCGTCACCGAGCCGAGAGGTGTATCGAGGACGTCCGTTACGTTTCCAGTTGGCAGCAGCGAGCCGGTAATGCCGCCCGCAGTTTGGCCAAAATCGAGTGCGATTGGAGCTCCGGTGCCGGGAACACCATGAACCTCGTAGTTACCTTCCACGGCCGCCCTCCCACCAACGACGGGGACCTCTGCGCGGAGTATCCGGCCGGTGTTGGTGTTGTGGATTCGTACCTCTGTGAAAGGTTCCGTGACCTCTACGAGTTGCTCGTCGACGGCGTAAGCTCCAACGGCCGCCGAGATGTTGCCACAGTTGATGTCGTAATCAACGACCGGTTCGGTAATGCTCACCTGAGCAAACGTGTAGTCCAGGTCTGCATCCGGACGACTTGGTGGGTCGATAATCGCCAGCTTGCTGGTAAGCAGATCCGCACCGCCAAGCCCATCGATTTGGCGACGGTCGGGACTCCCGAACAACGCCAGAATGGTGATGTCGCGCTCGGTGCGAACCCTGGGCAACGCCGTCCCGCGCACAAACACGGCCTTGCTGGTCCCGCCACGCATGAGCGCAAACGGAACCCGGACCTGCTCCGGCGAAGTCGTTCTCAACGAACCAGGATCTGTACCGTGCACGCAGCTCCTTCGATACCGACGGCCTTGCCTCCGCGACAGTGGGCAACCCCTATCCTGGCACCCTCAATCTGACGGCTGCCGGCCTCACCACGCAACTGTCTGACAAGCTCAACAACCTGGGCAACACCGGTACCGCCGAGTGGATGCCCCTTGCCGATAAGACCACCGCTCGGATTGATCGGGAGTCGACCGTTGATATCGGCCTCACCCCGTTCGACCGCCCACGGATACTGACCCTGTTCGAAGAGTCCAAGACCCTCGACCCGAAGAACTTCAGCTATGGAGAAACAGTCATGTACCTCGGCGAAGTCGACGTCTTCGGGGCCGATGCCGGCTTTTTCGTAGGCCTCTTTGGCGGTTTTCCACGTCAAGGGTTCGTAGGTCATTGATGTCGGCTCGACATCAACCGAGCCCGTGCGAAGAGTCGACGCTGCCAAACGAATGCCCCGGCCGTTCGCGTACTTCTTTGCGGCCTTGTCGCTCATGACGATCACCGCGGCGGCACCGTCAGTCACCGGCGAGCAGTCATGGAGACGGAGGGGGTCCGCAATCGGACGCGACGCCAACACGTCTTCTACCGTGATCTCCTTGCGGAAATGGGCCAGCGGATTCTGTGCAGCGTTTCGTTTGTTCTTCACGGGGATCAGCGCCAACTGCTCGCGGGTCATGCCGAACTCTTCCATGTACCGCCGCGCCCGCATCGCATACACACCGGGCATCGTCGCTCCGACCGCTGCCTCGGGATCACTCGGATCCGGGGTGAGCGCACCGGAGAACTTGCTCGTGAGGTGTTCCGTCCCGATCGCGATCACAACGTCGTTTTCGCCCGCCCGGATCGCAAGCGAGGCTTCGCGGATGGCCGTTGCGCCGCTGCTGCAAGCATTCTCGACGTTCGCCAGCGGAAGACCCGCAAGACCAACCTGAGCGAGGATTCTCTGCCCGGTAACCATCCCCTGGAACACATGACCGCAATACGCCGCTTCGATGAGACGCGGGTCGATCCCGGCATCGGCGACCGCACCATGCAGGGCCTCGGCTCCAAGGTCTGCCGCATCGCTGTCGGGGTGTTTTCCGAATCGGGTCATCCCCACACCTACAACGTGAACATCAGTCATTGTCTGCCTCCACCGGTCGGAATCGATAGCCCGTCAGTTCGTTCCCCTCATCGTCTGTACCAAAGGGTTCGAGGACGAGCTCCATGTCCATACCGATCTTGATATCGTCAAAGTCACACCCGCTGATTTGGCCCATGATGCGGACCTTCTCGGGGAAGTCCACATAACCAAGGGCATAGGGAACCTCGAACGCCGGTACGGATTGCCTCACGATGGAGAACGTGTAAAGCACACCCCGGGTCGAGAATCGTACCGTTTCGAGGTCGTCACTCAGGCATCCGGCACATGCCTCGCGAATCGGGAAGAAGTGGGCACCGCAGGCGCGGCAGCGGCTACCGAGAAGGTTACCGGTCCCGTCGGGGTGAGTCTCAAGCTCACCCGGGCGAAACGATATTCCGGGCGCAGGTACAGTCAAAGTTCCTCCTTCAGCGATCCGCCAGGGCATGGAGAGTCTCCAACCGTCCGGCCGGTCGGTCGATTAGTTCGAGTGTCTACCGATACCCCTACTCCCGTCAATGGGCTACTCGCTCTATTTATGTGATGCAACGAACCTACCGAGCCATTTCCAGGGCTGAACACACCCATCGGTATCCGGTGCAATGACCCGCGCGTGATGCATTCGCATCATCAAAATGACACAGCCACCCGATTGTCAGACCGGCTCGCCACTGGGAATCTGGTAGAGAGCCAACCGACCGGCCGGACGGCTGTGTCTGAGCAAGAAGGTGATGCCGTGGCAGGGAACAACCCGACGACCGCCAACGAACACGAGCAAACGAGGGAGCGCGAGCTGCTCTATGACTGGAATCTGATCGGCGAAGAGACGATTCCACTACCCAAGAACGTCGAAATCGACGACGAAACCTTGCGTGACGGTCTGCAGAGCCCCTCGGTCCGACAACCCAATCTTGACGAAAAGCTCGATATTCTGCACCGCATGGCGGCCCTCGGCATTCACGCGGCCGATATCGGGTATCCCGGGGCCGACCCCGTCGTTCTTGGCCACGTCGTGGCCCTCGCACAAGAGATCGAGAACGAGAACCTCAGCATTGAGCCGAACTGCGCCGGCCGCACACACCCCGCGGACATTCTCCCCATCGCCGAAGCACAGCAGCGTTCCGGTGTGGCGATCGAAGCCTCCCTCTTCCTCGGTTCGAGCCCCATTCGGCAGTTTGTCGAGGGCTGGGATGATGAATTCCTCGTACGCACCGCCGTCGATGCTGTCACCCTCGCACGCAAGGAGGGTCTCGAGGTCATGTTCGTGACCGAGGACACCACCCGGGCGAAACCGGAAGTTCTCCGCGCCGTCTACACCGCAGCGATCGAGGCCGGGGCACGGCGGATCTGTCTCTCCGACACCGTTGGTCACGCCACCCCATGGGGTACTCGGGCACTCGTCAATCTCGCAGTTGAGATTGTTGCCGACACCGGTGTCGACGTGAAGATCGACTGGCACGGCCACCGGGACCGCAATCTCAGCGTGATCAACTCCCTCGCTGCCCTATCGGCGGGAGCGGACCGCGTCCACGGGTGTGGACTCGGCATCGGCGAGCGGGTCGGGAACACACCGATGGAGATCCTCCTCGTCAACCTCAAACTTCTCGGCTGGCTCGATGTCGATCTACGCGAGCTGCCGGCCTACTGCGAAGCGATTTCAGAGGCAACAGACACCCCGGTTCCGAATAGCTGCCCAGCCATTGGGAAGGATGCGTTCGAGACCAGCACCGGGGTCCATGCGGCGGCGGTCCTCAAGGCCCTGAAAACCGGAGACACGTGGCTTGCCAACCGTATCTACAGCGGTGTACCCGCCGACGAACTCGGACGGGAGCAAACGATCACCGTCGGCCCAATGAGTGGGAAGGCGAACGCGACCGCTTGGTTAACCATGCATGGCAGGGGCTGTGATGACGAGTCGGTTGACCAGATCATGAAGGCGGCGAAGAATGCCGATCATGTCCTGAACGAAGAAGAGATCCTTGCGGCTCTCGGTGTGGTTGACGCCCGATGACCGTCGACGCAGCACCTCACAAGAAAGTATCAACCGGCGTGTTGCTCTCCGGCAACGAGGCTATCGCACGCGGAGCCGTCGAGGCCGGGGCACTCATCGCGGTCGGGTATCCGGGTACACCAAGCACCGAGATCCTGGAATCAATCGCAGACCGAACCGACATCGATGTCCGCTGGGCACCGAATGAGAAGGTCGCCCTCGATGTCGCGCTTGGTGCGTCCCTCGGCGGTATCAGGGCACTCGCCACCATGAAACACGTCGGACTCAACGTTGCGGCGGACACGTTCATGACCATGGCATACACCGGAGTTGGGGCCGGTCTCGTCATCGCCTGCGCGGACGATCCGGGAATGCACAGTTCTCAGAACGAGCAAGACACCCGAGCTTATGCCCGGATGGCGGGAGTGCCGCTGCTCGAACCAAGCGACAGTGCGGAGGCCAAGGCGTTCACCGCACTTGCGTTCGACATCTCGGAGGAGTTTGACACGCCGGTTCTCATCCGCACCACAACCCGGGTGTCGCACAACCGGGGTGTCGTCAAGCTGGGTTCTCGCGCTGACAAGCCGGTGATAGGTTTCCAGCACAACCCGAAGAAGTACGTGATGATCCCCGGCCATGCTCGGGCCCGCCGTCCCGTCTTCCTCGACCGTCTCAAGCGCCTCAGTAAGTACGCTGAAACAAGTCCACTCACCGTCGAACTCGATGGAACCAGCACATTCGGTGTCATCACGTCCGGTATTGCCCACCACTATGTTCGTGAGGTGCTACCCGACGCCCGAGTCCTCAAGCTGGGGATGAGCTATCCGATTCCCGTTGCCCGGATCAGGGAGTTTGCCGAAACCGTTGACCGACTCTTCGTCGTTGAGGAACTCGACCCCATTGTGGAGAACGATCTTCACGCCGCCGGGATCAACGTGGAAGGGAAGACATTCTTCCCGCAGATAGGTGAACTCAACCCCGACACTGTACGCAGGGGGTTTGCTGCTGCGGGCATCTTGCCTCCCCAGATCTCGATTGAGCCGGCACCACCGACCGTGGCGAGGCCACCGCTCATGTGCCCGGGCTGTCCCCACACACCACCCTTCCTCGTCCTGAAACGAATCGGTGCCGTTGTGACAGGTGACATCGGGTGTTACACGCTTGCCGCGCTGCAACCGCTGGCCGCAATGGATACCTGTGTGGCGATGGGAAGCAGCATCGGGATGGCTATCGGACTCGCTGCCTCGGGGGGTGCGGACGGACCGGTCGTAGCAACGATCGGCGACTCAACCTTCCTCCATGGCGGCATCCCGGGACTCGCTGATGCGGTTTACAGCCAGGCAAACATCACCGTGCTCATCCTCGACAACGGGACGACCGCGATGACCGGCGGCCAAGAACACCCGGGTACTGGCCTCACTCTCCAGGGGTCCGACACTATCCCGGTCGACTTCGTTGCTCTCTGTCGGTCGTTGGGGGTCCGTGATGTCAGAGTCATTGACCCATACGATGTGGCAGCAACATATGCGGCTCTCGAAGGTGCCGCGGCATTTGTTGGTCCGTCGGTCGTGATCACGAATCGGCCTTGTGTCGAAGCACCAATGAAGATCCGAGATTTGCCTTACGAGGTTATTGCCGATGCCTGCACCGCATGCCAGGCATGCATGACTGCCGGCTGCCCGTCGATCATCTGGTCCGATGAGACCTTCGAGGGTAGGCGCAAGGTGTACATCGATACGGACACCTGCACTGGGTGCACACTGTGCGCCCAGCTCTGCCCGCCGCTTGCGATTGTGCCGATCAACAAGACAAAGGAATCCACCAGTGTCTGAACCATCACGCGGTCTACTCCTCGCCGGAGTTGGTGGCCAAGGAGTGATCATGGCGAGCATGATCGTTGCCGACGCCCTCGTCCGGGCCGGTCATGACGTGAAACAGAGCGAAGTCCACGGAATGGCTCAGCGTGGCGGTTCGGTGTTTAGCCACATCCGGTGGGGATCAGACGTCGACAGCCCCCTCGTTCCCGCAGGAAGCGCCGAGGTGCTCGCCGCATTCGAGTGGGCAGAGGCGATCCGATGGGTTGAGTACGTCCGAGATGGTGGGGCCGTTGTCGCCGATATCAGAACCATAATCCCACCCGGTGCCTGTACCGATCGACGGTCCTGGGCGACACGATATCCCGACATAGACGCGGGTCTCTTCGATGGCCGCCACATCAAAACACGACTCATCGACGCATCGTCCACCGCCACAGAACTCGGCAACGTCCGGGCTGCGAACAGTGTGATCCTTGGTTCGGTAGCTGCCTTCCTCGATATCGACGATGTGCATTGGGAAGCAGCGATCGCCAGCCTCGTTCCCCGCGGTACCGTCGAGATCAACATTGCCGCCTTTCGTGCCGGCCGAACGGTATCGGATGCCGAGGTCCCGCAGCAGGTACCAGACCCCGACGGGTTCCCTGGGCCACACCAGATCGAGATCAGGCACGAATGGTGCAAGGGTTGCGACATTTGCTCACGATTCTGCCCCGAGTTCTGCTTGGAGGTCGACATCGATGGCAAGCTTGTCGTCGTGAACGCCGATGCGTGCACCGGCTGTCGGCTGTGTGAACTCCTGTGTCCCGATTTCGCCATCACGATTCGACCACCGCTGGAACCTGCAATAGCAGCCGGCCCTACCGACGCAACCGGGAGCAGCACATGAGCACAGCACAACTCATCCAGGGAAACGAGGCTTGTGTGAAGGGGGCATTGGCGGCCGGGTGTAGCTTCTACGGCGGCTACCCGATCACGCCCTCGTCCGAAATCGCCGAGCAGATGGTTCGCCTCCTCCCAAAACGCGGCGGTGTCTTCATCCAGATGGAGGACGAGATCGCATCTCTCGCGTCGGTAATCGGGGCGAGCCTCGCTGGCTCCAAGGCAATGACAGCCACGAGCGGTCCCGGCTTTTCACTCATGCAGGAACACATCGGATACGCCACGATGACCGAGGTCCCCTGTGTGATCGTGAACGTCATGCGTGGGGGACCAAGCACCGGCCTGCCCACCTCTCCGTCACAGGGGGACGTCATGCAGGCCCGCTGGGGCACACACGGCGATCACCCTGCGATCGTCCTCGCTCCGGCCTCCGTTGGAGAGGTGTTTGACCTCACTGTGAAGGCGTTCAATCTCTCGGAACGGTTCCGCACGCCGGTGATTCTGCTTTACGATGAGATCATTGGACACACCAGGGAAAGCGTCGTACTCCCGGATTCGGTCGACATCACCAATCGGACCCATCCGGACGTCGCACCCGAAGATTTCTGGCCAAAGGAAGCTCCCCCGGCCGGTGTGCCACCGATGCCGGGCTTTGGCGATGGGTACCGCTTCCATGTCACCGGCTTGACCCACGACCATCGCGGGTTCCCGACAAATGACGGAGACATCGCGGAAGCTCTCATCACCCGACTTCACCAGAAGATCGAGACAAACCTCGACGAAATCTCGGAAGTGGAGACCTACATGCTCGACGACGCCGAGATCGCGATCTTCGCCTATGGCATCGTGGGTCGATCGGCCCGTGAAGCGGTCATACGAGCACGCGAAGCCGGCATCAAGGCAGGCTTGATCCGGCCGCTCACCATCTGGCCGTTCCCAACCGCCGAGGTCGCCGCGGCGGCGCAACAGGTCGATACCATGATTGTGGCCGAGATGAACCTGGGGCAACTTATTGGCGAGGTCGAACGTGCCGCGGCGGGTGCCACTGAGATCGTCTCCTACCTACGAGTCGACGGCGAACCCATCACACCGACGGTACTTCTTGACCTCATGATGCCGGGAACGGGAGCAAGCTCATGACAGATGTGAAGACCTATCTCCGAGAGTGGGCAATGCCCCACGTGCTGTGTCCAGGATGTGCGCACGGGATCGTGCTGCGATCATTCCTAGAGTCGGTCGACCAACTCCAACTTGACCGGAACAAGGTCGCCATGGTGGCAGGCATCGGTTGCAGCAGCAGGCTTGTCGGGTACGTCGATTTCTGCACCCTGCATGGCACCCATGGGCGGGCACCAGCGTTTGCGACCGGCCTCAAGCTTGCCCGCCCCGAGCTGAATGTCGTGGTCGTGACCGGAGACGGCGACGGTCTCGCCATTGGTGGCAACCATCTCATTCACGCCGCACGTCGAAACATCGACATGACCGTTCTGATGCTCAACAACTCGATCTACGGTATGACGGGTGGCCAGGCCGCACCGACGACACCCGAAGGGTCGGTCGCTTCGACAACTCCTCAGGGGAATACTGAGCCGAACTTCGATGCCTGCAAACTCCTCATCGGAGCAGGAGCATCGCATGTCGTTCGGGTGCTTGCCGCAAACCCCCTTGAAATGACAAAGGTCATGGCGGACGCAATGACCCACCCGGGATTCTCCTTCATCGAGATCATCAGCGACTGCCCCGAGTATTTCGGCCGGTACAACAAGGTTGGAGGAGGTGCAGAGATGCTGTCGTGGATGGCGGTGCGCGATGAGGGGATCACAATCCCACTAGCCAACAAGAGTTTCGTGAAGCACGTTCCCTCGTCAGCCCCACCTTCGGGCATGAAAACCGGAGTTCTCCACAGAGAAGTCCGGCCGGTGTACGCGGGTGTCAGAGGGGAGCAGTGACCATGGGGCGCAACGAGATCCGTATTGCGGGCGCCGGCGGTCAGGGCGTGGTCACGGCCGGGCGAATCCTTGCCGAGGCAGCGATCCTGTCCGGCAGTCACGCTACTCATTCCCAGGTCTACGGACCCCAGTCTCGCGGTGGTGCGAGCCGGTCCGACATTGTGATTGCAACCGAGCCCATCGCCTTCCCACTTGCGGACAATATTGACCTCCTGTTTGTGTTGAGCTCGGACGCCTTTGCAAAATACGAACCAGAGTTGGGACCCGACGGCACCCTCATAGTCGACACCCGGTGTGCACCCGAATCTCTCAATGGCGACACACCCCAGTACGCCGTTGTCGACACAGCACGAGCGGTCTCCGGGGGACAGCTCGTGACCGGCGTTGTCGCGCTCGGCGTGCTCCAGGCCCATACACAGTGTGTTGATGCGGAGGCGTTGCGTCAGGCGGTCGCAGCGCGGGTACCTGTCCAGCACACAAAGATGAATCTCGAAGCCCTCGACGCCGGGATGGGTTTGGTCGGCGGCGAGTCATCATGACTGCGGTCGCCTCCACACGGGCACGGATTCGCACCGAGGCAGCCTCGCTTTTTAGTACCCAGGGATTCAACGGGACCAGCATGGCCGAACTCGCCAACGCGGTCGGTATCACCAAGTCGAGCCTCTACCACCACTTCCCATCGAAACAAGCTTTGCTCTCGGAGATCATCGAACAAACCGTGGGACGTGTAACACCCCTGGTTCAGGAGGTCGCCGACATGGACCTCCCGGTGCGCGAACGTCTCGCACGGGCGATCACTCTCCATACGATCGAGGCCATTCGCGACCGGGACGCCATTGCCTGTTTCATCGAGGAAGGCCGCTACCTATCCCCCGACTTTATGGCGTTGCATGTCGGCAACCGGGACCGCTACGAGCAGGTGTTTCAGAAGATCTTTACCGCGGGTATCGAGTCCGGGGAGTTCATGCGCCAAGATGTCGGCATTGCGGCAAGGGCAATCCTCGGCATGTGTAACTCGGTGGTTCGCTGGTACCGCCCGGACGGTCACCAGAGTCCCGAAGAGATCGCATCTCAGTTCGCCCATCTCGCTGTCCACGGTGCCACCGCAGCTCGAGACATGGCGTCCTCCGATCAGGGGTACGTGCGATGAGCGGTGCCCTTCAAGGTGTAACCGTGCTTGACCTCTCCCAGGGTGCGGCCGGGCCAACATGTGCGATGTATCTCGGAGACATGGACGCCGATGTCCTCAAGGTCGAACCCCCCGACGGGGAGTGGGGTCGTCGATTGGGCCCACCCTTTGTGGAGGGAGTGGCGGCGGCGTTTCTTGGCATGAACCGAAACAAGCGGAGCATCGTCGTCGACCTCAAGGAACGCGGAGGTTCCGAGGTTATTTTGCGGCTCGCAGAACACGCCGACGTTGCCCTGGAAAGCTTCCGACCGGGTGTCGCCGACCGTCTTGGCATTGGCTATGAGGCCATGCGTGCACGCAACCCAAAACTGATCTACGCGGCGATCTCGGCATTCGGTCAGAGTGGACCATGGCGGGACCGCCCCGGTGTTGATGGGATCGCCCAGGCCATGGGTGGCATCATGAGTGTCACCGGCACTCCAGACGGCCCTCCGGTGAAGGTCGGTGTGCCGGCCGCCGACATGGCCGGTGGTGTGTACGCATCCCAGGCAATCCTCGCCGCCCTCTTTGCCCGAGAGCGCACGGGACAGGGGCAGCGGATCGACGTCTCGCTTCTCGACTCGCTCCTCGCGTTCCAGGTCGTGCCGCTCTCGATGTTCCTTGCGAGCGGAACCTCTCCTCAACGTCTCGGAAGTGCCGCCCCCTACGCCGCCCCGAACGAAGCCTTTACGACTCGCGACGGTCATGTCATGGTTGCGGCGTACACCGCAAAACGGTGGCCGGCACTATGTGGCGCCGTCGGACGTCCGGAACTCGCCATCGATAGCCGTTTTGATACCAACGACAAACGGGTTCGCGCTAGAGACGCTCTGCGCGAAGTCCTGGAACCGCTCTTCCAGACAAAAACGACAGCCGAGTGGATCGCCTGCCTGGACGAGGTGGACGTCCTATGCGGTCCGCTGTTGAGCTATCCCGAACTTGTCGCTGAGGAACATGTCGCAACCGGTGATGCCCTCGTCACGGTCGCACACCCGAGTTTCGGAGAGATCCGGGCACCAGCACTCCCGGGACGGTTCTCTCACACAGCCGGTGACTTCTCGGGGCCGCCACCACCGATCGCCGGTGAGCATACCGAAGCGATCCTCAGCGAGAACGGCTTCGACGAGGACGAAATCGCGCTGCTGGTTAGTACCGGTGTCGTTTCCACCGCGGTCGAACCACAGCCATGACAAGGAGAAAACAATGACCGACAGTCCCCAACCGAGTCCGGAGGAACAGCCAGTCCTGTATGAACGGGTCGGTGCGGTGGGAGTCCTGACACTCAACCGTCCGCAGGCGCTCAACTCGATGACCGTACCGATGCTGGAAAAGATCGGTGAGTTGCTCGACGAGATCGAGAACGACCCGGCGACCCGGGTCCTTGTCCTAACCGGATCTGGGGAAAAGGCATTCTGTGTCGGGGCCGACTTGAAGAGTCGCGGCAAGGAATTCGAGCCCGGTCTCATCCACGATCCTCTCGGTCTTCTCGTCCGCAGTGTTTTCGGTCGCCTTGAGAACCTTCACGTCCCTGTGATCATCGCAATCCGTGGTTACGCCCTCGGTGGAGGTCTCGAATTCGCCCTCGCCGGTGATATCAGAGTCGCCGCGCAAGGAGCGAGACTCGGGTTCCCGGAGGCGAAGGTTGGGAGCCTTCCCGGGGCGGGTGGAACCCAACGCGCCACACGCCTCATCGGACCCGGATTCACCAAGGAGCTCATGTTCACCGCCGATCACATCAGCGCCGCCCGGGCTCTGGAGATGGGATTGGTGAACCGGGTCGTACCCGACGACGATCTGATGAAAGAAACAATGGCGTTGGCGGACCGAATCGCCACACGGGCCCCCCTCTCGCACGACCGAGTCAAGGTCCTGGTGAATCGCGCCACCGAAACCGACCTCGAGACCGGACTCGAACTCGAGTCAACCAGCCATGCGGTCCTTCGCGTGAGCAAGGACCGCACCGAGGGTATCCAGGCATTCATCGAGAAACGCCCACCAGAATTCCAAGGTCGATAAACACCAGCGGAGGTAGAACGTGAACGTGAAAGACAGAGTCGCCATTGTCACCGGCTCCGGCCAGGGAATCGGCGAAGGTATCGCTCGGGTCCTAGCGGGCGCCGGCGCCAGGGTCGTGGTAAATGATCTGGTCCCCGAAAGGGTTGAGGAGGTCGTCGCCGACTTCAAGGCCCGTGGTTACGATGCGACCGGCCTGGCTGCCAACGTCGCTGTTGCGGTCGAGGCCGAGAGCCTCGTAGCAAAGGCTGTCGACACCTATGGGCGGGTGGATATTCTCGTCAACAACGTTGGCATGGCGCGAGACGGTTGGCTCGCCAAGATGAGCGAAGAAGATTGGGACACGGTGCTCACCGTGAACCTGAAGTCCCAGTTTCTCATGTGCCGCGCCGTCGCGAAACACATGATGGACCAGAACTACGGTCGTATCGTCAATATCTCATCCAGGGCGTGGCTCGGTGGTCCTGGCCAGGCAAACTATGCCGCTTCCAAGGGTGCAGTCATCAGCCTCACCAGGACACTGGCACTCGAGATGGCTCGATATGGTGTCACGGCGAACGCGATCGCCCCAGCGCTCGTTGACACTCCGCTCTTTCGCGGACTTAAGGAAGAGGTGCAGGAAAGGTTGATCAAGACCATCCCGGCGCGTCGAATCGGAACGCCCGAAGACATCGGTAACGCCGCGCTGTTCCTGGCATCCGACGAGGCCTCGTACGTCACCGGCCAGACACTGTACGTGTGTGGTGGCAGAAGCCTGGGGGCGGGTTGAAAGGGGTACACACACCATGGGTATGACACACGCCGAGAAGCTCCTGGCCTCCGCAGCTCACAAACCGAGCGTCACCGCCGGTGAGTTTGTTGTCGCCGATATCGACCTCGCGCTCCTCCACGACATCTTTGCGGCCCAGGTCTTTGATCTGCTGCAAGAAGTCGGAGTTCCCAACGTCTTCGACCCGGAAAAGACCGTCGTCGTTGTCGACCATCTTGTGCCGGCGCCATCGGCCGCGGCCGCAGCGGTTCATCAGAAGATTCGCAGCCACGTCGCCCGGCTCGGTATCAACGCCTTCTACGACGCTGGTGAGGGAATCTGTCACCAGCTCCTGCCCGAGCAGGGCCACGTCCGCCCCGGCATGCTGATTGTCGGCACCGATTCGCACACCACAACTCACGGAGCCCTCGGCGCCGGCGGCACGGGTATTGGTACATCCGACATGGTGTACGCACTCGCTACCGGACGCCTCTGGTTCCGGGTTCCCGAGACGATTCGTTTCGAGATGACCGGCGATCTCCTGCCCGGGGTCTCCTGGAAAGACGTCATCCTTCACCTCGCGGGTCGGTTCGGGTCCGATGCCGCCCAGTATCGGGCAATGGAGTTTGGGGGTTCCGCGGTCAAGAATGCCAACATGTCGAGCCGTCTCACCGTGGCGAATATGGCGGTCGAGATGGGAGCCAAATTCGGTCTCTTTGCCGCCGACGAGGTCACCGATGCATACCTCAGGGATCATGGGGGTGTGGGCAGCGAGCCCTATGGCCCGGACCCTGATGCCGAGTACGAAGCCGTGCACGAGATTTCGCTCTCGGACCTCCCGCCACAGGTTGCGTTGCCCAACGAGGTAGACCGAGTCAGTTCAATCGAGGACGTGGCAGGCCTCACCATCAACCAGGCGTTCATCGGCTCATGCACAAACGGTCGTATCGAGGATCTCCAGGCGGCGGCAGCAGTTCTCGCTGGCAAGCATATCGCCCCGGGCGTCCGCCTCCTCGTCGTCCCCGCCTCACGCCAGATACTGCAAGAGGCACTGGAAACCGGGGTGATCGCGACACTCGTCGACGCAGGGGCATCGGTACTGACACCCGGATGCGGACCCTGTTTCGGTGGGCATGGGGGGCTGCTCGGCCCGGGTGAGCGGTGCATCGGCACCCACAACCGGAACTTTATTGGGAGAATGGGGAGCGCCGATGCTGAGATCTATCTCGGCTCGCCGGCGACCGTAGCGGCTTCAGCTCTGCGCGGTCGCCTCGCCGATCCAAGAGACTTGGAGGTTAACAATGACGAGTGACGTTCTTGCCGGCAAAGTCTGGCGGTTTGACCATGACATCAGTACCGACCTGTTGTCCCCCGGGGCGTATGCCGTCGACTCGGTCGAGGTTCGCAAACAGCATGTCCTGGAATCTGTGAACCCGTCCTTCGTGTCCGACGTGCAGCCTGGTGACGTCCTCGTCGTCGGTCGGAATTTTGGTTGTGGTTCGTCGCGTGAGACCGCCGCGGAGAACTTGGTCGCCCTCGGGGTTGCGTGCATCGTTGCTGAGTCGCTCGCACGAATATTCATGCGCAACGCCGTCGCGCTGGGACTCCCCGTCGTCGTATGTCCCGGTGTACATGAGAGTTTTGATGATGGCGAGCGCATAGAAATCGACCTTGCATCGGGCCGAATAGTCAACGTCGACACCGGAGCGGAACTCCAGGGTGACTCGCTTCCACCGGAGATGCGTGAGATTCTCGCCTCCGGCGGAATACTTGCCGTGCTCAGAGCCCAGGCCGGACGCTAATGTCGTATCTGTAGCCGCTTGACGCGGCTCGCACACTCTCCGTATCGTCGGGAATGTTTATGGCAGATGTAACAGCAGTCGACCGCACGGTCGCAGAACCTCTCGCCGAGATGCTCAACATGCTCGGTCGGACCGACGATGCCATGGTGGCGATCGACGGGGAGATGCGAATCATCGCCTGGAATGATGCGGCCACCAGACTCTTGGGTTACGACTCGGCCGACGTTCTTGGTCGCCCGTGTCATGAGATCCTCTGCTGGCGCGATCGCTGCGGTGACACCATCTGCGATGGACAATGCCCTGCGAGCGAAGTCGGCGAGCCAGATGAGATCGTTCCAAGCAAGCAGATCCTTGGCACTTCCGCGACGGGCAAGACCTTATGGCTGAGTGCATCGACGATCATCCCACCCATCGAGCTGCGCGACCAGTGCCGCCTGGTTCACCTGATTCGAGAGGTTGCCCTCCCACCCGAGTTGGAACGTGTCATCGTTGAACGCTTGGATGGATGGATTCCCGCCACCGCCCAGGACAACGGACACCTCGCCGTGCTCACAGCACGCGAACGAGAAGTCCTCCAGCTCCTCACCGAGGGTCTCGATGGCTCCGCGATCGCCGAAACGCTATTCCTCTCACAGGCAACCGTCCGCAACCACATTCAACACATCCTCTCGAAACTCAACGTCCACAGCCGCGTCGAGGCGGTCGCGTTCGCCCTGCGCCGCCGGTAAAGGTCATTCAGCGACGCGTACCGGGAGGTATTCGGGGTACCACATTTCGGCATCGATCGTCGCCTCGAGATCGTCAACCGGACCGGCAACACCCTCGGCGATTGCTTGTTTCGCGACCGCAATAGCGACCGTTCGGGACACCACGCGGACATCTTCGATATCCGGATAGAGCTGTCCCGCGGCAATCAGTTGGGGTGCGGTAGTTCCGGCGAGCGCCTTGGCGGCCTCGAGGAACATCCCATCGGTCACCTCGCGGGCGCGAACCGACAGGATCCCCAGCCCCATACCGGGGAAGATGAACACGTTGTTGGCTTGGCCGATGGTGAACACGGCATCGTTGTAGTGCACCGGTGCGAACGGACTCCCCGTTGCGACCACTGCGCGACCCTCGGTCCACACAATCGCGTTCGTCGGCGTCACCTCCGCATAACTCGTGGGGTTCGACAACGGCATGATGATCGGCCGTTCACATCCCCGGCCCATCTCTTCGATAACTTCCCTCGTGAACAACCCAGCCTGGCCGCTTACACCGATGAGCACCGTTGGGTGCACATTGGCGACAACATCAAGGAGCGACGGTGGGTTATCGGCGACGGTCCAATCGGCGATATTGCCGGGATCAGAGGCGAGATTCGCCTTGATGCCCTTGAGATCCCGACGACCGGAGATCAGTAAACCCCTGGAGTCAAGTACGAATATTCGTTTCCAGGCATCCGCTGGTTCGATCCCGTCGTGGATCATTGCGTACGCAATCTGGTGTGCGATCCCGTACCCCGCCGAACCGGCACCCGAGATGACGATGCGGTGCTCATGCACCGGTAGGGAGCTTGCCGCCATGATGCCCGCAACCACCATCGCAGCCGTTCCCTGGATGTCATCGTTGAACGACGTAATCCGCTTGCGATGGGTCTCCAGGTTTCGAAAGCTCGTCACGTTGGCGAAGTCTTCCCATTGGAGTAGCGCCCCCGGGTAGACCTCAAGGACCGCATCGACGAACTCGTCAATCAGTTCCTCATACTCGACACCACGCAACCTCGGCTCCCTGTATCCAAGGTACAGCGGATCCGCAAGCAGCTCAGAATTATTGGTACCAACATCGATGGAGATGGGGATACAGCGTTCGGGATGGATGCCAGCGGCCACCGTGTAAAGGGCAAGCTTCCCGATCGGAATTCCCATGCCTCCGGCACCCTGGTCCCCGATGCCGAGGATGCGCTCGTTGTCTGTGACAACAATCACCGGCGGCTGCATGGCTGGGCGGCCACGAAGGATCGCCGCAATCCGGCCACGGTCGCGCGGCGTGATGTACAGCCCGTGCGCCCGGCGGTAGTTGTGACTCCAGTGCGAGCACACTGCCGCAATCGTCGGGGTATAGATTATCGGTACTGACCCGGCAAGATCTTCAAGAATGAACCGGTAGAAGAGGGTCTCGTTGCGATCGAGGAGCGCATTGAGGTAGATGTTCTTGCCGATCTGTGTGGTCTTTGTTTGGTACTGGTACCGAACCCGCGCCAACTGTTCGTCGATGGTCGACACATGATCTGGCAGCAAACCAACAAGTCCCAGACGGTCGCGCTCAGCGCGCGTGAAAGCATCACCCTTGTTGAGGAAGGCATCGTGCAGGATTGCTTTTCCGGCGACGTCGACCGCCAGGTAGCGGGTGTCGTCGGCGTCATCGGTGCCATACCAAAACCTCATGACATCACCCTTTCCACAACCAACATCCCTGTGCTTCTCCACCCCGATAGTACGACTCGCGGCGCCACTTTCGAATTCGGAGATCTCGGGCCACCGGGTGCCAACCGAAATCCTCAGCGACTCGCACTAGGCGTCTGCGGAGGCTCGAACTCTAGGAAATGGCCTTGCGGAATGCTCGCGTTGCACCGGTCAATGTCACTGCCCCCAGACCGAGAGTGACGACGATGGACTGGACAATGAGTGACCACTCCCAGCCATCGTTGACGAGCGCACGTTCGGCGTCGATGAGGTAGGACAACGGGTTGAATCGGGCAACCGTATCGAGCCAGTCCGGCAAGAGTGATGTCGGCATGAAACCAGTCGAGAGAAACAAGATCGGGAACAACAGAACGATCCCGATCACCATCGTGACCTCGGCGTTCTGAGTCCGTAGCGCCACGATGTTCGACAGCCCGGCCCAGGCCATGCCAAAGATCGAAGCCAAAAAGATCATCACGACAAGACCCGCCAGGCCGGTTTCGTACCTGGCACCCATGGCGAAAGCGGTCACGATCACCACCGTTGCCTGCGCAACGATCCGAACACCGTCGGACAGTATCCGGCCGGTCATGATGGAGATGCGATGCACGGGCGCAATCAGGAATTTGTCAAGCATGCCGTCTTCAACATCGGAAACTGTCCCGAGCCCGGACTGAAACGCCGAGCTGAGCGCCGTCATCGCAATGATCGCCGGTACAAGGAACTGTAGGTAGGTGTCGTAGGGGAAACCGGGAAGGTCGGCAAGAGATGTGAAGATCTGGGAGAAGAGGATGAGGAACATGAGTGGCTGGAACAGCGACATGAACAAGAGAATGGGCACCCGTACGGACTTGAGGAGGTTCCGGCCGGTGATGATGAGAGTTTCGGACAACAGGCTCATGTGCGCATCCGGTTCCGTGACATCCGGCTTGGTGGTTTGACATCTTCCACCCTCAGACGGGCCCCGGTGTGTTTGAGGAATACCTGATCAAGACTTGGCTCGGCGAGTTCGAGGCGGCCGAGCTGCACACCGGTCGCATCGATAGCGCGAACTATTTCCGCAATACGGCTCCCACCGTCCTCGAGGTACACCACGACGGACTCGGCGAGTTTTTCTACGGCGTTCGTCTTGGGGAGCGCTCGCATGGCGGTGGCCATAACCTCAAGGCTGTCGGCGGCACCGTCCGAGCTCGGCACCAGCGTCACCGAGTCACCACCGATACCCCGCTTGAGTTCGGTCGGTGAGCCCTCGACCACGATTCGACCGTTATCAATGATTGCCAGGGTGTCAGCCAACTCATCGGCCTCTTCAAGGTACTGCGTGGTCAGGAAGATCGTCATGCCGTCATCATTCAACTTGCGCAGATACGTCCACATGGCGTGACGATTCTGGGGGTCGAGGCCGGTCGTTGGTTCGTCGAGGAACAGGACGTTCGGTCGATGGATAAGGGCCTGCCCCAGGTCGAGACGCCGTGCCATACCCCCCGAGTACGTCCCCGCCCTGCGATCAGCGACCTCGGATAGGCTGATGACCTCAAGGATCGCATCGGCCTCACGCTGCGCCTCGGCCTTGGCGAGCCCGTGGAGCCTTCCCTGGAGGATCAGGTTCTCTTTCCCCGTGAGATCTCTGTCAATACCGGTCGCCTGGGCGGCGTAACCCACTCGGTTGCGGACACCCCGGGGGTTGGCCGCCACGTCAATGCCACCGACTATTGCGGTCCCCGAAGTCTGCTCCGCCAATGTCACAAGAATACGGATCGTCGTGGTTTTGCCAGCACCGTTCGGACCAAGGAACCCGAAAATAATGCCCTCTTCGACAGTGAAAGAGATACCGTCGACGGCGCGCACGTCTCCGAAAGATTTGTAGAGATCCGTTACCTCGATAAGAGCCATGCAACGATGCTAACAACACGCGACCCTTCAAGTTCGCGACGTCCGATGGTGTCGGGGAAACCGGTAGTGTCGCGTTATGTGCAGAAGTATCAAGACACTACGTTCGCTCGACCCACCGGCCACGTCAGATGACGTTGCTGCGGCCGCTCGTCAGTTCGTCCGCAAGATCAGCGGGTACCGGGAACCATCACAAGTAAACACCGCGGCGTTCGAACAAGCCGTCACCGACATCTCGGAGATCTCGCAACGGTTGCTCGATTCGCTCGTCGTGCGCGGTTAGCTGCTCCGAGAATTGTCGGATCGAGAGTGCTTAGTCCCGGGTTTGGAGTTCGCCCGTCTTCACCGAGTCCGGGGTGTTACCCAGGATCATCTGTTCGATCGTGGCGGTAAGCAGCTCGTAACTGACCCCTCCACTTATCTTCGCCTGAATGATCCCGTTGCGGTCGATAAAGAACGTTTCGGGTAGACCGATGACACCAAAGTCAAAGGCCATCCGGGACTTGTCATCGAGCACATAGTGTGCCCGATCGCTGCGACCATACGTGTCGAGGAATCGTGATCCCGCACCGGCATCATCATTGAACAGAACACCAACAAACGTGACTCCGAGGTCGGTGAGCTCGTCCGCTGCCCGAACAAGATCCGGTTGTTCAAGGCGACACGGTGGACACCATGACGCCCAGAAGTTCAAGACGATGATGTCGCCTTCGTAGTCCGCAAGCGACAACTCGCCCGCCCGCTCAAGGTATGGCAACACGGTTGCGGGGGCCGACCGTCCGATCAATGGTGAGGCACTAATGATCTTGTCCTGGCCGAATTGGCTGGCGAACATGGCGAAGAGTACGACGGCTCCGATGAACAGGGTGGAAACAACGAGACCCATTCTCCCCTGTTTCGGCTCTTCGGCCGGCTCGGTGTTGCCGTCTGGCTCGGATTCGCTCGATGTATCGGACTGACTCATCCCGTTCCTCCATTGATGCGCTCACGGGCCAGCGCAAGGGCTTCTTCAATCACAGTTCTGGTCTCGTCGGGTAGCTCGGGGGCACGAAGGGCCTGTTCGAACAGCGGGACCGCGCCAGCAGGATCATTCAGGCCTTCGAGACGAACGAGTGCGAGCCACACCTGGGCAGTCAGGTAGTCGGGGTTCACCTTCAGCGCCTCATCGAGAAAACTCGCCGCAGTGTCCGGATTGTCGGAGAGGAACGTCATCCACCCGACCGTTGCAAGCGACTCTGCATCTTTCTCACGTTCAAGGATGTAGAGGAAGTGGTCGAGAGCCTTGGAGAACTCGCCGTCGTCGAAGTACCGACGGGCCAGGGCTCGCCGCATCGCAAGAACGTCCGGGTTGTTCGCGACGATTACTTCCATTTCCTCGTTGGTCACGTCGTCAAGGTTTCTCGTGTTCCCGCTCAACACGTCGGCAACAACACCCTCGGTCGCATTCGATTGGGGATTGTTCAAACCCACGATCGCAACAACACCGATGACCGCAGCAACGAAACCGATCACCGCAGCCCCCATCTTGATCCGCGATTCGACCCCTGTCGGTGATGACGTATCGGATTCCTTTTCCGCAAGTGCGGCACCCTCGCGCTCATAGACGTCGCGCAACTTGGCGGCGGTCTCTTCGTCGAGTTCCCCGTCGGCTATCTGTCGGTCAAGATCCACAATGTCTGCCTTGACCTGCTCGACGCGCTGCTCCACGACTCGACTGTCGACAGCTATGTTTGCCCCACCGCGTCGGCGTCGGTAGATCACGTAACCTCCGAGGAGGACCATCGCGGTCGGGACACCCCACAAGATAAGTGCAATCCCACTACGACCAGGATCAAGAATTGCCTTGTCACCGTAGGAACTCGCCCAGAATTCGTAGACGTCATCGTCGGTCCAGCCCTCGGCGATCTTCTCCGTGATGAAGTCAATGCCGTCGAGGGCGACCTTGCTGGGGGACTGATCCAGGCTCAGCCCGCGACATACCGGGCAAACAAGGGTCTTGCTGAGTGCATCGACTCGCTGCTCATCCGACGGTGCAGTGGCGGCAGGTCGGAGCGCCAGCACCATAATCAGGACCGCGGCGATCGGCAGCGCAATCCGCAGGATCCGGCGCAGCTCACGCATCGATGGGGACCTTCCGTTTGGATCTCCGGCTCACAACCGAGAGCACGCCGCCAAGACTCGTCACCCCGCCACCGAGCCACACCATCCACATCACCGGGAAGACAAAGACGTCAATGACGGGGTTCTCGGCGCTTCCGGCGGAGATGCGAACGTAAACATCTTCAACAATCGTGGTGTACACCGATGGAGTGCCGATCGGTGTCGCAGAGTTCTTGTACACGTTGGTGCTCGGTGCGAGCGTTTTGAGCCGCGTCGAACACGATGCATCAAGAATGCCCACCTCGATTCCACGCACGACTCGGTGTGGGTCCTGACGTTCAAACGGGCCGTCATAGGTGATGCAATAACCTTCGACGGGAACAGATTCGCCGACTCTGAGTTCAATCGTCGACTGTGATGCGAGACCGGTCGTCGCCGCGATTCCGATCGCCATGATCGCAACACCAAGGTGCGAAAGTTGACCTCCCCAGAATCCGGGTTCATTCTTGACTACGCGGACAAAACTGCCCCACATGCCGATCCCCGTCTTGGCGACTTGGCTAATCCTCGTCCACAGCAAGCGGGTGATGGCCGCCGCGATAAACGAGGACAGGATGATTGCGATGATGGTTGGGACGGATCGAACCCCGATGACGACAAGGCCGGCACCAACAATAAGCGCGGCCGTCATCGGTGAGCGGAGGCGGGTCCAGACCACCTTCATGCTTGCAACACGGTACGGCATGATCGGACCAACACCGATGGCGAGGAGGAGAACGAGGACGATCGGCAGTGTTATCCGATCGTAGAACGGTCGACCGACCGTGACCCGGTTTCCGTTGATGGCTTCCATGACTGTCGGGGCCAACGTGCCAAGGAGAATGGCGAGTCCCCACACGGCGAGCAGCAGGTTGTTCAGCAGGAACACACCCTCTCTGCTCACCAGCGATTCGACACGGGGGGCTTGGGCAACCAGATGTGCCCTGAAAGCGAAAAGCGCGAATGACCCGAGCACGATAAACGCCAAGAAAATAAGGATCGCTGGCCCAATGCCGGACTGGCTAAAGGCGTGTACGGAAAACACCACACCGGACCGGGTCAGGAAGGTTGCGAGGATCGTAAGCGAGAACGTCGCAATGACCAGGACAATGTTCCATGCCTGGAGCATCCCGCGGCGCCGCTGGATGACCGACGAGTGAATAAATGCCGTCGCGGCAAGCCAGGGAATGAGTGTGCCATTCTCGACCGGGTCCCAAGCCCAATAGCCGCCCCATCCGAGAACCTCGTAGGACCACCAACCTCCGAGTATGAGGCCAATCGTGAGGAACACCCAGGCAAGCACCGACCAGCGGCGGGTTCGTTCCAGCCATCCGTTGCCACTCTCCCCACGCAGAAGGGCGGAAATCGCAAACGCAAACGGTGCCGTCATACCAACAAACCCGAGATACAACATCGGTGGGTGTATCGCCATCAGAATATGGTTCTGGAGCAGGGCGTTCGGGCCAAGACCGTTGAGCGGAGCGACCGATGACGCCAACGGGAACCACGAACTGGCCTGACAGCCAACTTCCGCTGCCGCGGTACAAACCCGGAACGGGTTCGCAACGGTGATCATGGCGCCAAACCAGAACAAGGCTACGGCCCCAATTATCCCGAGGGCCCCGGCGCCAAGACCATCACCGTTACTGACAGTGCGGTAGACAAGCCAGGCAAACACCGTGACCAGCAGACCCCACAGCAGCACGCTGCCCTCCAAGGCAGCCCATCCACTGGCTAGGAGGAAGATGAAGGGGGTTTCGGTTGCGGTATTCGAGGCGATGTACTCGATGGAGTAGTCGTGCAGAACAATTCCCAGCTCAAGGAATCCCATCGCCGCGATGCCCCCGCCAAGAAGCAACCGAACCGGGAGCCGGAGGGCATCGGACGCACCCTCACCGGTCGTAACTCGGCGAAGCCCGGCCACGGTAAGCCATGCGGCCCCGACGGCCGCAACGACGAGGGAGAGAAAGCCGCCAAGCGCTATCACTGGTCACCGTTCACAGGTTCGTAGTCGTAAACTTCACCGTCGTCCGCGACATACGTTTCGTCGTGTTTCACCAACATGGTGTCACTCCGGAATACCGAACCGTCCCAAGATCCTTCAAGCACAACGCCGATTCCTTCCTGGAAGAGCCCCTGTGGGGCACCGGTGTGGACCACACCAACAGACTCGCGCCCGTCGGTAACGGTGAATTCGACACCGGCATCGGTCGTGGAGACGCTGCCCTCAAGCACCTCGCCACCGATGCGGAACCGTTCCTGTTCGATCTGGCCGGAAACGATATCGGTTGGTGTGTAGAAGTACACAAGACTGTCTGAGAGTGTCAAGAGGACCGCAAGTAGGACACCAAGAATGGCGACTGCGGGGATCAAGAACCGGACATATCGTTTCACTGTTGTTTCGCCTTTAGGCTCTTCGCCCGTCTTTGCAGCCACAGGAAGTAGCCGCCAATAATTCCGTACCCAATGGCAGACGCGACGACGGCGTATCCCATGTCACTCATGAGGCCCCGCCCATCTGAGGTATCTGCACGGCATCACCCGCAACAAACCCGTCGGAACCAACCGCCACTTCGAGAGCGGCATCCTCAAGCTTTGCGATCTGCATTCGGCGTCGCACAAGCGACACCAATAGGAACTGCATGGCAAGCATCACGGTGAGCAGGGCGAATGCCATCTCACCCTCGATCTTTGGGGAGGCCGGACTCAGAATCGTGGCACCCTGATGCAGCGAGTTCCACCACACCACCGAGAAGTGGGTTATGGGGATCATCGCGAGGGCGACCACGCCGAGGACAGCGGATCGGTTTGCGCGGGTTTCTGGGTTGGGGATTGCTCGCCGCAGCGCCAGGTAGCCGAGATACACGAAGAACATCACCGCCGACATTGTCAGGCGCGCATCCCATACCCAAAAGGACCCCCAGGTCGTCTGTCCCCAGATCATGCCGACAACGATGACGACACCGAACAGAATGACACCCACCTCTGCGGAAGCGGCGGCGAGACGATCAAACGAGGCGCGCCGCGTGATGACATAGAGCAACGAACCGAGTGCCGTCAGGGCGAACGCCACATAGGCGGCAACAACGGACCCGACGTGCAGGTAGATCATTCGAGTCAGATCGCCCTGGATTCGATCGGGTGGCGACGTGAAGGAGAGAACAATGCCAACAAGGAGAAGTGCGACTGTCAGCACGTCGACGCCGCGAAACACTCTCACTGTGGCCTGCGATTGGTTCATGGGTTCTCCTGGAGCGGTCGTGCGGCGAGGACACCGATGATGATCACGACCAGATCGACCATCAACATGAGGACGATCCAGCGAAGGATACCGCGGTTTGTGATCAATACGTCCAGGGTCTTGGAGGCACCGAGAAGCAACGGAATCGCGAGCGGGGCAACGATGAGCGGCACCAGGGCCGTCCCCGTTTCGAGGTCATGTGCGATCCATCCTGCGAGCGTGCCCAGGGCTGCAAGTCCTATGCCAACGAGTATGACCACGATCGGTACCGACCACCACATCGGTACCGAGAACCCGAGGAACAGAAATCCGACGAGACCGACGATCACCTCAAAGACGATCAGGAACACAGCCGAGGCTGCGGCCTGTCCCACCCACATTGCGCCAGGATCCGCCCCGGTGAGGGCCAACATATCCCTCTGGGCCGGTGTCTCGGCGGCCGTGCGACGCACCGCAACCAACGTGCCAAACAGAAATATCACACCCCAAAGAATGGCGGGACCCGCCTTGGCGAGAGTGTCGGAGTTTGCGCTGAGCACGAATCCGATGAGGACAATCGCGGTTGCCCCGAACGGAATGGTGACCCCAAGAACCTCAGCGGTCCTTCGTTCGCGGCGGAGATCACGAACCAGAACTGTTCTCACCTGATGCCAGAAACCGTTCATAACAGACGCCCGCCGACCAACTCGACGTTGCGATGTGTCATCTGGGACACTCGCTCGCGGTCGTGGGAGACCACCAGGGTGGCACCACCCCTGTCGACGACAGAAGCCGCAAGGTATTCAACAAGTTCGCCCGCAGGACCATCGAGAGCGGAGTGCGGCTCATCGAGGAGCAGCAGGTCCGGTTGCACCAGAATCTGGTATGCGATCTCTGCACGCCGCTGCATACCGTGGGAACAGTGACGGGCCTGCCGCGAAATGACGTTGCCAAGACCGACCTCAGCGAGGGCGTCACCAACCCGGTCCACCGGCTCACCCCTCATCCCCACAAGGAACGACAGATTCTCCAGGAGAGATAGTGTCGGGTACAACGCCGGGGTATGTCCGATCATGCCTATGCGTCTGCGCACGAGCGACAGATCGGTGCCACCCGAGGAGCCCAGGATGTCGACTGTCCCACCTGTCGACCGGCTAAGGAGTGCAACCAATCGAAGCAATGTTGTCTTACCGGCTCCGTTCGCTCCGAACAAACCTACCGCTTCACCTTCCCCAACGGTGAGTGTCACTGATCTGAGGATCAGCGACTTGCCCGCACTGAATGCGACGTCTTGAAGAGAAACTAGAGGGGCCGACATACTGGAAGGATTGTACGAGAGACCCTGCGTCAGCGAGAATCCTGGTACTACGAACACGGATTGTTACCGTGTGCGTGAATTGCACCACTGACCGGGGGAATGCGGAGACGCCTCTCGGCGTTGAACCGACGGACTACGAAAGAGGGGCCGGAACATGGCAACTATTAACCTCACAAAAGACAACTTCGAAGATACGATCACCGGGAACGATGTCGTTCTCGTGGACTTCTGGGCCGAGTGGTGTGGACCATGTCGACAGTTCGGCCCGACCTTCGAAAAGGTTTCCGAGCAGTACCCGAACGCAGTGTTCGCCAAGGTCGATACCGAGGCCGAACAGGAGCTGGCGGGCTACTTCAAAATCCGTTCGATTCCAACACTGATGGTGTTCCGCGAGCAGATCGGGGTATTCAGCCAGCCGGGTGCACTCCCCGAGGAGGCACTCATCGACCTTATTGATCAAACCCTGGCACTCGACATGGACCCGATCAAGGCCGAGGTCGAGGCGCACAACAGCGAAGACCAACAAAGTGCTGAAACAACGGCCGCAACAGCCGACTGACAGATGCATATCCAACAGGTTGAGGGTCACGGGTCTACCGTGACCCTCAGCCGCGTTCGGAGCGAGGGATCAGTCCTGGGCTGATTCCGCTGCGTCCCCTTTCGAAAGAGCAGCGATCGCCTCGGCACTGCGCCCGTTCTCAACAAGTACCTGAAGCAACTGGGGTCCTCCGAGCATCGCGGGGTCGTGTTGGATCACCGAGGGGATATCGGCATCGATCAAGACTGCCCAAATCCGCTCCGCCTGCTCCTCGGTGGCACAGGTTGCGACAACTACGGGTTCGTGCACACGACGACCGAATATCATCCGTCGGTCCCACCGGTGAAGTGCCAGCTTGCGAGATGCATGCTCGGCGCATGCATCAATGCCGGCCCAAACTCTGAATCTGCCCAGCGGGCATCATTCCCAAGACCGAGTATTCGCTCCGGTCCCAACGCATCGACGAACGATTGCGTAAACCGGAGCCCGTTTACGGCACCGGAAATCTTTCCATTCTCAATCATGAAGGTGCCGTTTCGGGTAAGGCCGGTCACAGCCAGCGACTTCGGATCGAGTACTCGGCAATAATTGAAGGTCGCGACGTACAGTCCTCGCTCAACATCAGCAATCATCTCATCGACCGTTCGCTCACCCTGGTCAATGAACACCTGGGTCGCCATCGGTCCGAACCCGTCACCGCCGGGCACCGCGTTGCCTGTGGACTCGAGGCCCGCTTTCGCGGCCGTCCGTCGGTCATACGTCAAACCCCTGGTGACACCACCTGTCACCAGGTCAACACGTCGTCGGGACGTCCCCTCTACGTCGAACGGCACTTCCAGACCACGATCGTCGAGAGCGTCGTCCGCCATGGTGAATGCCTCGTCAAACTGCTGGGTCCCTAACTCGACGAAGGACATCCCCTCGTTGTAGACCTTCGCATTGAACCCATACGCCCCAAGAAATATCGCGATCGTGGCAACACATTCCTGGGACAATACGACCTCGTAGTCGCCCGGTTTGACGTCGTACGTGTCGACAGAGTCCACGGCCCGCTGCGCTGCGAGAGCACCAACAGCCATCGCGTCGATGCCCGCCAGATCCCGGCTCGTCTGATGGCCCGAACCGGCGGAGTGCCCCGTTTGATGAATGCCATCAAGGATCGCCGTTGTCGCCCGGCCAGCCGCAAAGTGACCGTTGGTATTAACGAAGAACACCTCGGCAGCCGACGTCGAACAGTATCCGGCAGCCTTCATCGAGGGTCCGGCGTCGACGAACTCCTTGACTTTCCTGGCACGGTCCTCGGGGGCAGCTTGCGCGGTCTCTGCATCCCAATGTTCGATGGCTGGTGTAATCGCAGGATTCTTGACACCGGGCCATTCCGGATCGATGGGTTGGCGCTGTGCAGCGTCGATCGCGGTGGCAACGAGACGTTCGAGCGTTTCTTCGTCCGTGACCGTCCCGCTGGCGGATGCCACCCTCCCATCGAGAGCCACCCGCAGAGACATCAAGCTGATCTCCTCGGAGACGTTCTGATGGATGAATGAGTTTGCAAACCGGGTGAGCGATTCCACACCGGTCACAAGCCGAATCTCCGCTTCCACACCGTTCCCAACCCGGTCGAGAACCTTCTCAAGCATGTCGTGTCGATGTGTCATGCGCGTACTCCCACTCGAACGTTCGAGAATCTGGCGGGTGAAGCTGAGTGTCCCGTGTGACCCACCTGCATCGGCTGGCCCTTCCCACAATTCGGCGTGCCCCAGTGCACCCATTCCTCTCCACCAGCGAGGCGGTCGAGGGTCCCCCAGAAAACCGGTGTAATCCCGGTGTACGTCGGGTTCTTGAGCATTCGACCCCGCTTGCCCTTCTTGATTTCCCAAGCGATCTCGGTCCCGAACTGAAAGTTCAGACGTTTGTCGTCGATCGACCAGGACCGGTTCGTCGCCATGTACACGCCGTCGTCGGTGTCCGCAATGATGTCGTCCAATGTGCCCTCCCCCGGCAGCAGGCCAACATTCGTCATCCGCACCATCGGGAGGCGGCTGTACCCATCCGCACGCACCATCCCACCCGGAGGCAAGCCGGCTCGTGCCGCTGAGTCACGGCCCGATAGAACCCCAACCCACGTACCGTTCTTCACGATGTCGACCCGCTGTGCGGGAGTTCCTTCATCGTCGTACCCGAAACTCCCGAGGGCACCCGGCAGGGTCGCATCGGCGGTGATGTTCATCAGTTCAGAACCGTATCGGTGGGTGCGGAGCTTTTCGAGTTCGAGATGTGAGGTGCCCGCAAACGCGGCTTCCCATCCGAGGATGCGGTCGAGTTCGATGGCATGACCGACCGACTCGTGGATCTGCAGTGCTAGTTGGGAGCCTTCGAGAATCAGCGCAGTCTCGCGTTCCTCCATGACGTCGGCAGCCAGGAGTTGAACGGCCTCCTCGGCCACACGCTGTGCATTGCCTTCGTAGTCCCAAAGGCGAACCATCTCATATCCACCCGTGGCGTATTGTCCGAAACTTTGCGGATACGACCTGCGCTGGGTTTCCTGCTCACCGATGGCCGTGGCGTCGTAACCCCCACCCGACTCCACAATGTGCTGATGGATCTCCGAGCCCTGGGACGATACAAACCACTTGTTCGTGTCGTAGAACGCCAAACCTGCGCGGGCGAGTGCGATACCGGCCACATCTTGCATCGTCTTTGAGACACGTATCAACATGTCGACCTTGTCACCAAGGGGAACAGCGAACGGATCCTCGTCGTGGGGGGTCTCCCATGAGGCCTGCACCACTGGTACGTCTGCGAGAGCAATCGGCTCGCCGGGGACCATGGCGGATGCCCTGGCAATCTCGGATGCCCGTTCGCCGGCGACCCTAGCCGCCGCGTTCGTGATCGACGGTGTCGCGAAAAAGCCCCAGGAGGAACCGATGAGTGCCCGCACTCCGATCCCCGCGCTTTCGCTTGAACCCACTGATTCAACAGCCTGGTTGAGCACCTCCATGGACTCCTCTTTGGAGATCACGACACGTGCGTCGGCGTACGTGGCACCGGCGGCAAGCGCCCCTTCAACAGCCGCCCTGGCGTATTCGAACACCGCTCATCCTCCAGAATCTTCGGACCGAAATCAGGGTTTCAGCTTAGTGATACAACGGTTGCTTCAACCCACGCGGTGGTGTGCTGGCGCGATGTTTCTCCTCGTCGCGTGTGCACGACCCGCGGATAGTCGAGATACAACTAGGTTGGTCGGTATGCAGGCGACACCCCAGACTGTCCGCACGTCGCGGCGCGAGGATCTCATCACGATCGCGTTCGGGACGTGGATGATGGTTGGACTCATGGTCGATGCGTTCTCGCATTCGACCGATGCCTCGCTGGAGACGTTCTGGACCTGGTCGCATGCGGCGTTCTACTCGGGCTTCACCGTGACCGCGGTTTGGATCGTGCACCTGTGCCTGGCGCGCCGAAGGCCGACCGGCTGGTTGCTCGATTGGGCACCCCCCGGGTATCGCACGGCATTTCTCGGCCTCGGTGTATTCGCCCTTGGTGGTGTCGGTGACGCCGGATGGCACACGGCGTTCGGTGTAGAAACCGGGATCGATGCGCTGCTCTCACCCACTCATCTTCTCCTGTTCACCGGGATGCTGGCGGTGGTGTCGGCACCGTTTCGCGCTGCCTGGGGTGATACGGCAATACCGATAGCACCTTCGTTTGGCTCGTTTTTCCCCGCGTTGCTTTCGATGACGTTCTCGACGACGCTCGTGGCATTCTTCTTCGAGTATCTCTGGCTCCCCACGAACGTCTCTATTGCGCAAACCGCGTTCGAGTCCCAGATCGACCGCGGTGAAAAGATCGCGGTGTTGGGTGTTGCGGGCGCTGTCATTGCAACCATCGTTCTCATGACCGGCCCCATCGTGGCGAGCCGCCGGTGGCGACTGCCCCCCGGTTCGGTGACGATCGTTTTCGTCGTCACCAACGCCCTCCTTGCTTTCGGGTTCGACAACACCTCTGCGAGCCTGTTGCCGACAGTGATCGCAGGTTTGGTCGCTGATGCATCGCTCACTCTGAAAGCCCCCCGATGGGTGTTCCTCACCGCGACTCCGCTCCTTCTCTGGCTGACGTTCTACTTCCAGGTCGCCCAGACGCGTGCTGGTCTTGGGTGGCCCCCGGAGATCTGGGGAGGCTCGATCGTGTTTGCGGTCCTCGCCAGCCTCGCAATCGATCAGATCCTGCGCTCCGGTGAAACCCTGGCCCGAGTCGTCGCTCAGGCGTCGGGAGGGGGACACGACCCCCACACGGTCGACACCTTTGCCAGACCCGAGTGACTTCGATGCGAACACCGACACACTCCCGATACGGACGTGTCGCGGTGATCGTGTTGGGTCTCGGTCTCGCTGGGTCCGCGTGCACATCCGCGTCCCCGGTTTCCACAACTGATGCATCCCCCACAACGACGGTTGTATCGCATCCGATCGGTTCCCAGACCACCACCACATCTCCACCACCGGTCGCGCCAAACGTCACATCAGACATTGCATCGGCGCTGAGTGCGTACTTCGACGAGCCTACCGCAACGAATCGCGACACCGTTGCAGCGCTGCTGCAACTCAAGCGTGCAACCAGCGCGGAGATGAGCACGCTCCTCCTCCGGGCGATCAGCTTTCCTGCGGCGCCTGCGGGACGCGAGACCATCACCGCCTCGATCGGGTTCAACCAGAATCGCCAGGTCCTTATCCGGACGCCACTGGGTTATGACCCGACTCGGAGTTATCCAACCATCGTCGCCTATCACACGTGGGGCGGGACCGCGGACCGAATGCTGGACCGGGTTGAGGACCTGCTCGGCGACGCCGTAGAGAACTACATCGTTGCCGCCCCCGACGACTATCGACAGACGGTGCTCGACGCCCCACCCCCGGTGTCTGCCGAACACGTCGCGGTGTGGGATGCCGTCAAGCGGGCCCGCAACGTCGACAGCGATCGCCTCTATCTCATGGGGTATTCCCTCGGCGGCGAGACGGTGATGACGACGGCCGCGATGCACGGCCAACGCATCGCGGCGGGCATCGGCATGGCGAACACGTTTGCGTTCCCGCCCGATGTTGTGGGGCTCTGGGAGACGTTTGCCGAGAACATCCGCAACGTCCCGCTGCTGCATGTCTGGGGTGATAAGGACAACGCGGACATCCCCGGTCTCAACTTTCGTGATGCGTCCGAGGGGCTTGCGGCACTCAACCGTCGTTTCCGTGAACTCGCCAACGTCATCGGTCTCAACAACTACACCGGCATCGAACTTCCCGGTGTCGACCATGGTGGTGTGACACTCGACACCCGGACAATCGTCGATTTCTTCAGCGTGACCCGCGGCCCTATGCCGACGGAAATCAACCACAGTTTCCGTTACATTCACCAGGCCGACACCGCATGGGTCGAGGGTCACGAATGGGAGGGTGCGGACTGGCTCGAAGCATCACCCGAAGTGATCGTCTCCCCCGGGGAAACTGAACGCGACGCCGAGGGTCGCGCCATTGCGGAGCTGCTCGGCTCGATCAAGGCATCGGCCATCGACAACGTCATCGAACTGAACACCACTCACCTGTCCGACCTCACGGTGTGGCTCACCGACGACCTCGTGGACTTCGACAGACCGATCACCGTCATCCACAACAGTGTCGAAGTGTTCTCGGGGCTGGTCACGAGGGACTACGCGGTCGCCCTCATCCAGGCAGAACGAAACTACGACTTCTCAAGAATCCGCTGGGCCGGCATCAGAATCGTCAACGGCGAAGCCCACATCGTCACCACTGCCGATGACTTCCCAGACGTCGCCCGCGAAATCCGTTTGTAACACTGCGGTCCCGCCCACACCACCACCGCTGGCTCGCGCGGCGTATTGTGAAAGAACTGTCCGGGACCCGGAATGCCACGAACTACCGTCGTACGATCGTGAAGAGGAAGGTGCACATGAGCCATAGCCGACTCCTGGCACTTTCGGCCGCGGTGGCCATCGTTGCGGCTGCATGCGGGGTTGCGGAGTCACCGAGCGCCGGAGTGTCAGACATCCCGTCGACGACGATTGGCCAGGTAACGTCGGCGGCTCCCACGCCTCCCCCGACTCAGCCAACGATCGTTGCCGAGTTTGAGCTGACCGC
>JAADIG010000110.1 GCA_013151445.1 Actinomycetota bacterium
TGTGCTCGACGACGGTCGAGCGGCCTCCTACTCGCCAGAGGGCTTGGCCGGGCACGAGCCGCTGCACGGTCGAGATCTCCTCTGTGGTGAGGCCAATGAGTTCGCCAAGAGCTGCAGCCTGGTCGGGGGGCTGCCGGTAGACGATGCGGGTCTCAGAGTCGGCAAGGAGTCCGCGGGCGATGGCCCGGGCGTCCTCATCGACGGAGCGGAGATCACCGAGGTGCTGAAGGACGGCAATGTACGAGGCTCCGTGTTCGCGGCTCATCTTGAAGGCATGTTTCGCCCATTCGGCGGTAGCTCGGTCGGTGAGCAGCCTCCAGAACTCGTCCATGATTACAACCTTGGGCCGGAGCCGATCGGTTCCCCAGAGCCCGGTGATCCAACCGACGACGGCAACCATCAGGACGCGGAGGGTGTCGTCGTCGTGGCCGGAGAGGTCGACACCCAGATACGGCGCCGCGGCGTCGACCGTGACCGTGGAGTCTCCAAACATCATCCGACCGGCGCTGGACGATCCGAGGGTGTGCAGTCCAGCGATCAGGTCTCGCACGTCCCGTGCTGTGATGACGAGTGGGCTGTGAAGATCGCCCGGTGCGGCGAGACGCTCGGCGAGGAGTTCGAGATTGAGGTGCTCGCTGTGGGCCGCAGCTGCGGTGACGGCGGCAGCCTCCACTGGGGTGAGCAGTCGGTTGAGCGCGGCGCCTACCAAGGCGATGCCCATGCGTCCCCGGTCACCACTTGAGAGTCCGTCGAAGGGATTGATGATCACTCGACCCGGCCGCACCGCGTCGACCCCAAAGTATGACGCCAACGGATGGCCCTCACCTTTGGGGTCGATGTGTCGGACCAGGTAGCCGTGTGCCGCCATCCGCACTGCAAGGCTCTTCACGAGCGTCGACTTACCGGATCCCTTCGAGCCGAGAACCAGCATCACCGGGTCGGTCACGATGCCTCGCTGGTAGGCCTGGAATGGGTCGAAGCAGAAGGCGGACCCGGTGTGGACGTCGATGCCGATGGGAACCCGCGCCAGGCCGAGCGGTTGAGGCGATTCCCACGGGATGGCACCACGCAGCTGGGCGGTGGTAGTCGAAACACCGATCATCCGTCGAGTCCCTTGTCAAGACCACGACACAGGGGCAGTACCCAGCCGAGCGCCCGCCGCTGATTGCCGCCCAGGACGGCGAGTCGTGATGAGCCGGCGACCGCGTTGGATCGGACGGTCCCGGCCAGGTCCTCGATCTCATCTTCGTCGGTGCCGGAGACGGCAACCGTGACCAGGGCATGGATTGGGACGTGGCCCTCGTTGAGCTCCTTGAGCTGCCGGTCGAGCGAGTCGAGTTCAGACTTCTTGCGGTGCTTCCCGCCGCGGGCGGTCTCGACCGCTGCTTCGGCTCTTCGGAAGGCAAAGTCGAGGGATCGGTGGTGTGGTTCCGGATCCTTGGGAGCGACGGTGAGACTGACCACCCGGTTACCTCCGCCGGTGAGAAGCGGTGCGAGGAATCCAGCACCCATCGGCCGAAGGGGCCACTGCCACATCCAGAGCAGTCGATGGAGATGGTCATCGACAGAGATCGTGCCCCAGCGTTCGTCCACGTTCGATGGCTCCGGGAGCCGACCAGGGTCGAGGCCGTGCTGATCCGCATGCCGTGTTGGGAGCAGGACACTGCTGAACAGTGCCGACCAATCGGCGGGGGCGAGGATCTCCCCCTGAAGCTGTTCGGTCGGAAACTGCGCTCCTAGATGCTGCAGCGTGGAATGAAGGAGTCGACCGACCGCTTCGTCGCCACCCCGTCGCATCGCGTCCCGACTGGCCTTGCTGCTGAGCCGAACCACCAACACCGTTTCGGTGTGGCGTACGTGCGCTGCAAGGTGGCAGGCAACGTCCTTCAACACCTCCAAACCCGGACCTTTCGCCGTTGCAGCGTCGCTGATGAGATCGTCACCTCCGCCCTGACGGCTGATCGTCAGCACCTGAAGCCGGTCGACATACTCCACAGGGAGCGATGTGACAACACGTGCCCAGTCGTCGGCAGCGACGTCGCGGTCGGCGCGGCTTTGCAACCAAGGGTCCCTCGTCGGCGAGACTCGCATGGCAGCGAGGAACCGCCCGCGGTCAGCAACGACACCCATGACGCCTTGAGGAAGATGAAAGCCCGACAGCTCCACACCTGCCAGCAAACCGATGTGTGGGCCAGCCGAGTCGCGTCTCCTCACTGCCCGCACGCGTCCGGCCAGATATCGCAGCCCAAGACCGACGCGGTTCCAAACAGGCATGCCCGTGGGATCCCGCAGCGCAAGGGCGCCGAGCATCAGCACCAGAATGACCGCCGGACCGGCCATACCTGCCACCAGCATGAGAGCGCCCAGGACGAGACCCAGGCCCGTCACCGATGCCTGCAGCCAGGAGTAGACACGGAAGGGCCCGCGAGGACCCCACTTGGGGAAGACGTGGCCTCGCAGCTGTTCAGTCACGGTGACTTCCCTCCCGATTCCGGTGTACTCGGCAGCGGGCTTGACGCCGGTGGCCGCCGTCCAGCTGGCGAGATCGGGATAGGACCCGCTGATCCTCCGCCCGCAGCCGCCCCACCGCCACCACCCGGTGCACGCAAACCCCTGGCAGCGAACGCAACCGTCGTACCGATACCCACCGCGGTCACAGCGACACCACCCAGTCCGCTTGAGAGACGCCCGGCGACGACATCACCGACCTGAGGGATGAACTTGAACATGAAGGATGGGACGAGGGCTGCTGCGATGAATGCCATCAGACCCATCGCCACCGCCTGCACATCAACGAAGCCTTGAACAGGATCGATGCCGGAGCCAATCATCACCCATGAGAGCGACAGCATGAAGCCGATGGCAGGCTTCACGAGAATCAGAGCGATCAGCAGACTGGCCCATGTGGATGCCCATGACTTGGCAGCCGGCCAGAGCCGAGTGGCGAGCATGCCGGGACCGATCAACACGGAAGGTTGCGCATCAGCATCATCCCCCAAACGAGCATTGCCCCGATGAGGGCAACGAGGGAGAGCACGCCAACCACGGGCAGGAAGTGTGGTGCTGCGGCGAGGAAGGCTGACGACGGCAGACTGTTGAATGCCGACTGCATCGCGGTGACGGCGGCCTCGTCGATCACCCACTCCGTGAGTGCGTCGGCTGCGGCGAGGAGAACACCGGTGACAGGAGCAATCACCACCATTGCGATGGCCACCAGAGGCATCTCGATGAACGCGAGACGGGCGACTGCGCCGGGGCGACCTTGGACTCCAGCCTGGATGAGCCCAAGCAGCAACATCAGCGGCAGGACGTAGCGACCCACGGCAATGCCCTGACCGATCATTCCCTGCATCGCCGGAGTCCCCATTGCCCCGT
>JAADIG010000115.1 GCA_013151445.1 Actinomycetota bacterium
TCTACGGGATCCCCGAGACGTTCGTCATCGACAAGTACGGCGTCATCGCCGTCAAGATCACGGGCATCGCCACCTCCGCATCGCTCGACGCGGCGATCCAGACGGCCCGGATGTCGACCGGGACCCCCTGAGGCCTCTCGGCCCGCCGCAGATGGGTCGATCGTGATTGTGAATCTTTTCACAACGGGACCTTTGGCCCTAGTGGGAGGGACCAAAGATCTGTAGTCTGTAACTAAGGAAATGAGCGACCGCCTGTAGATGGAGTAGGCAGCGGTGGTGGATTTCGCAGAGAAGCAAGCGAGGAGAGGGTGAAAAAGATGAAGGCGAAAGCAAGAGCAGTCGCCAGAACCGTGGCAAAGCACCGGATATTCTTCCTGTTCGTCATGGGGTTGTTCACGGTTGGGTTGCTCGCCGGTTCATACGCTATTCAGTCCGGTGCGACGTTCACTGGTCAGACTCAGGCAGGCGACCACGAATGGTGGCAAGACATATCTGGTCAGCAATTCTGTGAGAACTGTCACACAGCGATCGGGGCCGACCTCACGGCCGGGCCTCACAAGTCCGCATCACTGTCGAATTGCGCCAACTGCCACGCTGCAAACGACGGTGTCGAGCACGCAGCTGCAGCAGCAGCATGCACCGATTGCCACACCGAGCAGGCGACCGAGCTCGCCTCAACGAGTGAGGCGCACAACGGGATATGGGTCGGGACTGAGACTCCCACGGATGCGGCGCAGACGTGCCAGGCGTGTCATACACACGCCGAGGTGGCCATGACCATCAACGCGGATCCACCGATTCCGTTGATAATGGGTACACCGTAAGGCGACAGCACTGGATAGGTTGAAGAGAGAAGAAGGGGTCACCCGGTGAGCGGGTGACCCTCTCTCTCGTTCTCTCGTCAACACGGTTCGGGTGGGCTAGCATGTGAGCCCGGTGTTTGCCGCAGAACCGTGTATCCTTACTGCAGGACTAAGGAATCATAGGGAGCCGCGGTGTCATCATCTGAATCGGAACCTTCCAAGAGCGAGATAGCCCCGCACGGCGGAGGCGTATCAAGAGGTGGAGTGAGTCCGAATGGCAGTTCAGAATCCGGGGGAGGGCGCTCTTCAAGAGCTCGGCGGATCGACGCTGCGATCGTAGCGGTACTCGTAGCCGTGCTCGCTGCAGTGGGCTGGTTCCTCTTCATTCGGGACAGCAGCCCTGCAGGACCGCCGGCGCCGATTCTCGAGATGGTCATCGAAGAGCCTATCTCGGGCGCGGTGATCGCGACCGACTGGTCTCTGCCGTCAGCCGTTGCAGTCGATGGGGATCACGTCTACGTTCTCGACACAGGCAACAACAGGATCCTCTCGTTGGATCAGGAGGGAGCCGTCGACAACATCATCTGTGAGACCGACGACTGTGCCCTTCTTCTCGATGCTCCCCAGGACATGGAGTACGTCAACGGCGTGTTCTACGTGGCGAACACCGAGAAGGGACAGGTTGATGTCGTCACGAATACCGGGACTATCGTGCGGACGTACGAACTGCCGATCCAGCCGGGCGTCGCTCCCCGTGCCACCGGTGTCCACGTCGCTCAGGATGGATCGGTGTACGTCTCCGATTGGACGTCGGGGAAAGTAGCGATCTTCGAGCCGAACGGGGCTTTTAGCCAGTACTTCGGCGAGGACACGGTCGGTGTCTTCGAGTTCACCGAGCCGACAGGACTTACAACCGACAGCGATGGGAATCTCTATGTTGCAGAGTTCTCGCTTGGCATGGTCCGAAAGATCTCACCCATCGGGCGGGACCTTGCGACCTTCTCGATGATGGGCGGAGTGACCCCAGCATCGGAAGCCACAGACGTTATCATCAGCGACGACGGTCTCGTGTACCTTGCCGACAAGAAACGGGCGGTCGTACATGTCTTTTCTAGAGCGGCGCGTTATCTGGGCATCCTGGGTCTACTCGATGGATCGCGGACGGACTCCCCTCTTGCCCTGCGCAGGCCCGAGGGGCTTGATGCCGTCGGCAACGAGGTTTACGTCATCGACGCAAGACGCGGTCTGCAGATCTACACCGTCGATCCTGCGTTCTACTTGTTGCCGCAAGTGGAGTAGGTCCTGGCAAGGAGCGGCATGCTGCGTGAGGTAGTTGGACGAATGCCTAGTTGAAGACTCATGAACTACGGATTTGGCGCCCGGTCGTCTACCATCACCGTGAAGCAGATTCAGGTTCCCGGCCGTGTCCGGGACATTGCAGCGGAGCCGTCGAGGGACTCGCGGCGGCCCATCGCAAGATGAGAACGGGAGCAAGCCATCGACGACAAAGACCCCCTCGATCAGCCGGATCCGGTCTCTGACCCTTCTGATGAGTATGCGGATATAGCCACTCCTGACGAGGGTGAGAAGGATCTCGAGGTGAGCGCCGACTCGTCTGGCGGGAGTGTCGATGCTCCGGAACCGGGCACCGGTTCATCTGAGGTGGATGAAGATCTACCGGAGCAGGATGCCGATTCCATGGGTGGAGATGACGATTCTCCTCGAAGGATCTCGCTGTACCGCCACCCACTCGCAGCGGTCGGTGGTGCAACGATCGTTGCCGGTTCGATGGCGTTCGTCTTTCTCCTCTTCCAGGATCTCACCTCTCCGACCGAGAACATCTACCGGTCACTCGTCACCTTCGTGGCTGTGCCATCGGTCATCGGCATGGGAGTTGTCCTCTTCCTACTGGCCATCCGTATCCAGATCGTTCAAGCGAAGAAGCGCGGTGAGAGGGTTCAGTTCGTCCTGCGCGTCGAACCGACCGACCCACGCTATATGCGGTCCCTGTGGCTGTTCCTGGGACTCAGTGTGATCGGGGTCTCCGTCGTCGGGTTCATCGGGTTCAAGGCGTATGAGGCGACGGACTCCACGGCGTTCTGTGGCGACGCCTGCCACACACCGATGGAGCCAGAAGCGGTGGCGCACCTGGAAGCTTCCCACGCAGGGTGGCATGTGTCGAGTGTCACATCGGCTCGGGTGGCCAGGCGTATATCCAGGCGAAGATCAACGGGATGAAGCAGCTGTGGGGTGTGTTGACCGACTCCTACGACCGTCCCATACACACGCCGATCGAGATGCGATCTGCCAAGGAGATCTGTGAGGAGTGCCACTGGCCGGACAACCTGTGGGGGACGAAGGTCGTGACGA
>JAADIG010000113.1 GCA_013151445.1 Actinomycetota bacterium
TTCCAGTAGCGTCTTGCCGCCGCACCCTCACAGCCCATATCATCGCGTCATGTGAATCATCGACATCGGCCCTGCCTGCACCTCATGCGACGACCTGCGAGGCGGCTGTTCCACGATGGTCAGGTGTGCACGACTGGTTCGAAGGAGCCTTCTTGAACGTCGTCGCCCGGACAACCACGGTGCCCATACATCCCCACGACGAAGCCGAGAGCAACGTTGTAGACAGGGGTAGGCCCATCGAATCCGACAACAACAGGTCGCTGATAGGACACGTCCTTCTTTGCGGACATGAGCATTCTCCACCGCTGACACCCCTCCGGTTCTGAAGTCACACGTTCGCCGCGATACAGGCCTATACCGTTCACAACCGAACCCCAGAGGTTCCTCATCCGACCGTACCTATCTGGATTTCCTGCCACCGACCGGACAAACAAGTCGTTGGACTGGTGAATAACAGCCGCGATCGATACCATGCAACGTCACCAATCCACGTCAGATCCCGCGCTCGTGGCCTGACATTGGACGGGATGCCACGCTCGAATAGCGGTTGTTCCTATCTCGGTGAACAGGTACGGCAAAGATCGAGGCCGACCCCTGGTGCCTGGTCGGGGGTAGGGCGGCTCTACGAATTCGAGGAGGGGTGCTCGTGGCCCTCGCCGAAGTCATCCGGGTTGATGTCGTCGAGGAACTCGCGGAACCGCTCGATTTCCTTGTCGGCGTCCTCGGTGTCCGATTCGTTCTGAATCAGGATGCCGGCCTCGTCGAGAACATCTTCGGCGACGGTTACCGCCGCACCGAGGCGGGTGGCGAGAGCGATCGCATCCGACGGCCTCGCCGAGACGACGATCGGGCTCTCCCCGACCTTCTCAAGATGCAGCTCCGCAAAATACGTCCCCGACTCGAGTCCCGTCACGACCACCTCCTTGAGGTTGAAGGACAGCTTTTGGATCACCTCGGAGAACAAGTCATGCGTCATGGGCCGCTGAGGTTCAATACCCTCAAGAGCGAGCGCAATCGCAGTCGCTTCGTTCGGGCCGATCCAAATCGGTAGATGACGTTTCCCACCCTGCTCGCGAAGCAGCATGACCGGCGTGTTCGTCGGGAGTTCGATCCGAATGCCGACAATCTCTACTGGCAGGTATGTGCTCATATGAAGAGCCTATCACTGGGTCCGAGGTTTCGATCCGTAAATCTCTGCATCGAAGGCCGCCGGATCGTCAACGAGCGCACCGACATCCGTCACACCCCACAAACCGGCGGCGTTCGCAAACCTGCCACGCCACCCGATGCCGTATCCCAGAACCAGTTCATCACCGGCGGTATAGGCGCGGTACCGGATCGGGACATCGACGATGCGGCGATGCTCCTTGTCGACGAACGTACAGTTCTCAATCGACGCCGGCCGTTGGAGTGCAATCATTCTTTGCAGGGTCCGCAACGTGAGGCCGGTATCAACAACGTCGTGGACGAGGATGACATCTCGTCCCGCAAGCGGAATGGCACTGTCAAGGGTTAACGCCACACGACCCTCCACCGAATAGGGCCGCAAGCTGACGAAGTCGACATCGGCAGGCACCCCGACCGCCCGTACGAGATCGGCAAGGAAGAGAATCGAGCCGGGTAGGACGCCGACAAACACCGGATTCAGATCCCGGTATGCACGTCCGATCTCGCCGGCGAGTAGCGCGACCCGCTCACTGATCTGTTCGCGGCTCGCCACCAGGTCGCACGGTGGAGCCATGGTTACCCGCCTGCCCCGCCGGCAGCACCGGGCATGCTCGTACGCAGCCATGTCTCGATCTCGTCTGCCAAACCAGAGGTCTCAAACACTGTTGCGGGTTCACCGGCTCCGACGAGTTGCTGAATCCCGACGATGCGGGCCGCGACGGCGTCGGAGAGTCCCGGTGGGTATGCCGAGATGCCTGCACCGCCCTGCTTGGGTCGCCCGAGAGCCAACAGCCGTTCGCTCAGACCGTACGTCTCGGTGGCCCACGCAAGCAACTCCGTGGTGTCCCCGAAGTGATCCTCGGATCCCATGACGACCGTCACGATCTCGCGACCCTTGGTGCGGGCGACAGTCACCAGGACCTTCTTCGCCTTCGCCGTGTACCCCGTCTTGAGCCCGATGACGCCGGGATACCGGCCAAGTAGCTGGTTCGTTGCGTTTGCCACCCGTGGGTTCCCCGACGGGTCGGGGGCGAACTGGGCAACACGCACCCTCGCCACCTCGGCTATCTCAGGATACGCGAGCGCGGCCTGAGCCATGATGACGAGGTCGTACGGTGTCGTGTAGTGCTCGTCGTTGTCGAGACCGTGGGGGTTCCTGAACTGCGAATTCTTGAGGCCGAGCTCGGCTGCCTTGGCGTTCATCATCACCGCGAACCCCTCAATGCTGCCGCCCACATACTCGGCAAGGGCGACCGCGGCGTCGTTCCCGGAACGCACCATCATTGCGGTCAGCAGGTCACCGACGGTCCACCGCTCCCCCGCCACAACACCAATTTCGGACTCGCCAACGTCGGCGGCCCGGTCGGAAATGACCACAATCTCGTCCATGGCGGCGTTGTCGACAACAACCATGGCCGTCATGATTTTCGTGACCGAGGCCATCGGCCGAGGAATGTCGATGTCCTTGCCCGCAAGCACAACACCGGATTCCGAGTCGACGACAATCCACGCCGCGGACTCGATCGCGGGCGGCTCACCGACACTCGGGCCGGGTGCGATCGGCGGCGGTGGCGGCACCGTGAGCGGCAACGCTATGGAGAGGGCAACAGCGAGTGTGCGAAACATCGTTCAGGGCCTCAACTCGGCGCGGAGCCGGCCCTTCAACACACCCTCCTGGAGCTGAGACGCCGCATGGGCGGTGTCAGCCAGTATGTCGGTTGCGCGCTGGCGGCTTTCCGGATTGTTGTGCCGTAGAAGCGGCCCTGCCAACTGGATGAGGACGTCGTACTCCCGGTCAGCTCCGAGTTTGATGGACCGCAGATGACGCAGATCAAGACCCCTGTCGAGGAGTCTCGCGGCAGCGTGGCCGACGCTGCGATCAACCTCGTCGAATATCCACGTTCCACGCGACGACGTTCGCGGGCGAAGAATGCCCAGACTGATGAGGTCGCCGATGACATCGGGGTCAAGCCCACATGCGGTGGCGAGTTCGGAGGCGTCGAGAGCCTCGGTGGGTTCCGCAAAGTAGATGTCGGCGGGGGGACCCGATTCCGCGGCGGGTCCGGATTTCGTACCTGCCTCCCACGCCTGGAGCTTGGCCTTGATCACCTTGAGCGGGAGGAAGTGATCGCGTTGCTCGCGCAGAACATACTGGATGCGTCGCAGGTCGTCGTCGGTGAACTCGCGGTAGCCCGATTGGCTTCTCTGCGGATCGATCAAACCCTGGGTCTCGAGAAACCGGATCTTCGATACCGAGAGCTCCGGGAACTCGTCGCGGAGGAACGTGATGACTTCCCCGATACTTCGGGTCGACCTGCCAGTGATCGAAACCGGCCGAGCGAGACGCTCGGATTTAGCCATGACCGACAGCGACGATGAAGTGGAACTTCCCGATCCAGACTTCGTCCCCGGGCGAAAGATCAGCCTGCTCGACCCGGCTCCCGTTGACATACGTGCCGTTCAAAGACCCGAGGTCCGTAACCCGCAAGACCCCTTCACTGGCATCGAATTCGGCGTGACGACGCGAGACACTCACGTCCCCGAGGAACAACCCGGCATTGTCGCTTCGTCCAACAAGGGTGGTTCCGTCACCCAGGATGTACGTCATGCCAGCACGCAGACCCCGTTCGAAACGCAATGCGTATTTAAATGCCCCCGCTACTTCGGGAGGCATCTGACCGTCGTCGGTCGTTTCGTTGGGATCGAAGAAGACCGTCGGGTCGTGCTCAATGTACGGTCCGTCGGTGCCCGCATCGTCATCGTTGCCAAAGCTCATACACCTATCGTACCCCACATCCCTCAACAAACGGTTGAAGGTTCGGGAGCGGAACGTCTACTCGGTGTATTCCCGGTACGCTGCGGGATCCATGAGTCCATCGAGTGTCGCTCCCTCGCCTGGTGCGAGCTCGATAAACCACCCCTCACCGTACGGATCAGCGTTGATAAGCTCCGGGGCATCCTCAAGCGCCCCGTTCACTGCCGTCACCGTCGCATCGATTGGGCAATAGACGTCGGACACCGATTTTGTCGACTCGACCTCCCCGAAGGTGTCACCTGCGCTGAAGGACGTACCGACCTCCGGCAAGTCCACAAAGACGATGTCCCCAAGTGCGTCCTGGGCGAAGTCGCTGATACCAAGCCGGATCGTGTCACCCGTTTGCCGGAGCCATTCGTGGTTCGGGGCGTAACGAAGATCTTCTGGAATCTGCACAGGCTGTCCTCCTACAAACTTAACGAAGTTGATTCGTCCGGAGATTACTCGATTGCGGAGGTCCGGGCGCGCACCAGTGAACGTGCGTCGCCAAGGTACTGCGCCGCCACGTAGTAGTACGCGACGAGACCGGGCACCCCCAACGCATAGGCATAGATGTTCCACAGGTCGATCCCGGTGCCGGCCAATACGAAGAACCCGGGGATGGACGAGTAGAGCAATGCGGTCGCAACCTTCCCGAGATACCTGACTTCGAGCTTGTCACGCGCCCGTATGCCGACGACAAGGGCCCCAACGGCGATCGCTACTTCACGCACGATGATCGCGACACCGAACCACACCGGGAGCACGCCGGCGACCAGCCCACCGATGACAGCGACGGCAACAGCAAGTCGGTCAGCGAGCGGATCGAGGAACTCCCCCACCTTGCTCACCTGATCGAGGCGCCGAGCGAGGTACCCGTCGATCCAGTCGGTGCCGCCGATGAACCCAAGGAGGAGGCCAGCAGCGGTGTAGTTCTCAGGTACGAAGACGAGCCATAAAAACCATGGCACCAACAGCAGGCGACCGAACGAGATCGCGTTCGGGATGGTCCACATCGGGGTTACTCCCCTTGAACGATTCGGAACGTGATCCGGGTGAGTTCCTCGTCTTCGAATCGCACCGCAAAGGCATACCCCATTGGCGTGGGAAACCGGACGTTGTAGAACGGTGTGACGATGGGGACGTAGCTGGGCGAACCCGGTGGCAGCGTCGGTGGTGCACCGACACGAAGCCGCCCCTGAGCCGCCACCCCGATGTCCTGCCCGTCCTCATCGATGAGGTTGACGGCGATCTCAAGTTCACGGTGGCGCTCATCCGGCTGCACCTCCGCTATCAGCGCGACCGTTATTGCACGATGCACGACCGGAAACTTACGAGCCGAGATCGTATCGAAACCGCCCCCCATAACAAACAGCTTCCCGCCCTGGACCTGAGCGGCGTCGGCGAGCATCGCGGTAGTGATCTTCATGCAGACAGACTAGCGCCACGTTCGTGGTCTCCCCGGCATACCGTCTACTCTTGCGCCGATGTCTGACACCTTCCGACTGATGACCGCCAATCTCTACGATGGCAACGTTGACCCGGCTGCACTGTCTCGGGTACTCGACGAAGTCGCCCCCGACATCGTCGTGTGCCAGGAATTCGCTCACAACGTTGCCGAAGTCGTCGCGGCGCACTTTCCGTACACCGATCTGCACCCTGCCAGCGGCTATCAGGGCCGAGCCGTTGCTTCACGTTTCCCGTTTGCTCCCGGCACGCTCAACCTCCCCGTCCGCCGGGCCTCCCTGGCGACCTTCGCACCCGGAACCCACCCCGCCCTACCGAAGGGGTTGCAACTCATTGGGGCACACCTCGTCAACCCGATTGATCGCCCGCTGCGGGTCACCTCTGCGATACGTCGCCAACAGGTGACAGGAATACTCGAACATGTCGCCGATACCCGCCAACCTCAGGTTGTTGCCGGCGACCTGAACGCAACACCCGTGTACCGGTCGTACAAACGCCTCGCTTCCGAGCTCACCGACATGCCTGGGACGGTAGGTGCCGTCCGCACCTGGGGTCCGTGGCCGTGGTTTCCTCGGGTGTTACGCATCGACCACATCTTTGCAAGCGGACTCGAATGTCGCGCCGTGCACCGCGTGAAGGTCACCGGCGGAGACCATAGCCTGCTCGTCGTTGATCTCCGCTCGAAGACGTAACTACTGATCATGAATTAGGGCCTGTCACGATCCGGATTCCGGGTGTACGCTCGCAATAGAGCAGCAAAAAGGTGGTTTAGATGAATCAATCCGATATCCCCCTGTTACCTCGATCCGTTCGAGAGTTTCGCCCGCTGTGCCCCGGATGCACGCTCGGTCGAGCAGCAAGCACCGATGCAAAGCCATGCAGTTTCTATGACTGCCCGGGGCTTCCAGCAGAGCTCGAAGTCACGTGCGACAAATGCATGTTCGATTTCGTTGCGAATGATGGCCAGCCAACGTGTGATCACGATGTCTGCGAAACAGCGCTCCGACTCAGGAGCAACGTTCCCACATATCTCGCATGGATCGAGATTCTCAAAGTAGAGCAACACCCTGCGGCACAAACCGTGGTGTAGAACACCTATCCGTCTACTGGAGAACGGGTAGGGCGAAAGTGGTCGGGCTGGCCGGATTTGAACCGGCGGCCCCTTGGCCCCCAGCCAAGTGCGCTACCAAACTGCGCCACAGCCCGTGGCGGTGAATTGTAGCGTGTGTAAGACGACGTCGGTCGGCCCTCCTCGTCGCGCCCCAAAGTCGCACAACGAATACACTTCAATGATGGACCAAGATCGGAACGTGCCCGCGGCGAGAACGAGATGGCGACAGATCCTCGTGGTTACGACTGTGCTCGCGATCGTTGCTAGTGCGTGTGTCCGTAGTGTCGATGGCGGTGCATCGATCGGGTGTCGGCAGCTAGCCGCGACGGATATCTCCCCCGGCCAGATCCTGGTCACGCTCACCACACAATTCGCAGACGTGTACCCGGTCGACGCCTGCGTCTGACGGCACAACCCGACCACCGGATCCACGCGTCACCAAAACCGTGCGGGTTAGAAGATTGCTCGCAAGAGCTTGATACCGAGGTCCACGAATCGCAGCACGAGATAGAGCGCAACGGCGCCGACGAAGAGGAGAAAACCGACGGGCCACGGCGCATCCGCCGGGTCAGTTTCCTGCGACTCGGCGTCCGGTTCCATTAACGCTCTCGCCGCTTCGCGACCACCCGGATCGGTGTGCCGGTGAAATCGTATTCGTTGCGGAGTTTGCCCTCGATATAACGCAAATAGTCCTCGCCGATGGAACCGCCCCGGATGTATAGCAAGAACGTCGGAGGATTCACGTCGGCCTGCACCGAGTAGATGATGCGAGGGCGCTTCCCCTTACGTACCGGTGGGGGGTGGATCTCCTGCCACTCCCGCATCTTCCGGTTGACTTCGCCGGTTGATACCCGGAACCGTCGATGGTCGAGCACCATCCGAATCGCTTTTGGCAGTCGGTGAATACGAGACCCGGTTTCCGCCGAAAGCCTCAGCACCGGAGCCCACGAGACAAACGCCAGGCGATCCGCAACGGAGTCCTCCGTGAAGTCACGCTGCATCTCGTCAATGATGTCCCATTTGTTTAACAGAATCACTAAGCCCGTCCCCGACTTCACAATTTCCTCGGCGAGGCGTTGCTCCTGGTGGGATGCGCCGCGGGTCCCATCAATGACGAGCAGTGCAACGTCGGACTGCCAGAGGACGTCGCGAGCGCGCAGCGTCGAATAGAACTCGACATCGTTGGAGATCTTCGTACGCCGCTTTATGCCAGCCGTGTCGATGATCTCGAACGGCTCACCGTCGAGATCCACGATGGTGTTGACCGGATCCCGCGTCGTCCCCGGGATGTCGGACACTATGACGCGGTCCTCTCCCGCCAATTTGTTCAACAGCGTTGACTTCCCAACATTGGGTCGACCCATAATCGCCAACGATGCCAGCGGGACACGTTCCGGGTCATCGCCGTCAATCTTGGGCATCTCGGCAAGGACCGCATCGAGGAAATCACCGGTACCCCGCCCGTGGAGTGCCGACAGAGGGAACGGTTGGCCCAAACCCAGGGACCACAAGTGGTCGTAGTTGTGTTGCTGTTTCGGCGAGTCAACCTTGTTGGCGACAAGCACATAGGGCAGGCCGGCCTTCTGGAGGATTCTGGCGATACCGAGGTCGTCATCACTGACGTCGCTGGTCGAGTCCGCTACAAAAATCGCCATGTCAGCGAGGCTCAACGCGATCTCGGTTTGCGACTTGATGCCAGCTGGGATTCCCTCGGCGGGCCGGGCCTCCCAACCGCCGGTATCGATGAGGCGAAACTCCACACCAGCCCATTCGGCGTCAAACTCACGCCGATCCCGAGTGACACCCGATTGCTCATCAACAACGGCAGCCTTGTGGCCCACAATTCGGTTGACGAGTGTCGACTTACCGACATTGGGGCGGCCGACGACGGCAATGACAGGTAGGCGGCTCATGCTGCAGCTCCTTCTAAGAGACCGGCGACGGTTGTCTCGACGACCCGTACCGTTGCCTTCGCCGCGGCGGCAACCGAGTCGATGGTCACGTTGTCAAGAAATGTGTCGCCAACGACGGCGACATCGGGAATAAGGTACACGCCCGCGGGGTCTATGTCTGACTTCAGAGCCCGGACGAGGTCCTCCCCCACGAGGAGGCCAGCAACACCGACGTTCCCTGCAAAGAACTGGTTCTCGACCTCGAGCAGGCGAAACCGGCGGCCCGCGATGTTCTGGAGACGCCCCACGACTGGCTCCAACGCAGCCCGGCCGTACCGCCCAGTGAGCACGACTACGTCACCACGGCCAGCGTGTCTGGCTCGCTCGTGGGCGCTGCGCGACGCCCGGTAGCCCAGTGCTGGCGCCGCCGGAATCGAACGCCACTCCCCCGTGACGATCGGCATCTCCCCACCAACACCGTTCTCGATCCGGTCGAGTTCGTCGTAGAACGCCCGCACCATCCCGATGCCGTTCTCGTGCTGGGCATAGTTCTCGTAGGTATCCGTGGCAGGGACCTGCAAACCGGCGAGAAGATACAGTTCGTCGGAAGCGAAGAACAGGCGACGGCCGTGGCGGCGCAACGCAATCTCTTGCCAGGCGGTGACTATTTCAAGGTCACGGCGTGCGGTCTCGGGTGTATGGGGCACCAGGTTCGGTTCGGTGTTGTATTTCGAAACGCCAAGCGGAACAATCCCAATCGATTCAATACCCGCATATCGACCAGTGATCTCCGCCAACGTTCGCTCAAGGACCTCGCCCCCGTTCACTGCGGGACAAAGCACGACCTGGCCGTGGACGACGACACCGCTGTCCAAAAGTGCACGTAACCAGCGCAGGCTGGTCGCACCACGAGGATTGCGCAGCATGGCCGCGCGGATGGTTGGGTCGGTCGTGTGTATCGACACATACAACGGTCCGAGCCGTTCCTCAACCACACGCGAGAGGTCGAGTTCGGTGAACCGGGTCAATGTGGTGAAGTTGCCGTAGAGGAACGACAACCGGTAGTCGTCGTCCTTGAGGTATAGAGATTTTCGCATCCCGGGTGGCAGTTGATAGATGAAACAGAACTCGCAGTGGTTGTCGCATGTCTGCACGCGGTCAAAGATCGAAGAGTCGAGCCGAATCCCCAGTGGTTCCCCGGCACGTTTCTCGATCTCTGCCTGGTGCACAACGCCATTGCGCTCGGTTTCGATCACGAGGTCAGGGTCATCAATCAACTGCTGGTACTCGATGACGTCCGATGGGCACACGCCATTAACAGTGACGAACGAATCGCCAATCTGGAGACCTGCGAGCGCGGCAGGAGAACCTGGGGTGACCTCAAGGACCGTCGGATACGACATGGGTGAGACAGGATACCCGGAATTCGCTCACTCGGGGAATCTTGCCCCACTACGGCGGCCGGTACGGGTCCTGGGCCCGAGTACCATATCGGCCATGCCAGACTCAGTGATCCTTGCACAGCCGCGTGGTTTCTGCGCCGGAGTGGAAATGGCCATCAAGGCACTTACGTGGATGGTGCAGGTATTCGAACCCCCGGTGTACTGCTATCACGAGATTGTGCACAACGCTGCCGTCGTCGATGCCTTCGAACGGGCCGGGGTGATATTCGTTGAACATGTCGACGAGGTTCCCGAGGGCCGACCCGTCATGTTGTCCGCCCATGGCTCGGCGCCCGAAGTCGTTGCCGCAGCTCGGGGACGCGCCGCGGTCATGGTGGATGCCGTGTGTCCCCTCGTCACCAAGGTGCATCACGATGTTCGACGCATGGCGAACAAGGGGTACGACATCATCTACGTCGGTCACGCCGGTCACGATGAGGCCAAGGGGGCGGTTGCCCAGGCCAAGGGTTCCGTGACTCTTGTTGACCCCGATGACAGCCTCGCCGATTTCCATCCCCGCGATACCTCAAAGGTTGCTCTCGCCGCCCAGACAACACTGGGACAATTCGAGTGGGAGGACATCCTCAGTGCCGCAACCTCAGCGTTCCCGGGGCTCCACACCGCCCGCAAAAGCGACCTTTGTTACGCAACCACCAACCGACAGGCCGCGACGATCGCCCTCGCCCAACAGGTCTCGCTCGTGCTCGTTGTGGGTTCACGCAATTCCTCGAACACACAGGCGTTGGTGCGTGTTGCGAAACTTCACGGGGCAGCAGCGTATCGTGTCGACGGACCCGGCGACGTCGATCCCGCCTGGCTTGACGATCACGACGTGGTCGGTGTCACCGCAGGTGCGTCGGCTCCCGACCAAAGGGTGCAAGAGGTGATCGCCGCGATCAACCCAACCAACGGGGTAGATGTTCTTGCCGTCAGCGACGAGGATGAGTACTTCCCCCTCCCCCCATCGCTGCGCAAGCTCATCCTTTCCCTCCAGTATCTCGTCGAAGGAGCCGTCGCGGCACGTTTGCCGGGTCAGACCGGCCCCATCCAGGGTGACCGGGCACACTCAGCCACAGAATCTCTCGGCCTGCTCGACATCCCCTGAACGCCACACCCGCACCTAACACCGCGCATGTGCCACCACCTCGAGAACGCTTTCAACAACCTCTCCGAGGCTCAGGTCCGACGTGTCGATGATGATCGCATCGTCGGCCGCCGCCAGGGGACTCACCGCTCTGGTGGAATCCTGGCGGTCGCGTTCGCGCATCTTTGTCTCAATAGTTTCGGCTGAAAGGTTGGCGGCCTCTGCGTCCCCGGCCCGACGTGCCGAGCGCACCTCGGGACGTGCGGTGAGGAATATCTTCGCTGGCGCATCCGGAAACACCACGGTCCCGATATCACGGCCCTCAACAACGGCATTGCCTCCGCGTTCGGTGACCCACGCACGCTGAAACTCGACAAGTCGGTGGCGTACCGCCGGAATCGCCGAAACGGCGCTGACGGCGCCAGTTACCTCGTCCGTGCGGACATCGTCGGACACATCCTCTCCATTGAGGAGGATGACACCATCAACGTAACGAATATCGGAACGCTCAATGACGTCCGTGACAGCGACGGGATCGTCAAGAGGAACACCCGCTCGCAGCGCGGCCACGGTGGCCGCCCGGTACATGGAACCCGTGTCGAGATAGTCGACGCCGCGAGCTGCGGCAACCCTGCGGGTCACCGTCGACTTCCCAACACCGGACGGACCATCAATCGTTATGACCACAACGACCCCAGCACCTCATAGAAGTCGGGCCACGACACGCTCGCCACACCGGCATCGTGAATCACCGCCCCCGCATGGGAGCTCGCTCCCGCAACAGCCCCGGCCATTGCGATCCTGTGATCATGATGTGTCTTCACTTCGCCACCCTCAAGCCCACCCAAACCGAGAATCTCGAACCCGTCGTCTAGTTCCTGAGCGCCTCCCCCGAGGTCCTGGATCATCGCCACAGTCGAGGTAACCCGGTCCGATTCCTTGGTGCGCAGCTCCTCTGCGTCCGTGACCCTGGTGAGCCCTTCTGCGAAGGAGGCGACGACGGCAACCAGGGGCAGTTCGTCGAGCGCCCCAGCGATCACTGGCCCGGACAGGTTCACACCGCGCAATGGCTGCCCCGTGACCGTCACCGTTCCCACCGGGTCCCCAAGAATCGCACCCGTCACCTCCGCTTCAATGTGGGCACCCATCATCTCGAGCACCTGAAGGAAGCCGATCCTGCCGGGGTTGAGCGAAATACCCGGCGTCGTCACCGACGAACCCGACCGCACCGCAGCCGCGGCCCACAGAAACGCGGCGCTCGAAGGGTCACCCGGAATGTCATAAGTTGCCGGCGCGATAACCCCCGGGATGATCCGGAACGCAGACTCTCCAACCCGTTCGCCGCGGCCCATTGCGGCGAACCACCGTTCGGTATGGTCGCGAAACCCTGCGGGAGAAACAATCTTGGAAGGCTCGGTGCCCTGAACCGCGGCAAGACAAAAAGCGGTGCGAAGCTGCGCCGACGCGACCGGCAGAATCACGTCCGCAGGACGAAGCTCGACGGACGGCCCCCCGACTGTGAGCGGGGCGGTACCGCCCGAGGTCACGATGTGCCCACCGAGGGCTCCGAGCGGTCCGACGAGACGTTCCATCGGACGCGCCGAAAGCGAGGTGTCACCGCTGAGAACGGACTCGAACGCCGCGGCACTGAGAGCCCCGGCCATGAGACGCATCGTGGTCCCCGAGTTCCCACAGTCGAGCGCCATCGAGGGTTCCCCCCAACCGCGCACTCCCGGCGAGGTCACGTTGTCGTCGGAGAACTCGACACCGAGTTCGGCGAGAATGCTGCGCGTAGACTGAATGTCGTCGCCAGTCCCGAGACCTGTCACGGTCGATGTTCCACTGGCGAAACCAGCAAGAATCAAAGCACGGTGGGAGGACGACTTGTCTCCCGGGACGACAACCGTTGCAGAAATACGGCCCCGATAGGGGCCAATAGTCTTGGTATCGGGTTCGGAAATCATTGCTGCATTCTGGCACGCTGAGATGACACTGTGTATAACGACCGGACCTCGTCCGACGTCAACTCTCGATATGTCCCGGGCTTGAGGCTCGAATCCTTCAAAGGTCCAATCGCGGTCCGAACCAGACGAGAGACGGGGTTCCCAAGGGCTTCGAAGATACGACGTACCTCCCGGTTGCGGCCCTCCGCCAACACGATTTCCACAATCGACGTTGTGCCCTGGGTGCCCTTGACGACCGCACGTACTGGTTTCGCCGGACCGTCTTCGAGGACGACACCCTCGCGTACGAGCCGGGCGGCCCGCGCATTCGTCACCGCTCCTTCGACTATCACCTGGTATGTCTTTTCGACACCGAAACTTGGATGAGTTAGCCGGTGGGTGAGGTCGCCGTCGTTTGTCAGCAGTAGGAGTCCCTCCGAGTCCGCATCGAGCCGTCCAACGGGATGGACCATCGGCTCTGTGGGAACCAGATCGACGACCACCGGGCGTCCGTGGGGGTCGGTGACGGTGGAAACCACACCGATCGGTTTGTATAACAGCCGGTACACGAGACCCGGGCGCACCGGCAGCGGCACCCCATCAATCTCTATCGCAACCGTTGCCGCCTCGACCCGTTGGCCAAGGGATGCTGTCTCACCGTCGACGGTGACCCGGCCCTGGTCGATCAGAATTTCGGCCTTGCGGCGCGAGCAAAAACCCGACTGGGCGATCAGTTTGTGGATTCGTTCGATGATTCCTCCGGGCGAAACGGCCGTTCGAGCACATCAACGACACCAGCAGGTGGCACGTGATCTGCGAGCGGAGGCAACTCCGCAAGCGATGAAAGACCGAGCTTTTCAAGAAAGAGGTTCGTTGTCGAATACAACACGGCCTGGCCCGGTCCTTCGGCACGGCCCGCCTCAAAGATCAGGCCCCGTCGCTCCAACGTTCTGAGCACACGATCCGAGTCGACGCCGCGCACCTCAGCGACCTGTCCGCGCGAGATCGGCTGTTTGTAGGCGACGATCGCCATCGTCTCAAGAGCGGCCTTGGAAAGTCGGGTTGCCCGCTCCGTCGCCGCAAACCGTTCCAAATATGGTTTCGCCTCGGGATCGGTGTACAGCCGCCAGCCACCTCCGGTGTTACGCACGACAAGACCTGAGGGGCCAGTCTGATGCCTGTCCTGGAGAGTGAGTAGCGCTTCATCCACCTCGGTACGAGGGGCTTCGAGTAACTGGGATAACTCGGCACCAGAAACCGGCTCTTCGGCGACAAACAGGATCGCTTCAATCGTCGATGCGACATCCATCAGGAATTCCCCCATTCGGAGATACGGGCGATCATTTCGATGCCTTCGGGGTTCGTTGGGGCCGGGTTGTGGACCAGCTTGATCGGTGCGTCTGCCGTCTCTTGAGTTGCATGAACCATTCCCCAGCGGACCAGTTCGAGAAGGGCGAGGAAATAGGCCACAACTTCGATCGGTCGATCACAGTGCGAGACAAGAGCGTCGAACTCCGCAACCGCCTCACTCGCCATCCGGGCGCGGAGGTCGGCAATGGCATCATCAACCGACGGTAGGTCAAAGTCGAAGTGATCGAGATCGGGGTCGATGAGCGTCTCCGAGAGCGCAACTTCGGCGATCGCATGAAACTGTTCGAGGGTGACCCCGAGACGTACTTCGGGCATGACGGCCTCAATGCCGGGGTCCAGCCCAACCGTACGGGGAACCCACCGCTCGGCGGCCTCCAGACGATGGAGCAGAACGGCTGCGACATCTTTGAAAGTGAGACAGGCCAAAAGCCGCGACAGCAACTTGTCGCGTTCCTCCGCAAGGGCAAGCTCCTCGTCAAGATCGAAACCCTCTGAACCGGGAAGTAGGTGACGTGCCTTGAGCTGAACCAGCGTCGCCGCTATCAAGAGGAACTCCGACGTCATGTCGATGTCGGTCTCTGTCAACGCATCGATGTACGACACATACTCCGAAACGATTGCGGAGAGGGAGAGTTCGGTGATTTCGAGCTGGTGTGACGTGATGAGTTGCAGTAAAAGGTCCAGGGGACCCTCAAACACTCGAGTTTGTACTTCATACGCCACGGCGTCTCCAACGGCTTGTTACCCCCATGCTATCGCGCTGCACGGTGACACGGAATCACTGTCAATCATCGTCGGCGTTGAGGAGTACCTGCCAAACGTCGGCATCGTATTCGGGTGGCGGTCCGTGCGGGTGATGTCTCGCAAACGCGACAACAAGGGGCTCGCACCCGAGTGTCTCGAGCCGGGCTGCACCGAGCGGACCGTGGTCGTCGTAATCTCGCCACCGCTGCCACCGAGGAACCCGCAGGGAACGTGCGACTGTTGCAAACACCCGAGCCAAAGCACCCAGCTGGCTCTCCACTTTGCCGACGTCGTGCCACAGGGCCGCACGCTGGGCTGTCCGGTTATCGGGAAGCAGGTCGGCGACCTTCCTTGCGGTGTCAACAGCGTGGCGCTGGTCACCCGTCGACTGCCTCCAGAACAACTCGGTCTCGCCGGGACGAATCAGCCCAAGCACCCACTCGCGTTCACGCCCATCGAGATCGTGGGCCCCAACATGAGCAAAGAATCGGCGCACAAGATGCGCGGGAGACGACATCGACACTACCCGGCTTGCTTAGATTTGCAGTCGACACACAACCGCGAGGTAGGGCGATGTTCCATGCGCGCCTCACCAATCCGGCTGCCACACGATGCACAGGTCCCGTACGTACCGTCGGCAATGGCGGCACGGGCGTGGTCGATGTCACTAAGAAGTCGGGTGATGTTGGCGATGAGGCTGAGGACTTCGCTGCGCTCCGCCGTTGCGGAGGCCGCATCGGCGAACCCATCGCCGTAGTCGACATTTCCCGTAAGGTCACCGGTCTCGGTCGCACCCAGTTCGTCGAGTTGGTGCACAAGCTTCTCACGCTCGACGTCAAGCTCTGCCGCGATTGCCTCAATGTCCATGCCGCTTCCCCTTTCGGAGCGCCCCCGTGACGCTTCGTGTCCCAGGTCTCAGCGGCCCCTTGGATGGGCTGTGACATACACCTCGTACAGATGTTCAGGCGACACACGTGTATATATCTGCGTAGTCGAAATACTAGCGTGACCCAACAGTGTTTGGACTGTGCGCAGGTCCGCACCACCCTCGACCATGTGAGTCGCGGCGGAGTGCCGCAGGACGTGGGGCGAGACCCGGTCCGCCGGAATGCCCGCCGCGGCCCCGGCCTTCTTGAGTATCCCCCACATCCCCTGCCGGGTCAGGCGTCCCCCACGGGCGTTGCGAAACAGCGCCCCCGATGGTGGCGCCTTCAAACGCAAGAAGGACAGGGTTTCGAGGTAGTCGGTGATGGCGTCCACCGCATACGACCCCAGCGGCACCAGCCGCTGCTTGTTGCCCTTGCCCGTCACCAACACGATGCGCTCCTCAAGATGCAGATCGTGGAGGTCACAGGTGACCGCCTCGCTTACCCGAGCCCCCGTGGCATAGAGAAACTCAAGGAGGGCGGAGTCGCGTCGCTGCATGGGTTCGGTTCCGCGTACCGCGTCAAGCAGGCGTCCAACCTCGTCGATCGTCAACGCCTTCGGGAGGGAGCGACCGATCTT
>JAADIG010000042.1 GCA_013151445.1 Actinomycetota bacterium
CGTATCGCGACGCTGGGTATCTCCCCACCGCTGTCGTGAACTACCTGGCGCTGCTCGGGTGGAACCCCGGCGATGATGACACGGTCGTTGATCTACCCACGATGATCGAACGTTTCGAACTTGATCGGGTTTCGAAGAACCCCGCAATCTTTGATATCACCAAACTCGAATGGATGAACGGTGTCTACATCCGCGAGATGGACCAGGCGACATTCGTGGAAACGGTCACGCCGCTTGTCGAGGCCGACCTGGGACGTGAACTCGACGCCCGCGAACGGGGCGTGCTCTCAGAGATGGCGCCGCTTGTCCAGGAACGCGCCAAGACACTCACCGAGATTGCCCCGCAGATGCGGTTCCTCTTTGCAGACATCTCCTACGATGAAAGTTCGTGGAAGAAGGTGATGACGAAACCCGATGCGGGTCGTGCGCTACGGGCCGCTCGTGGCGTGCTGGTGGATCTCGACGAGTTCTCCACCGAGTCCGTTGAGGCGGCGCTGCGGGGCATGCTCGAGTCCGAGGAGCTGAATCCACGCAAGGGGTTTCAACCGTTGCGTGTTGCCCTGTCGGGTTCGTCGGTGAGTCCGCCACTGTTCGAGTCCGTAGCGGCGCTCGGTAAGGAACGCACGTTGGCCCGTCTCGATGCCGCCGCTCTTGCCATTGATGACGCATCGTGAGCGACGCCCCGTTCGACCAAACGGTCGTGTTCATCACGGTTGCGGATCTCGACGCCGCCACCGAGTTCTACCGGGATGGACTCGGGCTGCCGTACGTGATGCAGGAGGCCCACTGTCGGTTCTTCCGGATCTCCAAGACCGGATTCGTGGGCCTCTGCCAGAGTTCGACGGGGGAGGCGAAACCGTCCGGGGTGGTCCTGACGTTGGTGACCGACGACGTTGACGGTGTGTGTGCGGGTCTCGTGGAACGTGGTGTCGTGCTTGATCACGAACCGCGGCGCAACGACGCATTCAACATCTATCACGCGTTCCTGAAGGACCCCGATGGGAATCTCGTTGAGATCCAGCGATTTGAGCAGCCGGAGTGGCCGCGGGATTTCTAGGGGTTAGTCAGCCACAGGGTGACGACACCGTCGACACCGACCACCGCGACCACCGTTCGTCCTTGCCAGTCAATCACCGCAATGTTGGACTCGGACCGGCTCATGTCGGGTGTTTCGAGGATGAACTTCTCGACGAACTTTCCATCGCGTAGAGATAGCGCGACGAGTCGATTGCGAGGCTGGTTCGGTACGAGAGCCTCGATCTCGCCATCTCCGTCGAGGTCTCCGATGTAGGCGCCGTCGAGGATCCGTGAATTGATCGTGTGTGTCGAGTACTGGCCGATCGTCGCGACCGGCTCGAGGCGACCCTCGCTGAACCGCAGTGCCTCAAGGGTGCCACCGATGTGCGGGGTGACGACATTGAGGATGACGGGACCATCGGCGGTGGGCATGATCGCAATCTGGTGACGCCACCGGTTCCCCAGGCCTATTGCAGTGCTCTGAGCGATCAACGTGCCGTCCAGGTCATAGACGGCAACCCAGGCACCGACTTCGGCATTCGATAGGGTCACCACAACCTCGGTTTCTCCGTTGCCGGTGACATCGCCCAGCATGGCGGAACGACCCTCGATGACATCAGGCGCTTCGAGGACGACTTGTGCCCGGACAGTGCCGTTGTCGTTGATGACGGCAAACCCGCCGCCTTCGATACCGTCGCCAACGATGCCGTGGTTAAGGCGACGCACGGGGTTGGTGAGGGCGACGACGAAATCGCCGTTGGACACGAGCAATGTGTCGTCGAGCAGGTCGAGCGGTGTCTCGGAGTAGTTATCCGGCGTGCCGATCGCGACGACATCACCTGCGACCCACGCCCACCCATCCTGGAACCTGACCGCGCCGGTTTGTGCGGTCCGGCCCGGCAGATTGACGAGGCCGACGCCGTCGTCGTTCAGACCGAATACCGGGTCGTTGCCTTCGGTCGGCCAGGTCATGGACTCACCGAACTTGATCTGGTCACCATTCAATGTTGCCCGGATGAGCGAAGCATCCTGGGGTGTCCCAACCGCGAGGTAGAGGTCGTCGTTGATGACAGTGAGATCAACACGGACCGATGAGGGGTCTGCCGTAAAGCTCACGGGTTCGCCGAACGGGCCGCCACCCATGACCGGTTGCTCGGCGAGGTTCCCCGATGGTGACTGGGAGGAAACAATGGGGGCGTAGATGATGTCGACGTCGGGGAGTGGCACGGGTGCCGGGATCTCGGGCTGGGATGGCGCGGTGCCCACCGGGGCGACCGTTGTTGCATCGACCGGGTTGCGGTTTGTGCCGGTTGAACACGCGGCGGCCACGACGACGAGGGACACGATGGGGAGACGGAAACGCATGGGAGGATCGTAGCGGGGGTCTGAGGTTGCCACTTCGTACGAGGGGGCGTATCCTTGCGCATCCATTCGGAGGTGGTGTAATTGGTAACACGCCGGGTTCTGGTCCCGTCATTGGGGGTTCGAGTCCTCCCCTCCGAGCTAGCGGCCTCTTTGTAGGTCGCTCCCGGCCCCGTCGTCTAGAGGCCTAGGACGCCGCCCTCTCAAGGCGGTAACGCCGGTTCAAATCCGGTCGGGGCTACGAGCATGGAACCCTCGCGTTGTGCGGGGGTTTCTGCGCGTCCGGGAACGTCGAAGACTCCGTTCCTTGGGAGTTTCGCTGCGAAACTCCGGGGCACCTTCCTCGCCGGGCTCGGTTCCTTGGGAGGGTGATGGTGTACTCGGTGGCTACGGACTTCGGGGAACCGGGAGGGCAAGGCCGTAGCCCGAGAACATAAGGCCCATGCGCAGGAGAGCATGAGTCCGAGTGAAGTGAGCGATTGCGTCGTTGGGAGGATGTACTCGAGGCCCGAGAGCTACGGGCTGAGCTGGTGTCGAATTCGAAGGCTCGCACCAAGATTGGGCACAACGAATGATTCCCCCTGCTGCTCAGATCCCGGGTGTACGCGCCGCTATGGCCAGACCAGTCGGTAAACATTGCGAATCTGCAATGCTCGGGGTTTCCTTCGACCTAGTAACAAACGTGGTTGCTATTCGTCGCAGGTCATCGTGACGGTGGCGGCGAGTTCATCAGGTCCGTCGAATACCGCATTTACGAAGGTCGTAACGTACGTCGCCTTTTGGTCGGTGAACTCGGCATCGACGGCAACTTTGGAGGGGTTGCCAATATAGTATGGCTTGTCTCCAGGGGCAGCAGCGATGACGTTGACGATCGGGACTGCGGTTCCACCTTCTTCCGTGATGGCCCAGCTCATACCCACCTCAATCGTCCAGATCTCTCCATCGATGTTTTCAGCTGGCACACCCTCGATTGTGACTCGTGGGTCCGGGACAACCCAGAATCCACCGACAGTGGAGAGAAATTTCACCGGACAGTCGTCGACTGGATACGTCAAAAACCACTCGCCAAACTCCAAGGTGAGAACTCCTGGCCTCAGCGGCACCGTGGTTGTCGTGGGTGCCACCGTTGTTGTGGTAGTTGTGGTTGTCGTGGGTGCCACCGTTGTTGTGGTAGTTGTGGTTGTCGTGGACGCCACCGTTGTCGTGGGCGCTGTGGCTGCTTGATTACCGACAGAGTCAGCGGTATCGGTGGTGGTTCCAGCGCATGCTGCGGCAACGACCACAAGCGCTACGAGCAGAATCGCGGTGTTGCTCTTCATGCGGCACTTCCCTCTCACATTCCCTACATCGGGCTGTTCGACACGCCCCGATGTGCACCCGAAGCCTAGCTAGCGTTCGTAGGTGGTGCCATCGCCGGACTAAGCCCCAGGGATGTGGAGGGGCCGTTCGGTTCTGTCTGGCATGGCGCCAGCACCACCAACAAGCACCCTAACTTCGGCACGTGCCGTCACGGTGTACACGCCATTGTCATGCCAGGAGGCCAGCTGCTCTTCCGGTACAACTTTGTCGTGGGTCGATGCTATCTCCGACATCCAGCCGGGACTCAGGGAGTCACCGGAAGAGCAAGGGCCTGTTCTCGCCGCACATTTGTCCG
>JAADIG010000020.1 GCA_013151445.1 Actinomycetota bacterium
ACTCGCGTCGGAATCCCTGGGGCGAATCGGCAACGCTCGTTGGCGGTGGGACTACGGCAGGGGTTTCGTACGCGTTCATCGTCGAGAACGGAACATTGTCCGCCACTGGACTGGACTCGCGGACCGATCAGGCATTGTTTGAACCGGACTCTGACGGTGCCGTCGTGCTCAAGGTGTCCATGGCGGGAGATACCCTTGCCGTGACGCGCCTACGCGGCGAGATCTTCGCGTACGAGTTGTACTCCGTGAGCAGAGCAGCTGATTCTCAGCTTGAGCTGAGCTTACGGCGCTCTCTTGCGCGAGGCGACGCTCGTGGGCCGATAGTGCTTGCCTCCGATGGTTCTTTGGCCGCCTATGTCGCGACGGGGTCGGATGAGTTGTCCTCGGCGGTGGTGGTTGTCGACACAACCGGTGAACAGATCGGATCGTATCAAGGTCCCGAGGGGTGGAACATCACTCGTCTCACGTTCGATGGTCGCTGGATCCTCGCGACACTCGAAAGCCCGAGTGTTACCCGTTTGAGCCGAAGCGATCGGATCCTGGTGATCGACACACTTGAGGACGAGCAATGGGTGGTCGACACCTTCGCCCGCTTCGCTTTTGTCTCGTGAGCGCCGACTTTGCCCGTTCTTGTGACGTTTGAATGGAATAATTCCATTCAAACGTCACAAGAACGGGTTGGTGGGGCAGAGGCCTTTGAGGATGAAGGCCCAGATCTCGTCGACGAGTTTCTTGCGGGACATGCGGCCGCTTTCCGTGTCACCGCGGTCGGCGGAGACCTTCCCAGGTCACCGTTTCAAGCCGAGGAGCTTTCGCGGCTTTGGTTCATAAATCTTGACACCCCCCGGGTGTGTTAAAAAGCTTAGAGCGATCAGTTGATCGATGATGAATGGGAGGACGTGCGATGTTCGGTCCTAAACGGATTGTTTTGGTGCTGGTTGCCTTGGTGGTTGTTGGTGGTGTGGCGCTACCCACTGCGTTCGCATCTCCGTTCAAGCAGGGGTTTTATGCGGACTCGGCAGCGCACACCTTCCTGTATCCCGATATGCAGTATTCGGCGGCCAACCGGGACTGGGAACCGTGGGTGACCAACAGTCGTTCGACGGACTACAACCCGACCGACATCGATACGTACAAGGTCACATACCATTACAACTCGGCGCTTACGTATCCGTATGTTGACCTTTCGTGGTGGACGACCACCGGGATGACAGTCCCCGGATCTGCTTCGTGCAACAAACTTGTATCGGGGGAGACCTCGAAGTGCGATCATTGGCATGTGAAGTTCAACGCGAATACGACGAACAATGCGACCCAAGAGTTTATAGCGTGCCAGGAGATTGGTCATACCCTGGGGTTGGGCCACAACAACGACGCCGACAACGTAGTGGAGCACGGTTCGTGCATGTCCAACGACGAGGACTCCTATCAGCCTCATTCCACCGGCAACAAGCTCCACTTGTGGCCTCACGACATTTTTCATCTGAACGCTGGGTACTAGGGAGGACTGACCATGACGCAGCCAACATTGCGATCCCGACGAACTAGGACCATGCGGGCAGCCTCAGGGACCGTCTCGATCATCACCCTTGCATTGGTCATGGGGGCTTGTAGTGCCCCGACCAACCAGTCAACAGATGGTGGTGCAGGGGCGTCGGCGGAACCCGTGTACCTACAGGTCTCCGACAAGGCGTACTACGCCACCACAGACGACATGGCCGCGGCCGCAGAGATCGTCGTGCTCGGAGAGGTGGTCAGGGTAGAGCCCGGAGAGACAGACGCTCCGGGCGCTCCGGCTGGCGAAGACTCCTTCACTCAAATGGCGCTCTACACCGTCAAGGTCATCGAAGCGCTCAAGGGTGATCCCGGGAACAGCATTGTCGTGTGGCGTGAGGGATTCGAGGTGTCAGGGAAAGAGGTCCGGCCCATCGCTTTTCAAGGGATCCTCCCTAACGAGGTTGGTGACCAGGTGCTGTGGTTTCTTGAACCGGCGGTCGGCAACCCCGGGGTTTGGGAGCAGGTCAGTCTTGATGGTGTGTTGGAGGTGAAGGACGGGTTGATCTTCAGCGAGCTTGACAGGGACGGGGGACTTGCCGACCAGCTACGAGGCAAACCTGTCGACGAGGTCTTGGGCACGCTGCGGACGTTAACCCGGGAGCCCTGACGCCGAGTTTCCCCGTTCTTGTGACGTTTGAATGGAATAATTCCATTCAAACGTCACAAGAACGGGTTGGTGGGGCAGAGGCCCTTGAGGATGAAGGTCCAGATCTCGTCGACGAGTTTCTTGCGGGACATGCGGCCGCTCTCTGAGTACCAGCGGTCGATGGCGTTGAGGATGGACAACGTAAAGATGGTGGCGGTTTTCGGGTCGAGGTCCGAGCGCAGGCTTCCATCGGCCGCACCTTCCTTCATGACCGAGGTAAACACGGCCTCGTACCGGTTGCGCGCATCAAGTACGTTCTGGCGGGCATCGTCGTCGAGCGCGGTCGCTTCATAGAGATACGTGCGCACCTCGTCACGGTGCTCAAGCACGACGTCCACATGGCCTTCTATCAGTACGCGGAGCCGCTCCGCCGCGGTCCCCTCGACCGTGCCGACAGCGTCGGCCGATGTCTGGAAGAACCGTGCTCCGCGCTCGACAACCTCCACGAGGAGCTGCTGCTTCCCATCAACATGGGCGTACAGCGAGGAGCCAAGCAACCCGAGTTCGCGACCCAGGTCACGCATCGACGTGCCGTGATACCCATACAGCGAGAACAACCGACCGGCAGTCTGAACCACATCCTCGCGCGTGACCCGTGTCATATGTCGAAGCTCAATACGACGGTCGGTGACACCGGATGGGACTGGCAGGTGAGGATCTGGCCGGCGTCGACCTCCTCCTGGGTGAGACACCAGTTGTGGTCCATGGTGACTTCTCCTTCGAGGACGATCGATCGACACGAGGCACACGCACCGTTGCGACACGAGAACGGTGCATCGCGACGCACGGATAGGACGTAGTCGAGGATCGGAGCCCCATCGGTAGGAACGACCGTAGTCGTGGTACGACCTCCAAGCGTGAAGTTCACCACTGACCCCTCCTCGGTGGCGGCAACCGGGGGAGCGGGGCGCACCGCGTCACGGTCTGCGAAGAAAAGTTCCTGGTGAATTGCGGCATCCGACACACCCCGGCTGCGCAGCAGCGCAATGGCATCGTCCACCATGGCCGCGGGGCCACAGAGAAACCACTCGTCGACCGACTCGGCATCTACCACTGATGAGAAAAGTGTCTCGAGCTTGCCCGTATCGATACGACCCTCGAACAGGGGGATTGTGTTCATCTCGCGGCTGAGAAAGTGCATCAGTACAAAGCGTGCGGGGAAGCGATCCTTGAGGGTCGCGAGTTCCTCCAGGAACATGATGGATAGCCCATCCCGGTTGCCGAACAGCAACGTGAAGGCGCTGTCTGGTTCCTCCTCCAGGGTTGTCGCGATCATCGACATGATGGGCGTGATACCCGACCCGGCGGCGATCGCCAGATAGTGCATCGAGTTCGACGAATCGGGTTCGAGGACGAACTCACCGGTCGGGGGTGTGACGCTGAGGGTATCTCCAGCGGCAAGCCGGGTATTGGCAAAGGTCGAAAACACACCGCCATCGATCCGGCGAACCGCCACCCGCAGGTCCCCGGACGCTGCGCTGGAGCAGATCGAGTACGACCGCCGGACGTCTTCTCCGTCGATCTCAGCACGAATGATGACATGCTGGCCGGGTGTGAACCGGTAGGACTCAGCGAGTTCGTTCGGTACGTCGAAGGTGACGGCCACCGAGTCGTCGGTGAGCGCGTCGACCGAACCAACGGTCAGAGTGTGAAATTCGGCAGCAGTCATCAAATCGCCTTGAAATAGTCGAACGGTTCGAGACACTCGCTGCAGACCAGCAGGGCCTTGCATGCTGTTGAACCAAACTCGGAAACGGTCTTCGTCTCAGTCGATGCGCACTGGGGGCACAGGATCGTTGCGGGGATGGATCCGACGGCTCCGGGAGGGGCGATACCGAAGGCGGCGATCTTCTGCTTTGCGTCGTCGGTCATCCAGTCGGTTGTCCATGCCGGTGTGAACACGGTCCGGACCTCAACACGGTCGAGCCCAGCACCGTGGAGCGCAGACTTGATGTCCTCAACGATCACGCTCATCGCAGGGCAGCCGCTGTACGTCGGCGTGATCGTGACTACAACCGACCCATCGTCACTCAGCTCAACAGCGCGCAGGATTCCCAGTCCCGCGATCGTCAGAACCGGTATCTCCGGGTCGGTGACGGCGTCAAGTATTTCGCGCACGTGCGCGACAGTCGTAGCTTTGGCCATCACCACTCCATATCCGGATAGGTGCGCTGCATCCACTGCATTTCCGCAAGCATGTAGCCGAGATGTTCGGTGTGCATGCCGGTGCGCCCCCCGGTCGCCTGATACGGGTCCGTCGGTCGCGTCAGCGTCGCTTCTCTCAGGACAGCGGCGACCTTCGTGTCCCATGGCACCTGTAGGGCTGCTGGGTCCGTCCCCGCCCCGGAGATCACCATTTCGGCGCAGAGGTCGTCGCTTTCGAACAGTTCGCCGGTGAAACGCCAGAGGCTGTCGATCGCTGCCTGCATCCGGTCATGGCTCTCGTCGGTTCCGTCACCGAGGCGCACGACCCAGCTCGCAGCGTGACGGAGGTGATAGGTCGATTCCTTTAACGCCTTTGCGGAAATCCCGGCGAGAATCGTATCCGCGGACGAGGCGAGTGCCTCCCACAGCAAGGTTTGGTAGGCGGAGAAGAAGAACTGGCGAGCAATGACGTCACCGAACCCGGCATGAGGTTGCTCGACGAGCAAGACATTCGTGAACTCCCTCTCGGTGCGGAGAAAGGAGAGTTTGTCCGCCGTCGTGGAGGAGTCGCCCAGGGTCGCCGCGTACTCGTAGAGATGCATCGCCACACCGATATGGTCCAGAGACAGATTTCCAATAGCCAGATCTTCTTCAAGTTCCGGGGCCTCCGAAATGTATTCGGCGAGGCGCTGGCCGAGTATCAGGTTGTCGTCGGCGAGCCGCACGACGTAGCGAGCCAACGGGGTCGTGACCGTGGCCGTATTCACAGTTGGCCGACCTCTGGTGGGATGTCGTAGAACGTGGGATGTCGGTATGGCTTGTTAGCGAACGGTTCGAAAAACGACTCGGAGTCGTCCGATGCGAAAATTGCAGTCGATGGTACGACCCAGATGCTCACTCCTTCGCTGCGTCGGGTGTAGCTATCTCGGGCGTTCTGAACTGCGGTTTCGGCGTCGGCAGCGTGGAGTGAGCCCACGTGGGCATGGTTGAGTCCACGTTTCGGACGGACGAACACCTCCCAGAGGGGCCATCCACGGCTATCGAAACTAAACGAGACCTCTTCGGTCTTCTCACCGGGGACGTCGGGTACTTCGTAGGTCATGCCGTCTTCTCAAGTTTCGTTTGTTGTTTATGTGCGTAGGCCGTCGCGGCGTCGCGGACCCACGCACCGTCGTCCCACGCTTTTACCTTGTGGGTGATTCGTTCACGATTGAGGCGTCCGTTGCCCTTCACGGTGTCCCAGAACTCGTCCCAGTTGATGGCACCGATACTCCAATGGCCAGTTTCGACATCAAAGTCGAGGTCGGGGTCGGGTACGGTGCATCCGAGGTAGTGGGCCTGGGGGACGGTCTGGTCGATGTAGAGCTGGCGCAGTTCGTCATTCGTGACCCGCTTGATCTTCCACTCGATCGACTGCGGCGTGTTTGCCGAGTCCGAATCATGGGGTCCGAACATCATCAGTGCGGGCCACCACCAACGGTTGATTGAGTCTTGGAGCATGGCACGTTGTTCGTCGGTTCCCCTGCTGAGCGCGAGGAGAATCGAGTACCCCTGGCGGGCATGAAAGCTTTCCTCCTTGCAGATCTTCACCATTGCTCGGGCATACGGACCGTACGACGTGCGCTGGAGCGCGATCTGGTTCACGATGGCGGCACCGTCGACGAGCCAACCGATTGTCCCCATATCGGCCCACGAGAGCGTTGGGTAGTTGAAGATCGACGAGTACTTCTGTTTGCCTTCGTGGAGAAGTTGCTGCATTTCGTCGCGCGAAATACCGAGTGTTTCGGCTGCGGAGTAGAGGTAGAGACCGTGGCCGGCTTCGTCCTGGACCTTTGCGATGAGTGTCATCTTGCGCTGCAATGTCGGGGCGCGCGTGATCCAGTTCGCCTCGGGCTGCATGCCGATGACCTCGGAGTGGGCGTGTTGGGCGATCTGGCGGATGAGCGTTTTGCGGTATCCGTCGGGCATCCAATCGCGTGGTTCGATCTTCTCGTCCGCATCGATGAGTTCGTGGAAGGCCACCTCGCCAGCCGTTGTCTGCATCGGTATCTCCGTCGTAGGAACCGTCGTACCCAGCAACGATAACAAACGAACGTTCGTTTATCAAGATGCCGGTTCCACTCGGATGAAAACGCGATCTAGACTCGCAGAAAAGAGGAGCAGGGATTGGCGACCGATACTCAGACACGGCCGGAAGAGACTGAACAACAGCCCGCAGAGCCACGGCGGCGTTTCAAGGCCAGCGAAGTGTTGATGGGTGTGGCCGGACTCAGTGTTCTTGCCGTGCTTGGGTCGGGGTGGATTGGTTCGCTGATCACCATTCCTGATCATGAGATTGCGCGGCCCATCTTCATCAACATCCCAGCCGTGATGATCGCCACGTTCTACGTAGCCGTTGCGGCATTCCTCGGTATGACGTTCTATCTGTTTGCCCTGCGTGCAAAGAACTGGGAACGTGGCGCCCCAGAGGATCGAACCCGGATGTGGAAACGTCGTATCCTCGCCGCTCGTGAGGGTCTTTCCATGAAGACTCTCCTGCGTGAACCGGGCGCCGGGATCATGCACGCCGCCATCTACTACGGGTTCGTGGTTCTCTTCATTGGCACCGTTACGCTCGAAGTCGATCACCTTCTCCCGACCAACATTCAGTTCCTCAATGGGCGTGTCTACCAGGGGTATTCGTTTGTCCTCGACATCGCTGCGGTCGTGTTTCTCGGGGGGATTGCCATGGCGTATGTGCGCCGGTACGTCGCGAAACCGTGGCGAGCACGGTCGAAGACCCGTCCCGAGGACTTCTGGATTCTCACACTGCTCGCTTCGATCGGTGTGTCCGGTCTCCTCCTGGAGGCGGCGCGTATCCAGTTGATAGGTAGCCCCGAATGGGAGAGTTGGTCGTTTGTCGGGAAGGCGATGGCTGGCCTCATCCCGGCGTCGGTGGCGTCGGGGCTGCATCAGGTGTTGTGGGCGACCCACGCCGCCCTCTTCCTTGTTTTCCTTGTCATGTTGCCGACCACCAAACTCCGCCATGCGATGACGTCGCCCGCCAACATGGCTCTCAGCCCTCGTGAGCGCCCCAAGGGTGCAATGCGCGAGATGCCGAACCTGCTCGAAGCAGAGGACATCGAAACGGTTGGCGCATCGGTGATTGCGGACTTTACCTGGAAGCAATTGCTCGATACCGATGCGTGTACGGTGTGTGGTCGGTGTACCGCGGTCTGTCCTGCGAACACGACCGGCAAGCCGCTCGACCCCCGTGAAATCGTGCTCAAACTCGGTGAAGTGGCCGCACGGACGGGGAGCCCGGCCGTCTCGCCGCCCGTCGGCGTTGATGCCAGTATCACGGTGACATCGGATAATGTTTTCGAGAGGATCACCCCCGAAGAACTGTGGGCCTGCACAACGTGCAGGGCCTGTGATGAGGCATGTCCCGTCGATATCGAGATCGTTGACAAGATCCTTGACATGCGTCGATACCTCTCCCTGATGGAGGCCGACTTCCCATCCGAGTTGGGGAAGGCATACATCAACCTCGAGAACCAATCGAACGTCTACGGGATGAGTCAGGCGTCGCGTGGTGATTGGACCGACGAGCTCGACTTCGAGGTGAAGGTTCTCGGCGACGCTGGTGTCGAAGCCGAGTATCTGTACTGGGTTGGATGTGCGGGCAGCTTCGATGACCGCAATCGCAAGGTGACGATCTCGACTGCGAAACTACTCCACAAGGCCGGTGTTGATTTTGCGATCCTTGGCCCCCGTGAGCTGTGCACCGGTGATCCGGCACGTCGTACCGGCAATGAGTATGTGTTCCAGGGTCTGGCGCTCCAGAACATTGAGACACTGAACGATCTGGGTATCACAAAGCTCATCACCCAGTGCCCACACTGCTTTAACACGATGCAGAATGAATACCCCCAGTTCGGTGGGCACTACGAAGTGATGCACCACTCGGAGTTGTTGATGAGCCTCGTCGATGAGGGTGCGTTGACTCCGAAACATGACTCCTCGAAGACGATCACCTATCACGATCCGTGTTACCTGGGTCGTCACAACGACGTGTACACCGCACCGCGCGGCCTCGTTGACATCGCCGGTGGCCGAGTCGAGATGGAGCGCAACGGGACGGGGTCGTTCTGCTGCGGAGCCGGTGGTGGCCGCATGTTCATGGAGGAGCACACCGGCAAGAAGGTCAACATCGAGCGGACCGAGGAGGCGATCTCTACCGGTGCTGATGTTATTGCCACCGCCTGCCCGTTCTGCTTCATCATGCTCGACGACGGCGTAAAGGAACTCGGCAATGAATCTGTCGAAGTGAAGGACCTCGCCATCCTCCTCGAAGAGCAAACCAGGGACTCGTAGCAGTCGCGATCACGCGGTGACGTTCCCCTCGGTTATGGGCGTGTGACCAGACATGACGTGCTATTTGGATATAGCCACCCCTGGCACTCAAGCGATTTCGCCGTTTCGCCGATGACTCTGGAGAAGTTGTTGTTGTTACTTGGAGGGCTTCAGAATAATGAGTTGTGTAACGTGCGGTAGCGAGGGATCCGTTCGCAGGGATGCTGCCGTTTACTGCACCAGCTGTGCGACGCGCCGAGACTGGGGGACCGTCCTTGAGGCGGTGCAGAACCCGCGCGGCAAGAATTCACCGATTATGTTCGATGAGCCGAACGACGAAGCCGATTCTTCCACAGTCCCGATAAACGAGCGTGTCGAAGTACCGGTGACCGACGAGCCAATACTCGCACCAGCGGCGGCCGTATCGTCCGCTGAATCATCCGCCGAACCGTCCGTCGCCACGGAGTCGCCCTTTGCGGTGCTCCATGGTGATGCGAAACCCGTGGACGCCACCAAGGGAGAGTCGCTTGTCGATGAGTCCATGTTGAAGGCGATCGACGAACTCACCAAGAGCCTGGAGGTGTTGCCGACGGCCGAGGAGACCCGGGCGCAGTACGCATCATCTCAGGGTGATGCGGCCGAGCACGACGCCGTTGAACCGGCCTTGGCCCTTGCCTCCCAAGTGATCGCATCTGCCAGCGAATCACTGCCGGCCCCGCGATACGCAGCCCCCGAACTGGGCGAGCAAACCGAGGACCCCGTGGCAGTACCAGCGGCCATGGCGAGCCAGAACGGCCACAAGGCGGATCCGTTCACATAACGCGAGGACCCCGCGACTCGCTACTTATCCTGGCCGATTGCGAACCCGCTCATAAACGGTTTCTGCATGAGGATGAACACAAGCCCGGGTGGGAGTGATGCAAGAACGGCAGCCAACATCAGTGGTCCGAAGTTGAGCGAGCCGTCGATATTCGTCAATGTCTGAAGCGCCGCCTGGACTACCTGTTTCGACTCGTCCCGAATGATGAGACTGGGCCACAAGAACATGTTCCAGGTATATACAAACTGGATGACGAACAGAGCCGCGATGACGTTCCACGAGAGCGGAATCAATACCTTGCGGAGAAACTGCACCGGTGAGGCCCCGTCGATCTGAGATGCCTCAAGAAGCTCGGTCGGCATGTTCGCAAAATGTTGGCGGAACAAGAATGCCCCGGTTGCCGAGGCGAGGAACGGTACAACCAGTGCGGCCATGGTGTCCTGCCATCCGAAACCGCCCACCAAGCGAAACATTGCAAGGATCATGACCTCGGTGGGCATCATCAACGTGATGAGGACGAGGCCGAACACGATCCATTTGCCACGGAACTTGAAGTACACAAATGCCAAGCCGGCGAGCAGCGACAGGATTGTCTTGCCCGTTGTCACGAGTACCGCCTGCTGCAGTGAGTTCATCATGGCACCGGCGAAGTCGCGCTTTACCCACACGGCATTGAGGTTGCTCCAAAATGCGGAACCCGGTGTGAACTGAAACGAATAGGTCTCCGCGTTCGTTTGTGTGGCGACCAGCATGGCGTACAGCAGCGGGAAGGCAATGATGAGCGCGGTGATCGTCAGACCGATGTGATAGGGCCAACGGCGACCTCGGAAGAAGGTTTTCCGGCGAACTCCTGGCGAAAGACCGTTCATCATGAACCCCCGTAACTGACGCGTTCGCCGCTCGTTCTGAATTGCCACAGCGTGACACCGATGACGGCGAGGAACAAGAGAACGGATTGGGCCGCACCGCGGCCGAGGTCCCCATTGTTGACACCGACGCGGATGATCTCATAGATCGCGACCGACGTCTTACCTGCGGGAGCGCCCTTGGTCATGAAGTCGATAGTGCCGTACACCTCGAAGAAGGCATACGTGAGGTTGGTGACCAGCAAGAAAAACGTAATTGGTGACAGGGCGGGAAGTACGATCTTGGTGAATCGCTGACGGGCCGAAGCCCCGTCGATCAGGGAGGCCTCCACCTGATCTACCGACACCGTCTGGAGACCAGCAAGATAGAAGAGGATGTTGTAACCGATGATCTTCCAACTGCTTGCCAGGATGATTGCCATCTGTGCCAGGATCGCACTCTCGCGATAGTTCGGTACGTCAATGCCAAACCAGTTTTCCATGGTGTAGGTGAAGATTCCGGCAGTTGGGTCGAAAATCATGAAAAACAGGAGTCCCGCGACCGCAGGAGAAATCGCATAGGGCCAGATGAGAAGTGTTCGGTAGACGCCGCCGCCCTTGATCTGACGGAACGCAAGGTAAGCGATTCCCAGACCACCGACCATACCGAAGACAACAATCCCGACCGAGATGATGACCGTATTGAGGTACACGGGTCGGTAGGCAACCTGACCCGCACCGCCAGCGGAGAACATGGCGTAAAAAGCCACGAACGCCGACAACATAGCCACGACCGATGTGACGTCCGCACCACGGCGGCTCCACGTATCGGGTGTTGAGCGCTTAACCCAAAGACGGGCAGCGTAGATGAATCCGATGGCAAGCAACGGGTAGGCGACCAGCCGAACTGGATCGGTGATCAAGAGTTCCGAGAAGTTCCCGAAACAAACATCCTTGGACCTTGGCGCTCCGAGCCGTGTCAGTTTCGATGAGAGCGTGAAGGTCTGGATTGCGGGGGTGTAAAGAAACACCGCAAGAATGATCAGTGTGGGTGAAAGTAACAACCAGGGCACCCACCAGCCCATACGGTAACCACCGGTCCGAATCTCTCCGGCGACTCCGCCGCCCCCGGTCCGTTTGCCATCGCGTCTGTCAAAGACCGACTGTGTGACGATGAGAGCGAGCCAGGCGCCGCCAGCCATGAGGGCCCAGGCGAGAAGATGGTCCACTCCGCTGGTCTCTTCGGCGAACGCACACTGGCCCATGCCGATGGGGGTGACTGCTGCACCGAAGACGGCGGCAGCCGAGGCGATCCCGTAGCGCGGTAGAGAGGGTTTCTCTGACTTCCACCATACAAAGATGGGGCCAAGGAACGCGGCGACGATGAGCCCAAGGATCAACATGGATTGTCAGCTGTCATCGAGACCCCATTTGATTGAGTGAGGGGGTGGAGCAGGTGCTCCACCCCCTTGACTCGTGTGCTCTCTAGTTGCCGAAGAGCGCTTCGTACTCGGAGAGTGACTTGTTCGCTTCCTCGTTGGCTTGACCCAAACGGGTAGCCACATCAACGTCGTTCACGAGGATATCCTCGATCGCGAGCGTGAGGATGTCACGGATTCCGACGAAGTTACCGATCAACGCACCCAGCGAAGCTGGAGTGTTCGCTGCGGCAGCGAGCTGATCGGAGGCGACCTTGGCGTTTGGCGCCTCGTCGTACCAACCCTCAGCATTCAGCAGGGCCACGGCATCCTCGGTGATCGGGACGTACCCGGTCAACTGGTGCCATGCGGCTGCGTTCTTAGGGTTCGAGAAGAAGTTCATGAACGCCAAAGCGCCATCTTCCTTCTTCGTGTCCATACCGTCGAGCATCCAGATGGTTGCTCCACCAATGAGGTTACCGACGTACGGCACATTCTCGTTGCGTGGCATGAAGCTCGCCTTGAGCTCGAATCCGAGATCAGTGGCTTCGTCCGTGTGGATAACGGTATCGGAGCTGGAGTCGATCATCATGGCGAGTTCGCCTGCGAGGTACGCACTGTCGACGCCACCCCAGTCACGCTGCTGGCCGGTGTAGGTGTAGTAACCCTTGTCGGCGAGATCCTTCCACCAGGTGACATAATCGATCATGCCCTTGGAGTTGAGGAAAACCTCGGTTGCGCGGCCGGAACGACCATTGTCATTGTTGGCGAGAAGCTCACCCTGCTGACCAAGGCTCTGCTCGGCAAACCATGAGTGGTTTGGCCATGAGATACAGCCGCTTGGGCCGTCCGTCATTGCCATGACCTTCTCACAGGCAGCTGTTACTTCACCCCAGGTCTCTGGTGGTTTCGTTACGCCAGCAGCGTTCAAGATGTCCATGTTGGACAAAAGCACGGTGCTGGATGTGTTCCAAGGCATCGAGTAGAACGAACCGTCGACGGTGTAGTAGTCGCGGGCTGCGCTCACAACGTTGTCGAGCACAACTGGCTCGCCCAGGATCTCGGTACGGCCACCGATTGCTTCGGTGACTGACTTGAAGATCTTGTTGCCGCTTGAGTCCACTGCGTCGAGGGCTTGCCGGGTGGCGGCCTCAAAGAAGTGGATGAGCGCTGGTGGCTGGCCACTGTCTACAGCGAGAACGGCTGCATCGAATACGTCGTTGTAAGACGCAAACGATGTCACCTTCACGTTGTATTCAGGGTGGGCTGCATTGAACTCTGCTGCTCTGTCCTGAGCGAAGCCAAGTCGCTTCTCATCAGAAAAAGCAACCCAGAAATCAATTTCGATCGGATCGCCACTGGGCGCGTCGGTGGCAGTTGTATCGCCACCGCCCGCATCAGCGACGGTGGTCGTGGTGGCATCAGCGCCGCCTCCACAGGCAGCAGCAACCAGTGCGATTGCAGCTGCCAAGACCATGAGTCGGTACTTCATGTATATCTCCTTTTCAATACCCGGCACGTGGTGCCGGGAGAGCTCGAATCGCGCACATGCGATCAAGCGTGGCGCCGATGCTAGTCAGTCGCGCGCAGCAAGGCACAAACGTCCCATCATCGCACCGGAGACTGGAACACCTCGCGCATCCATCGCGTGACGACCTTCTCGGACGTCGGTGTCGCCAACGAGTCGATGGCCGTATCGGTGAGTTCTCCGAGACGATCTCGTCGGTCGGCATACAAAGCAGCGGCATAGGCAGGGGGGAACTCTGGGTGCCCCTGAACGCCGACGAGTCCCGGACCGAACTCGATCAGGAAGTTCGGGCAGTGGTCACTCGAGCCGACAACTCTGGCGTCATCTGGCAGTGAAACGACCTGGTCTTGATGGAGCATGATCAACGAAATCGTGGACTCGCCGGGTTGCATCCACGGACGTGTCTCGGTGACGGTCATTGCGTGGACCCCCACACCCCAGCCCCGATCCGAACGTTTAACAACACCCCCGAGTGCGGTTGCCATGACCTGGAGTCCGAAACATATTCCGAACATGGGGACCGCGGCCCCCGCCACCGACCGCACGAATGCTTCGAGATCGCGGATCCACTGCTGGTCCTCGTACACCGATGCCGACGACCCCGAAATGATATATGCGTCGCAGGTGTCGGGGCGCGTGGGGAGTTCACCCGCGTAGGCGTCGAATACGACGAGTTCTCCCGGGACCGACTGCAGCATCGACGAAACCATTTTCTGATAGTCGCCAGCTATGGACTCGAACTGGTCAAGGACATGGTCACATTTGAGGAGGCCGATGCGCACGTCAGTTGTTCCCAATGAACACGGACTTGTACTCGCTGTAGTGATCGAGGGCGACCATTCCCTGTTCTCGACCGACACCGCTTCGTTTAACACCGCCGAAGGGTGCCTCGATGTGGACACTTGAACTCGTGTTTATCGAGATCATGCCGGTGTCGAATGCCCGAGCCACTCGTAGAGCACGGCCAATGTCACGCGTCCAGATTGATCCCGATAACCCGTAGTCGGAGTCGTTGGCGATGGTCACGGCGTCGGCCTCGTCGAAGAACGGCATGATCGCGACGACCGGACCGAACACCTCCTCGCGCATGATCGACATCGAGGGTTGCACGTTGACATAGACCGCGGGCGTGAGGAAGTTCCCTCCGCTGAGATCACCACCGAGGCGTTCGCCACCGCAGACCTTCACGGCACCCTCATCCGCGGCCCTCTGCATATGGTCTTCGACCGAGGCCCGCTGTGACGGGGTAATGAGGGGTCCCATGTCAGTTGTTGGTTCATCTGTCGCACCGATGTTCACCTGTCTGGTGCGTTCCGTGAAGGCCGCCACGAAACCATCGAACGCCGACTGTTCGACAAGGATGCGGCTCCGGGCACAGCAGTCCTGTCCGGCATTGTCAAACACGGCCCAGATCGACGACTCGACCGCTTCGGACATGTCGGCGTCGGCGAACACGATCGAAGCCGACTTCCCGCCGAGTTCGAGCGAAACTCGTTTGATGTCGTCGGCGGCGTCCTTCATGACACCCGCACCCACTTCGGTGGAGCCGGTGAAGGAGATCTTGCGGACGTCGGGATGTGTGACGAGGGCTGAGCCGACGGACGAGCCCGGACCCGGAACCACGTTGAACACTCCCGGGGGTACACCAGCCTTGAGGGCGAGATCGCCAAGCATGAGCGCTGTGAGAGGTGTGACCCCTGCTGGTTTGGCAACAACCGTGTTGCCCATCGCCAATGCCGGCGCCACCTTCCATGCCAGGATGAGCATGGGGAAGTTCCATGGGATGATGACACCGACGACGCCGAGCGGTTCGCGGAAGGTCAACAGGGTGCCGTCGGCACGCGAGGGGATGGTTTGTCCGTGGAACTTATCAACCGCCCCCGCATAGAAGCGGAACGTCCGAGCTGCGGCATCGACCTCTCCGAGCGCCGCACTGATGGGTTTACCCGCGTTCGTTGACTCGGCTACCGCAAGGGCGTCACGGTTGGCGGTTATCTGGTCTGCGATTCGTCCAAGCATGGCTCCGCGATCTGCCGGGATCATCGTGCGCCACGCCCCGGTCGTGAACCGGTCCTTTGCTACCGCAACTGCTTGGTCAACGTCGCTCCGGTCTGCGCGAGCGACCGATGCAATCGGCACACCAGATGCGGGATCGACGATCTCGGTTGCCGCACCTTCTTTGCCTGGAATCCGCTCACCATCGATGAGCAGCCCCTCGAATCTGGTTGTCATGTCTACTCCGGGGTTACATATGCGGCGGTTATCCCACCGTCGACGAGGAATTCGCTTCCCGTGATATACGAAGAGTCATCCGACGCCAAGAAGAGTGCCGACTTGGCCATCTCCTCGGCGAGACCGAACCGGCCCATCGGTACGTGCACCAGGCGGCGCTGTTTCTTTTCCTCGGTGTCGAGGAACTTCATCAGCAATTCGGTGCGGAGAGGTCCGGGACACAGCGCGTTCACCCTCACGCCCTCGCGGGCGTGAACCACTGCAAGTTCTCGCGTGAGAGCGAGGACGGCACCCTTGGAGGCCGTGTATGCGACCTGTGGTGTCGCGGCTCCAAGGTGGGCCACGAACGATGCGGTGTTGATGATGGATCCGCCACCGGATCGACGGACCGCGGGGATCCCGTACTTGCAGCCGAGGAATACGCCCTTGGCATTCACGTTCATCGTCAGGTCCCAGATGGCTTCGCTCGTGTCCTGTGCATTGCCGTCGTCGCTATGCATGATGCCAGCGTTATTGAACATGACATGGAGGCCACCGAAGACATCTTCGGCCATCGCGACCATGGAGGCAGAGTCGTCTGCTGAAGAGACATCGGCACGCACCGGAATCGCTTGTCCGCCGGCTTTGACGATTGAGTCAGCGGTTGTCGCCGCCGAAGGTTCATCAAGGTCCACGCAGACGACTTGTGCTCCTTCCGATGCGAAAAGTAGCGCTGACGCGCGGCCGATGCCGCTTCCAGCGCCGGTTATCAGCGCGACTTTTCCTTGCAGGCGACTCATTGTTGTGTCCGTTTCTGCTGGGGGAGTTCGTGAATAGATCGTGGGTGGTTGAGGGAATCAGATGCGGTCGAAATAGCGGGCGCGCTCCCAATCAGTTACCGCAGCGTCGTACGCCTTGGCCTCATCGGTGTAGAAATGGGCGTAGTGCGCATGGACCTCACTGGTGAACGCGGACTTGGCGAACTCACTCATGGCAAAGGTGTTCACCGCACGAGTGAGTGTGCCCGGGACGCTGGGGAGATCCTGAGCCGCGTACACATCGCCCGAGAACATCGGTGGGGGTTCGGTCTGGTTCTCGAGCCCGTCGATCCCCGCTGCAAGGGCGGCCGCATACACCAGGTAGGGGTTTGTGTCGGCACCCGGAATACGACATTCGATCCGCAGGCTGGAGCCCTTGCCAACGATGCGGAAACCGGCCGTTCGGTTGTCATAACTCCACGCGATGTTTGTGGGTGCCCAGGACGCTTCCTGGAATCGCTTGTACGAGTTCACGGTGGGCGCCAGGAACGGCATGAGATCCTCGACGTGTTTCATCCACCCACCGAGGAAATAGGTGAACGTCTCTGAGCAGCTAATCGGGCCGATCTCGGTGCTTCCGGCGAAAGCATTCTCCTCGCCACTCCACAGACTCAGGTGTACGTGACAGCTTGATCCCGCCTGGTCACCGTGCGGTTTGGCCATGAAAGTCGCGCTCACTCCGAGCTGGTCGGCGGTGTCCTTCATCAGCAGTTTCATGATTGTGTGACGATCCGCCATTTCAAGAATGTCGGCATACCGGATGTTCATCTCGTGTTGGCCGAGACCGGTCTCTCCCTTTGAGTTCTCGACCGGGATACCGGATGCTGCGAGATGCCTGCGCACGGCACCGTTGTAGAACTCCTCGCGGGCACCTTGCATGAGGTGATAGTCCTCTGAGTACCAACTCACCGGAGTGAGGTCGCGGTGGCCACTGGTCGCAGCATCTCGGTACGACTCTTCATAGAGGTAGTACTCGAGTTCCGATGCGGACTTCGCGGTGAAACCAAGTGTGTCCAGCCTGGCGATCTGGCGGCGAAGAATCGATCGTGGTGCAACCGGAACATACTCGTGTGTGGCATCGTCGATGAGGTCACACAGCACGATGGCGGTGGATTGCAGCCAGCTCGCGACACGCATCGTCCCCATGTCCGGGACCATGTGAAAGTCACCGTATCCGAGTTCCCAATTGGAGTAGTGATACCCCGGAACGGGCTCCATCTCCATATCGACCGTGAGAAGATAGTCGCACCCGTGGGTACCGGCCCCTGTGACATCATCGAGAAAGAAAGTCGCATCGAACCGTTTCCCGTGGACGCGACCGTAGTGGTCAGTGAAAGCGACAATCACAGTGTCGATATCGCCTGTCTCCACGTGTGCGGTCAGTTCATCGATATCTAACAGTCCACGCGTGTTGCCCATCGAAACTCTCCGGTCCGTTTCTGTCTCTTCAGCACACGACGATAGCAACCACGGGGAAACAGCTAGCGGTGCCGTTCAGGAACGGTTCGGCGCGATCGGTACCCCAGGGACCTGGCGAACTACGGAAGTGTCACCGAGCGCTGGAGGAAGGCAGACATCTGTTCACGGGTCACCGGTGAGTCGGGGCAGAACCGGTCGTTTGCTGGCGGGTTGCATCCCTTGGTGATTCCCACCTCGGCGAGCGCCTCGATGGCGGCGAGATGGACGGACCCGGACGTATCCATGAACCGGTCCGGTGTCCCCGGCGCCAGGTTCAGCACACGCGTCAGGAACGTCGCCATTTGCGCTCGGGTGACGGGTGAGTCGGGGCAGAATCGGTCGTTTGCTGGCGGGTTGCATCCCTTGGTGATTCCCGCCTCGGCGAGCGCCTCGATGGCGGCGAGATGGACGGACCCGGACGTATCCACGAAGGACGCGGTCGCGCCGGCACGAAGATCAAATGCGCGGACGATGAACGTCGCCATCTGACCGCGTGTCACGAGTGCGCCCGGGCAATACCGGTCGTTGGTTGGTGGGTTACATCCCTTCGTGATGCCCTGCTGTGCGAGCCATTCGATCGTCTCGAAGAACACACTATCGCCGGGCACATCGATGAATCGACCCCCGGGTGTGTCCGTCCTCGGGCCGTAGGTCGGTAGTGGCGCTCCGTACTCCAACGCTCCGATATCGGGGGCACCGTTGAGCGCGGTACCGTCGTTGAGATTGCGTAGTGATGTCCCGGCATCGATGACAGCGGACATTGAGGTTGGGCGGAGGTCGTACGTGCCCGCCGCTACGTTCCAGTTACTTGGCAGTGTGGCATTGACAAGATCCGCAAAGCCGATCGCGATCCCGTTGTCCTCGACACCGGCGGGTAGGTCGCCGACGGTGTCGTAACGTACGTTGTTCCATTTGAACAGGGGTGGAGCGGTCCGTGCCGTGCCCCATGCGTTGTAGTCGAAGTCGCGGAAACCCTCATCGGGCACCGTGGTGAACTCAAACGCATACTCCGTGCCGAGAAAGACGTTGTTGCGCAACGTCGCGTTTCGCCACATCGAACCAGCATCCCCGTAGCCGTTGCCGGTTTTCACCCCGGTATTCTGGGCGACGATGAAGCCGGTGGTCTGGTTGTGCATCTTGATGGGTTCACTCTGAATGTTGAACAGTTGGTTCCTGAATATGTACGCCGGTCCGCCTGCGATGGGTTGGACCGAGACTCCCATCCGGGCGTTTGTGACCCGGTTGTTCCAGACCCGAACGTTGGCTTCGTTGTAGTCGATCTCGATACCGTCATCGACGCAGAAACTGGCATCGTTCCCGTACACGTCGTTACCCCAGGAGCGACCGGTGAAGGGTTGCAGGGACACACAGTCGCCGAAGTACTGGACCGTGTTGTAACACACGACATTGCCCGTCCCACGCAGGTCGATGCCGCGTTCGCCCGGTATACCCGTGTTCGGCCACACCGTTCTGCCAACGATGGTGTTGTCGCACACTGTCTGGTTTATCTCGTTCGCTGCGTCACGCCGGTTCAGCACTCCGTAGTCAACGTCGGTGATCTTGTTGTTCGAGATCACGATGTTCTGGGTGTGCTGCGCGTCAACACCCCAACGACCATTGCGGATCGTGAGACCTTCGATGATGATCCAACTGAGCGGCCCCCCGGTATCACCGATGGTGACGACCCCACGGTTGGTGTTCGCACCGTCGATGATCGCCTCTCCATCGGATGGGCCGCGGAACACGATCGGACTGTCTGGTTGCCCGGACCGTTGGATGGTGACGGGGGTGTACATGCCCGCGGCGACGTCGAACACATCTCCCGGCATGGCAACATCAGCGGCCGCCTGGAGTCCAAGGAATGGATTGGCTGCGGTGCCGGTGCCACCGCCGCTGCCTGGCACGACGTAGCGGATCGTCGGAGTGGCGCTCGCGGTGGGAACTGACCGTGTGGTTCCCTCCACGGTCCTGGTTTCCGAGCCACCATCGGGGTCGGTGAGTGTGAGCTCAAGCTCGTAGGTCGTGGCGGGTGTGAGGAACATCGCGCTGGCTCCCCATTGGTCGAGGTTGAGAGGGCTGCCCTGCACGATGATCGTCGGGTAGGCGCGGACCGCATCGGCAGCATCCCGCCAGGTTGAGGTGCCCTTGACGCGGAACCGCATCGTCATGGTTGAGTTGAGGTTGGTGTCGCCGCTCACGGTCCATGTCATGCCGAGGTTGGAGAAGGTGGCATCGACCCGTGTGGCACCGGGTGTGATTGGGTCTCCCGGTGCGGCCTGCACGGTGGTCGCGGTAGTTGCGATGATCGCAAACGAAAGCGCGAGTCGGAGAAGTAAAGCCATGCGGAGAAGCCCCTCTGTCGTGGTTCCTACCCCGAATGCCTTGGGAAAACCCTACCGCGATTCCGAGTTTCCGCAAGAAACTATCTCCGTTCTGGCGTCCATTTGGGCCATATATGGCCCAAATGGACGCCAGAACGAGGACTTGGGGACGTTTTCGGGTCGTTCTGTGGTCGGTAGGGTTTCCTCATGAACTCACCACTGCACGTCGCGGCGTTTACCTCTGACCCGGCCGGGGGCAACATGGCGGGGGTGGTGTTCGGTGAGCATGGCACCCCGGCCGAAATGATGGCCACCGCCGCCGAAGTCGGGTATTCGGAGACTGCGTTTCTTGCTGCGACCGATGATCCCTCGGTGTGGCTCACCCGGTACTTTGCCCCCGAGACCGAGGTCGACTTCTGCGGTCATGCCACGATTGGAGCCGGTGGTGTTCTGGGAGGGCGGTATGGTCCCGGTCGGTACACGTTGCAGACGAACATCGGGGAGATTCCTGTCGACGTAAGTGTGGATGACGTCGGTGACGTGCGGGTGACGCTCACGTCGATACCTCCCACGGAGGTCCCCCTCGCCGATGAGGCTTTCGCGGCCGCGCTGGTCGCACTCGGGTACCTTCCCGACGATCTGGACAATACTTTCCCCCCGGCGGTCTTTAACGCGGGGGTGAACCATTTGATGGTGCCGCTCAAGAACCGCAGCGTTCTTGCATCGCTCGACTACGACTTTGCAGCACTGAAGGTGCTCACGGAAACCGAGAACTGGACGACGGTCAACTGTTTCGTCCGTACCGGACACAACGAATATCATGTACGCAACCCGTTCCCAATCGGTGGAATTGTGGAGGATCCGGCAACCGGGGCGGCCGCCGCTGCGTTCGGCGGGTACCTTGCCCATCACAACTTCGTTGATGTTCCCGGCACCGTGCAGGTGTTCCAGGGCTATGACATGGACTCACCTAGCCAGATCACGGTTGATATTCCTGGTGACGCTGAATCGGGGATCCGGGTCAGCGGATCGGCCGTGGTGCTTGCGGAACCTTTCGATCGTCAGCCAACGTCGGAGTGATAACGAGCAACAAGCCATTCACATGAGGTGTGCCGGAATGACGAATCCAAAACGACGAGCATGGGCACTTGGCGTTGGGGTACTCCTGGTAGTTGGTGCGTGCAGCGGGGGTGCTCGCACATCTGAATCCTCGACGACAGCCGTTCCGACCGCTGAACCCTCCACGACAGCTGTTCCGACCGCTGAACCCTCCACGAGCGGCTCGGCGGATGATGATTCCCCGTGGGGACCCCTTGCGGTAGTGCGAGGCGGTAACGGCATGGACGCTCTCATCCAGGGAACGATCAGGATCACCGACGAATGTGTCTCGCTCGACGAACGCGGCGAGTTGGTCTTGCTTGTGTGGCCATCGGATAAGACTCAGTGGGACGACGGTTCTGGCACGATTCAGTTCTTTGATCCGGGTCTTGGTCTCGTAACGATTGCGGACGGCCAGGAAGTTCGTCTTGGTGGTGGCGGCACGAGCGTTGACGAGGGTGGTCTTGGTGCCCAGGAGTGGGTCGACTCGATCGTTTGGATCGAGGAACCGCCGGCTTCATGTGTCACCGATACGCGATGGGCAGTGAGTGGTGTGCTGAACTAGCTCACAGCCACACCCGCCCCGGACCCCAAAACCGAGAGACAGTCTTTCGGTTACGGTGCAAACGCCCGATCCATGAGTTTCTTCTGCTCGGCCGCATGGATCTTCGACAATCCCGTTGCGGGACTCGAACTCTCTTTGCGATAAATGCCTCGGGTCTTGAGGCCAGCTTCGACATGAAGGTAACGGGACATGAAACGCCACGCTCCCATGTTTGCGGGTTCCTCCTGAAGCCAGACGAGCTCCGCGCCATCGTGGGGTGCGATCGCGGCTCGGACATCCGTCGCAGGAAACGGATAGAGCTGCTCGACACGTACCAGGGCAACATCGCTGATGCCGTTCGCCGCCCGGTGCCGGGCGAGCTCGTAGTACACCTTGCCCTGGCACAAAACGACGCGTCGTGCTCCGCCCGCCACATCCCGATCGGGGATGACTTTCCGAAAACCGGTATCTGTGAGATCGGTCACGGGGCTGTACGAGTCCTTGGTGCGCAGCAGTGATTTTGGCGACATCACAATGAGCGGCTTCTTCGCCGTTACCAGGGCCTGGCGGCGCATCATATGGAAATACTGCGCAGGGGTGGAGGGCACCACGATGCGAACGTTGTCTTCAGCAGCGTTCTGTAGAAAGCGTTCCAACCTCGCCGAGGAGTGTTCGGGTCCCTGACCCTCGAAGCCGTGGGGTAACAACAGGACGAGGCTCGATGGCTGGCTCCACTTGTCCTCTCCCGACATGATGAACTGGTCAATAATGACCTGTGCGCCGTTGACGAAGTCGCCGAACTGCCCCTCCCACATGACGAGTGTTTCCGGATCCTGGACCGAGTATCCGTATTCGAACCCCATCGCCGCAAACTCGGAAAGTTGCGAGTCGTAAATGCGCAACCGGGCTTGATTCTTGTCGAGGTGCTGGAGTGGGATCCACTCTTGCTCCGTGTTGAAGTCGACAAGACTTGCGTGGCGGTGGCTAAACGTGCCTCGTTTGGAGTCCTCGCCGGCGAGCCTGACCCGCACACCCTGCATCGACAGTGATCCCCAGGCAAGAACTTCGCTCAACGCCCAATCAAGTCTTCCGTCGGCGTAAAGCGCCGCGCGGCCGTCGAGTGTCTTGGTGAGCTTTGGGTGAATTTCGAACGACTCAGGCAGCGTTCGGGCACGTCGTTCGACAAGGTCGAGCAACTCCCGGTCAATGGTCGTATCGACATCGGCCCCGTCGACGGTACGGTCGATGGTCTCCGCTTTGACACTGCCCGCCTTCGTCTCCTTGAGCGCATCATCCATGTGGCTGCGGAACCTCGACTGGATCGCTTCCGCCTCGTCGGGTGACAGGTCCCCGGAGGCTACGAGACGTTCGAGATAGAGATTCCGGACGGTGTCATGGCTGTGGATGATCCGGTACATCTTCGGCTGTGTGAACGAGGGTTCGTCACCCTCGTTGTGGCCGAGTCGCCGATAGCCGATGAGGTCGACAACAACGTCGCGCTTGAACGCCTGTCGGAACGCGAACGCCAACTTTGCGACCCGTGCAACGGCCTCGGGGTCGTCCCCGTTGACGTGGAAAATGGGAGCCTCGACCGCCTTCGCAACGTCGGTTGCGTAGTGGCTGGAGCGGGCATCGCGCGCGGCGGTGGTGAACCCGACCTGGTTATTGATGATGATATGGACGGTGCCACCCGTGGCGTACCCATGGAGCTGGCTGAGGTTAAGGGTCTCTCCGACAACACCCTGGCCTGAGAAGGCAGCATCACCATGAATGAGCACTGGGAGGGCAAGGTATTTCCCCTCCTCCCCGAGGACATCCTGTTTCGCCCGCACCATGCCTTCAAGGACCGGATCCACGGCCTCAAGGTGTGATGGGTTGGCGGCGACTTCGACCTTCACCGTGGCCCCCGAAGGTGCAACGTGGGTGCCGTGCGCACCCAAGTGGTACTTCACATCACCCGAGAACCCCTCATCGAGTGGTGCGTCGATGTTCCCGGTGAACTCGGAGAACATCCTGACGAGGCTCTTCCCGATGATATTTGCGAGCACGTTGAGGCGGCCGCGATGCGCCATGCCGATCGACACGTCAACCATTCCGGCCTCGGCGGCCTCGGTGAGCAGCGTGTCGAGCAAAGGGATCGTGGCTTCACAGCCTTCAAGGCTGAACCGTTTCGCTCCCAGGAATTTGGTGTGGAGGAAACGCTCGAATGCCTCCGCCTGGTTCAGCTTCTCCAGGATACGGAGCTTCTCTTCCCGGGTAGGGCCCCGTTTTCTTCCCTCAAGGTGATCCTGGATCCACACCTTTTGTGTTGGTTCGTGAATGTGCATGTACTCGATGCCTGCCGTGCGGCAGTATGCGTCACGCAACACCCCAAGAATATGCCCGAGTTTCATGTGGATACTGTCCGCGAGGCCACCGGTCGCAAACTCTCGGTCGAGGTCCCAGATGGTGAGCCCGTAGGTCAGTGGGTCGAGTTCGGGATGGATGTTCGGCGGCTCTTGGTTCAACGGATCGAGGTTCGCAATCAGATGTCCGCGACTCCGGTACATGTTGATCAGGTGAAAGATCTTCGCCTGTTTCTCTGCCCATTCGCCGGAACCCGCTGGTGGGTTGGAGTCGACGGCCCACCGCGCTGGAACGTATGGGATCCGCATCGACTCGAAGACCTCATCGTAGAAATTCTCCGCTCCGAGCAGGAGGTCATGAATGTCACGCAACAGCATGCCGGACTCTGCGCCCTGAATGACGCGGTGGTCGTATGTTGAGGACATCGTGAGTGTTCGCCCGACTCCGGACCGCGCCAGGTTGTCAGGGTCGGACCCTTCGAACTCCGGTGCGTATCCGATCCTCCCGACACCGATAATGACGCCCTGGCCCGGCATCAACCGCGGGACCGACTGGACCGTTCCGACCGTGCCGGGATTGGTGAGGGTCGCGGTCGTGCCGGCAAAGTCGTCGACGGTGATCTTGTTGGACCGCGCCCGGCGAACGATGTCTTCGTACGTTTCCCAGAACTCGCGGAACGTCATCGTGTCCGCAGCCTTGATGTTCGGCACGATGAGGGATCGGGTGCCGTCCTTGCCCGGCATGTCCATCGCAAGGCCAAGGTTGATCGTGTCGAATTGGACGTGGAAGCCCTTGCCATCGACCTCGCGATACGTTGCGCCCATGGCTGGACGAGCTGCGAGGGCTTTCACTGTTGCCCAACCGATGAGGTGGGTAAAACTCACTTTGCCGCCCTTGGTGAGGCGGGCAAGTTGATTGTTCAAGATGAGACGGTTGACTTCTAGGAGTTTCGATGGAAACGTACGAAACGACGTTGCCGACGGGACCGCCAGGCTATCGATCATCGCAGCGGCGATACGTCCCGGTACCCCCTTGAGGGGTGTCGCGACGCTGCCATCGGGGAGTCCGGAAAGGGGATCGCCCGTACCCGCAGACGACGGCGCGGGGCCCGGTGGCCGCGGTGGGGGCGCCGACATATCCGCCCCGACGCTCGTGGTGGTCGTGACCCGTGGTTCGCCGATTGTGGAATCCGAGTCGCCAGCGGAAGTGCCGCCGCTTTCGAAAAAGGCACGCCACGTGTCGCTGAGTTGGGACGGGTCCTTGAGGTATTGCTCGTGCATCTGGTCGACGAGCCAGTCATTGGAGCCGAATTCGTCGGGTTCCCGCGGGGTAGGGGTGGTTTGGTCGCTCATGGTGACGCCCAGGGTACTGATGATTCGTCGGTGTCGGTGGCACCGTCGTCGACACTCGCCAGCGTCGCGTTGCACACAGCGGCGAGCCCTCTACGCAGGGTCCTCCCGGACATGAAGGCGTGCCGTGTCCGCGGACCATCCTGACCACCGCTCGACCCGGATCGTTATCCACGGGCCAACGGGGGGTGTGCTTGAGTAGTCCTCGTATCGGTGAACAAGGCTCGCCGCCAGGCGCTCCTCAATCTGGTTCGTCACGGTGGCGACGCCATCAGCGCGTGCCCACCACAGGGTTGACCAGTCTTCGTGATAGTCGTTCACCAGAACCGATACGAGCGGATTGCGGGCGATGTTCTTGAGGCGTACGAGGTTCGAGGAGGTCTTCGGTTTGTGGTCGACAGCGGTCACGATGGTGTCATCATCCACGACACCAAACACGATCGGGACGAGATGTGGGAAGCCGTGCTCTCCATGGGTTGCCAATACCCCGGAGCGCGCCAGACCAAACATCATGCGACAGGTCAATGGATCGATAGAGGTTCCTCCGTGGTTGTCCGACAGGAAGTTAGCGTCGCCAGGGGAGTTGTTCCCCGGCGGGGACCGGGAGGGCCAAGACGTTTCCTTGCGGGGCAAGGGGGCAGGACCACCGTGGCGAATACGTGCAGCTCGGGTGGTACGCAAAATTGAAGTCGAGGACCAGTCCGTCGTCGTTGCTGCCGAGGTCGGCACCTTTCACGCTATCCAGAAGGTACCGGCCGCCCCCGTACGTATCTATTCCATTGGTGGCGTCGCGGAAGGGGACGAAGATTCCGCCGCCGTACGCATCGAGCCAGAACACATCGAGGGTCGGCCTTGAGCCAACCGGTAGAACGACACTACCGATCCTCCGAAACCGAGTCTGCCCCGACGCGGAATGTGGGATTAGCAAGTCGAGAGCGGGCGCCGCACGAACCGGTACGACGAACCGCCATGACGGGTCGTAGGGGGCGTAGTTGAGACCGGTGAACGATTCCGCGGGGTCGAGCGGGCTCTGGGAATGATCGCGAAACAGCGCATCTCGGACCGCCACCCACTCGTCGCGTGCGCCGACGGGGTCCTGCGAGTTTCGCACTGACGCATACATCTCGTGGACGCGTCTGCGATAGTCAGCCAGTGCGATGAATGAGGTCATGACCTGCAACGTTACAGACATGACGCGGATACGGTCCCGGGGGCGGAATAGTTGTGCCGGTCTCGGCGCTTTCTGTTGGAGACGAAAGAAGAGCAGGTATGAGTCCTGGTGATCGAGAGTTGAAGATTGCACGCTCGGTGTCCTCGGCCACCGCACGGCCGGCCGGTCAGAGGCGTGCGCTGTTGTTCATTGCCGGCGGCCAGCTCCTGGCGTTGACTCTGTGGTTTTCGGCGTCGGCCGTTGCTCCTCAGTTGCAACAGGCCTGGAACATTTCGTCGGGTCAGGCAGCTTGGCTCACCCTGACGGTCCAGATCGGGTTTGTCGTGGGAGCGCTGGCATCGTCGGTTTTTGCCCTCCCGGATGCGGTTGCGTCACGCAAACTCTTTGCCCTGGCTGCTCTCGCCGGTGCGGCGCTCAACCTCCTACTCATTCCTCTCGGACCCAGCAGTTTTGCGGCCGCTTTTGTCCTGCGGTTCTTGACGGGTGTGGCATTGGCCGGGGTCTATCCCAGTGGGCTCAAGGCGATGGCTGGCTGGTTCCGCCACGGCCGCGGTATGGCCTTGGGCACTCTTGTCGGTGCGCTCACAATCGGTAGTGCTGGGCCGCATCTGATTCGGGGGTTGGGTTTCGGGTGGCAGGGCGTGCTGGTCGGAGCCTCGGTGCTCGCGGCTAGCGGAGCTCTCATTCTTTGGTTCGGGGTCACCGACGGTCCCTACGAGACCGCACCGGTAAGTTTCTCATGGCACTACGTGGGAGAGGCGGTGAGAAACAAGGGTGTGCAACTCTCGACCTTCGGATATCTCGGCCACATGTGGGAGCTGTATGCGATGTGGACATGGACCGCTGCGTTCCTCGCGGCGTCTGCGGTTGCCGGGGGTTACGGCGACGGGTGGGTGCCGGTCGCAACGTTCGTGATCATTGGCTCGGGTGGGATCGGTTCGTTACTTGCCGGCGTGCTCGCCGACAAGGTAGGGCGTACGAAAGTGGCCGGCGGGGCGATGGCTATTTCCGGAACCTGCGCGCTACTTACCCCGCTGGTCTATGCGACTTCCCCGGTGCTCGTTGTTGGATTGTTCGTGGTGTGGGGCGTGACCGTCGTTGCGGACTCGGCGCAATTCTCAACCATGGTGACTGAAACCGCCGCTGACGAGTATCGGGGCACTGCGCTGGCGCTGCAGACAGCCATCGGGTTCTTGTTGACCCTTGTCACAATCAAGGGTGTGCCGCTGTTGGCAGAGAGCTGGGGATGGCGGTGGGCGTTCCCGCTGCTTGCCATCGGCCCGGCGTTCGGTGTCATCGCGATGGTCCGCCTCAAACGGTCACCGGAAGCCGCCAAGCTTGCCGGCGGTCTTGGTTAGTCGATCTGGCTCTACCCTCCTGGCATGCATTTGTTGAGCCTTGAGGGGATTTCAAAGTCATTCCCAGAAAACCCGGTACTGGAGAATGTCTCGCTGGGGATTTCAGCGGGGGACCGAATCGGTGTGATTGGTCGCAACGGATCGGGGAAGTCGACGTTTCTCGCCATCGTCGCGGGCACGGAGGATATCGACGACGGCTCCATCGTCCGCTCCCGTGGTCTGCGCGTTGGTGCACTCGACCAGGACCCGACGTTCGCTCCAGGTATGACCGTCGGTGATGTTGTGGGCGATGATCGTCAGGCGATTGCGCTCGCCGACAGATTGGACCTAACGGAGCCCTCCGTTGCGTGTTCGACGCTGTCCGGAGGGCAGCGGAAACGCCTTGCATTGGCGGTGGCTTTGGCGCAGGAGTGCGATTTACTCATCCTCGACGAGCCAACCAATCATCTCGACGTAGACACCATCGACTGGCTCGAGGACCATCTGTCATCGCGCAGGGAGGCCCTGCTGCTCGTCACTCACGACCGCTATCTGCTCGACCGGGTTGTGACCAGGGTCGTCGAAGTCCATGACCAGTCGTTGTCTTCTCATCATGGAACCTACGCCGACTACCTTGAGGCTGTCGCCGTTCGCGAAGCCCACGACTCCGCTGTTGAGCACCGTCGACGCCAGCGCATCAAGATCGAACTTGAGTGGCTGCGGCGTTCCCCGAAGGCCCGAACATCGAAGGCTCGGTACCGCGTCAATCAGGCCCAGGATCTCATTGGCGAGCGGCGTCGCAAGGTGCGCCAGGAACTCAGCATCGACTTGCCTTCGCGGCGAATCGGCTCGAAGGTCGTGAACCTCGACAACGTTGGCAAGCGCTACGGGCGGACCTGGGTGTTGCGACATGTTGAGCATCGGCTCAGCCAGGATGCTCGTATCGGAATTGTGGGTCCAAACGGTGCGGGCAAAACAACACTGCTCAACCTTATGGCGGGTCGGCTTGATCCCGACGAGGGCAAGGTCACTATTGGCTCGACCGTCCATCCTGGCTGGTACGGCCAGGATCCTCGACCCCTTGCTCCGAATACCCGCGTGCACGCGGTCGTCCGAGAGCAGGCCGATGAGGTGCGTCTTGAAAGTGGAATCAGAGTTTCGGGCGCTCAGCTACTCGAACGGTTCCAGTTCACCAGAGATCAGCAGCAGTCCGTCGTTGGTGATCTTTCCGGCGGGGAACGCCGTCGGCTTGAGCTTCTGCTCAGCCTCATGGAGGCACCCAATCTGCTACTCATGGATGAACCAACGAACGATCTTGACCTTGGGACGCTCACAGTGCTCGAGGAGTATCTCGATGCGTGGGAGGGTGCCCTTGTCGTAGCGAGTCATGACCGCTACTTCCTCGACCGGGTGTGCTCGGACATCTTCTCAATCGAGCCGGATGGATCGGTCGTCCACCATCCCGGTGGATGGACTGCGTATCGATCAGCAAGCCTTGTGACCCCAGCTTCGGCAACGAAGGAAGGGGGCGGCGGGAAGATCCGCTCCAAACAGCAGCGCCGCAAGCTGACGTACAACGACCAGAGAGAGCTCGACCAACTAACGAAGAGCATTCCACGTCTCGAACGGCGGCGGAAGGATCTCGAAGGCATGCTGGCAGCGGCCGCCGGCGACTATGGACGCACCGTCGAGCTGTCGGGCGATTTAGCGGCGGTGATCGCGGATCTCGAACTCGCCGAAGACCGCTGGTTGGAACTCAGCGCAGAGGCAGACCGACTCGTCGATCCGTAACACCCGGTCACCGGGATTTCGGTCGGCTGGTATCAGCGTGCGAGTACGGTGAGCAGACCCAGAAATGTGGTCAGGAGCACATCACGTGACGGGACCGACGTTTCGACCCTGACAGGGGGATGCGTTCGTGGAAATACTCGGTAGATCGGCTGGATTCACGGGTAGGGTCCTGTGAGGCGACAACCCAAGGATCGTACATGCAGATAGCCATTCCACTCTTTCCCCGTCTTACTGCACTCGACGCGGTGGGTCCGTACGAGGTTCTGCAGCGTGTTCCCGAGCTGGATGTCATATTCGTGGGTCATCAACACGGAGAAATCCGAACGGAGAACGGTTTCTTGGGACTCACAGTCGATGCGACATTCGAGGAAACGCCCGCCCCCGATGTCGTTGTCTTCCCGGGAGGCATTGGGACAAGGTCACTTTGCAAGGATGACCGCGTCCTTGACTGGCTGCGCACGGCGCATAACACGACACGGTTTACGACATCAGTATGTACCGGGGCACTCGTCCTTGGAGCCGCCGGTCTGCTCGATGGCCTCACCGCAACAACACACTGGAGTGCCTACGAGCTACTCGCCAGAAGGGGCGCCACTCCGGTTGATACCCGTGTCGTCGAGCATCTTGATGAACGAATCATCACTGCGGCGGGTGTGTCGAGCGGCATCGATATGGCCCTTCGTCTCGTTGAGTTGCTGGTCGACGAAACCGCAGCTCGCGCCGCTCAACTCATGATCGAGTACGACCCTCAGCCCCCATTCGACACCGGCTCGGTCGCCAAGGCAGCCCCGGACGTTCTCACCCGAGTGATGCAGTACTCACAGCTACGGGACTGAGCTTCGGTCAGGTGACGATGCTGACGGCCCCGGTGGCGACGTCGTAGACGGCACCGTGGATAAGGAGGTCCGAGGGTGCGAACGAGAGCGATCGGATGTGGGCGATTTCGTCGCGAACAGCCGTGCGAGGGTCCGTGAAGGTCTTGATCCAGGAGCGCAGGTCGTCGGATGAATCACCAACCTCGTCGTGGAACGCTGCCAGCGCCTGTGGTGTGAGGCGAGCCTCCATTTGAGCCCGAATCTTCTGAACCTCGTCGTGGGCCTTTTTCACTCCGCAATCCGTGTGGCCAAGGACAAGTAGTTCGGTGACGTCCGCCAGGAACACCGCCACGAGCAATGATCGCTCGTCGACGCGGGCACCCGCCGTGCGGATAATGGCGACATGCGAGTCCTGGAATCCATCCTCTCCGAAGGCTCGAACACCGACGGCTGCAAGGTTGACCCTCGGATCCTTGCAGGTGATTACCCCACGCCCGGTCGGACCATCGGTCATGAGCCGTTGGGGTCGAATACGGTCCCGAAAGCTTCGGTTTGCGGCGGCGATGTCGTCGAGCCAGGAGTGAGTCATTGAGGGTCCCCTTCGGTGGACGGTCGTGTGAATCGACCACCACGCTAGCGGCGAGTCCACCGTTCGCAGGTTCCGCCGGAGGTCGTACTGGTATCACCGGACTCGGAAGACGCTAGTGTCGTCTTCCATGCGGATCGGATATCAGGGCGAAAGTTACTCGTACAGCTACCGGGCAACCACCGAGTTGTTCCCCGAGGTGGAGGCAACGGGGTTTCGGAGTTTTGTTGCGGCGTTCAATGCCCTCGACTCGGGCGAGGTCGACAAGCTGGTGCTCCCGGTTGAGAACAGCACGACCGGGTCCGTATTACCCGTTCTTGACCGGCTCCCCGGCAACGGTGAGCACACGCCGATCTCGATCGTCGGTGAGCACCTCGTCGAGGTACGACACGCCCTACTTGCTCCTCCCGGTGCGACGCTCGAATCGGTGAAGGTCGTACGTTCACACCCACAAGCGCTTGCTCAGGCGCAGGAGACGTTGCTTGAACTCGGGCTTGAGGCTCGCCCCAGCTACGACACGGCGGGTGCGGTCCGGATGGTGTCCGAGAACCAGGATCCGACGGTGGCTGCACTTGCAAACATCATGGCGGGTGAGGCACACGGGCTGGTGGTTTTGCGCAAGAACGTGATGGACAAGGCACACAACACAACACGTTTCGTCGTCCTCGCTCCCGGGGTGCCGGTGGTCGCACCGGATGCCAACAAGTCGACCGTACTGTTCCGTACCGCCCACACACCGGGCGCACTTGCGCTGGCGCTCACGGAACTCGGGCTGCGTGGAGCTAACCTCACCCGCATTGAGTCCCGGCCATCGGGCGAGGCCTGGTCCTACAGATTTTTCGTCGACCTGCTCCACGAGCCAGGGCCGGAGGGTCTCAAATCGGTGCTTGAACCGCCTCTTGGCACCCTCAGCGAGTTACGGGTGCTCGGTTCCTACGTCGCGGCTGAGCGGCCGTAGATTCTTCCTAGCGGGCTTTGCGGCCACAACCAACGACCAAATATCCGCACTTTTTCGCCGATCGCGGTGTACCTTCCCCGTCCAGGAGGTAGCCGGTTTGGCGACAACAACCGCAAGTTTCGGCGCGGGCAAGCGTGAATCTCACGACGCGTCCGTGTATTACAGCCGGCGTATGTCGGGTGCGGCTCCTGTTTTGCAGCCGACGGGTCTCGTGCAGGACCCCCCACAGAAGATTCTCGACAAGATCTTTTGTCAGTCGTCCGAGGCGATGACCCAGATCCCCGATGCGTCCGTGGCTCTGATGGTGACATCGCCGCCGTACAACGTCGGCAAGGAATACGATGAAGATCTCACCCTCGACGCATACTTGGATTTACTCCATCGAGTGTTCACCGAGACCTACCGAGTTCTTGAGGCCGGGGGGCGTGTCGCTGTCAACGTGGCCAACCTCGGCAGGAAGCCATATCTTGCTCTGAACCACCACGTGGCTCGACTGCTCGAAGAGGTTGGATTCTTGTTGCGTGGTGAGATTATCTGGCAGAAGGCCAAGGGTGCGGGTGGGTCGTGCGCCTGGGGATCATGGCAGTCGGCCAAGAACCCGACCCTGCGTGACCTTCATGAATACATCATCGTCGGTTGCAAGGAGTCGTTCTCGCGTCAACGCAAGGGTGATGACTCGATATCCAAAGAGGACTTTATGGCCGCCACGCTGTCGGTGTGGAACATTGCGCCTGCGTCGGCCAAACGAGTCGGGCATCCGGCCCCCTTCCCCGTCGACCTCCCGAAGCGACTCATCGAGCTGTACACGTTCGAAGATGACCTCGTGCTGGATCCGTTCATGGGGGCCGGTGCGACTGCGATCGCTGCCAAACAGACGGACCGGTTCTATGTCGGCTACGAGATCAGCCCGGAGTACCGAAAGCTGGCGCTTGATCGAATCAAGAAAGCCGCTACCGACCCGTCCCCCTAGGTCGCCTTACGAACCGACTTCGCTAGGTCGAGCGCGCCTGTGATCCCTGATCGATCACCAAGACCCGGGAGCACCACGAACGTGTCGAGGGTGTTCCGTTCGGCAAGGGCGTGGACGTACCCGTTGAGTTGTCGGTGCATCCGGTCGCGCACTCGGTGAATGAGGCCATCCATTCGCGAAACCCCTCCGCCGAGGATGATGCGCTGGGGGGCGAGTGTCAGAGTGAAGTCGGCGAGGGCAATCCCCAGGTACCACGCTTCGAACTCGGTGGCCCGAGTTTGGAACTCCCCGAGGAGGCCGCCGGGTCGTCCCCAGCGATGTTCGATCGCGGGACCCGATGCCATGCCCTCCAGACAGTCTGTGTGGAACGGGCATCCCCCCGGAAATGTATCCCCGGGGGCGCGCGGGACTGTGACGTGCCCCATCTCCGGGTGTCCAGCACCGATGAGCGGTCGTCCGTCAACAACCATGCCACCGCCAACACCGGTGCCGACGGTCAGGTATAAGAACGTACTGAGGTCCGTCGCCGCACCAGCTGCGAGTTCGCCCCGGGCCGCCATATTGACATCCGTATCGATAGCAACCGGGGCATCGGTGTACTCAGCAATAGCTTCGAGATAGTTGAAGCCGCCCCAATGTGCCTTGGGGGTAGGGAGCATCGTTCCGTAGGTGCGCGAGAGCGGATCGATATCAATGGGACCGAAGGCGCCGACACCGATGCCAGCCAACCCGTCGGGAGCGTGCTCGGCGAAGAACTCCATGACGGACTGCATCGTTTCGGCGGGTTTGCCGGTCGCGATCGAGCCAATCGCGACATACTCTCGCGTTGACGTACCGACGGCGCACACAAATTTCGTGCCGCCCGCCTCTATCGCACCAAACAGCGGTGCCGTGTCGAAACTCATACGCTGAATCTAGCTACGTTTTACGTACGGTAGTTTGTCGGTACGGCTTGGACTCACCGTTTCCGTCGTTGGGATGTCGCTGCGGCCGGGATGGCTCCGGGGCATCAGCCCGGTATCTGCGGAAACGGTGTTCTCAGCCGATCGTGCAGGCCAGTGACCAGTCGTAGTCCTGGTATGACAAGGACAAACCACCCCCCGCAAGGTGCGAACGACTCTTGTCATCAAGCCAGGGGGAGAGCGCGGTCAGGATGGTCGCCTTGCGCACTGGTCGGAAAGCTGGCATTGCTGTCGGACGAACAAAGTCCGGACCGTAGAGCTGGAACACCTTCGAAAGTGTGACGCTCCGCCGGTTCGTATCGATCGCAACCGCCCCGCCAGCGAGAAAGCGTCTCATCTGGTCGTCGAGTTGGTATTCAAGCGACGCACCGGTGAACGGTTCGGGTCGCAACGTGGGGCACGACAGCGAACCGCACACCAACGCACCGTGGATGCGGGGTTCGCCGAAACGCCGGATCTTGCCATGTTCGACGTCGTCCAGGGAGAGGGACTCTCCCCTCACCACAAAACGGTCACGATGGAAGATTCCCGGTGTTCGCAATACGCTGGTGAGCCCCGCCTCTTGGGCCTCTGAAGCGAGGAGTAATGCGCCGGCGTTGTACAGGTTGAGCCAGTAAGCGAGTGAATCTGAACGCGTGAGGGAATCCGGGTCGATACCCTCGAGTCGCGTGACATAGTCCAGCAAGTTCGGGTGCAGATCGGGGAGCATTCCGAGTCCGCCGTTTTTCATCCTGACCAGAACTTTTTCAAACTCTGCATGGTCGACAGAACCATCTCCGGTCGGGTTTGGGTGCCCCGAGCGAAGCGCCTTGAGGATCGACCATGCTCCGCGGATGTAGTTCGGTGTGTCGCTCATCAGAGACACAACCCGTGTTCTCGGCGCGTTGTTCCGGGCGACACACAGGAAGGGGCCGGACTGGCGGTCCGACCCCTTCTCTGTGACATCATCAAAACAGCTACTGAGGTACGGGGGAGAGACCAAGGTCGTCCTTGGCCGCATCGATCTCTTCGGCGTGCGTCTTGCCCCGTGCGAGCAACATGTACCCAACAACTCCCGAAAGCCCGGAACCCATGAAGATACCGATCTTTGCGAGGTTGGTGATCTCGAGGTCGTCGAAGGCGAGCTCCGAAACGAACAATGAGACCGTGAAACCGATACCCGCAAGGGCGCCGAGTCCGACGATCTGACTCCAGCCGGTTCTCTCGGGGAGGCGGCCCATGCCAGTCTTGACGGCGATCCATGTGAACAACGTGATGCCGACGATCTTGCCGACGAACAAACCAGCTGCGACACCGAGGGTCACCGCAGAAGTCACGGCTTCGCCGATGTTGATTCCCTCGAAACTCACCCCCGCATTCGCTAATGCGAAGAGTGGCACGACCACAAATGCGGACCACGGATGTAAGACGGTTTCCAGACGATCCAGCGGCGACACTGACTCTTGTGCCACCTTGGCGAGCTCGAGGGCTCCGTGGTCGACGCGATCCCGTTTGAGCGGTGAGGCGGAATCCATCTGATAACGGCCGATGATGCTTCGTGATCGGCGGTAATACTCGTCATCCGAGTAATAGGGGAACACCGGTGTCAGGAGGCCCAAGGCGACCCCAGCGAGGGTTGCGTGGACGCCGGATTCGAAGATAAAGAACCAGACGACGACACCCATGACGATGTAGAAACCCATGTGGCGGATGCCGACCTTGCCCGCCAGGTAAATGAGGCCGAGTCCAACGATGCCGGAGACGAGGTAACCCATGGCGATGCTATCCGAGTAGAAGATCGCAATAACTGCGATTGCTCCGATGTCGTCCGTGATTGCGAGCGCCAGCAGGAACAGTTTCGCACCGACCGATACACGGTTGCCGAGCAGCGAAATGACACCGACTGAGAAGGCGATATCGGTCGCCATTGGGACGCCCCACCCGTTCGATGCTCCCGCCACCCCACCAGCGAAAGCGATGAAGATGAGCGCTGGGACGATCATGCCGCCGAGAGCTGCGATTGCCGGCAAGGCCGCCTTTTTCTTGTCCTTGAGCTCGCCCACCACTAGTTCACGCTTGATCTCAAGGCCAACGACGAAAAAGAAAATAACCATGAGGGCATCGTTGACGATGGCTTTGAGAGACTCGGCGAGGTGGATGGGACCAAAGACGAAGGCGACTTCGGTTGCCCAGAAGTTCGTGTACGACTCACCGAAGAGGTTGGCCCAGATCAGTGCAATGACGGCGGCAACAAGCAGTACGACACCGCCAGCGGCGGCAATATGGGTAAATCGAAGCATTGGACGCACAAATTTTGCAGCGACCGGCCGGTCGCTGTGTAACCACGTCTCGTGCACGCGTTCGTTATCGCTCATGTTCACGGCGCCAGGCTAGTCGGTGCCTATCCCAATCTAGAAAACCGGGGGTTTCTTGTACCATCGCCTCCATCCGAGCCGACTATTTGGAGCCAGAGCAATGATCATCGCCATCCTGTCAACGATTGCAGGACTTGTGTTGTTGATCCTGGCGTCAGACCGACTGGTGGTAGCGGCCGTACGTCTTTCCAAGGCACTAGGGGTGTCGGCCGTTTTGATAGGTGCCCTAGTCGTAGGGCTTGGGACTTCGCTGCCGGAGCTGCTGGTCTCCGGGCTGCTATCGAGGGATGGCAAACTCGATGAGGCGGTAGCGAACATTGTCGGTTCCAACACCGCCAACGTCACACTCGTTCTTGGTCTGGCGGCCCTGCTGACGGTGATTTCCTCCGAACGGCGGATCCTCTATCGCGAGGGCGTACTGATGGTTGCGGCCGTGAGCGGGTACGCCCTGACCGTCGCCGACGGGCGAGTCGAGGCATGGGAGGGAGGTGCGCTGCTCTTTGCACTGCTCATTGCGCTCTATCTGATGGTGACGTGGTCGCTCAAGGATGCCGATGCCGCCAACGAGGCGATCGTCGAAGTGGAAGAAATGTTGGGTGACGATTCGTCGACCAAGCGTGAGGTGATCACCGGTTTCGTCGCCATTGTCGTAACCGTTGGTGCCGCCCAACTCCTACTCTCGGGTGCGACCACTATCGGGGAGGAAATGGGTTTATCGGCGACGGTGATTGGGGTGATGCTCGGTGTCGGTACGAGCCTCCCGGAGATGGCTACTGCCCTCGCAGCTGCCCGCCGCAAACAGGCGGATCTGGTCATCGGAAACGTGCTCGGGTCGAACATATTTAACTCGCTCGCAGTCGGTGGGGTCGCGGCGTTGGTCGGGCCCGGCGTGCTCAAGGACGTCGATATAAGAATGCTGCTGGTGATGGTTGCGACGGCGGTCATGGCGGGTTTGTTCGCCCGGACGGGCGGGCGAGTGGTTCGTTTTGAGGGGGCGATCTTGATGCTGACGTTCGTGGGTTTCTTTGCGCTTACCCTGTAGGCGCCCCGCGGGGTGTCGTCCCGGAGTCGAACACGTGCTGACGTATCCAGGCATGCATGGCGATCCCCCCGGCGACCCCTGCGTTGATCGACCGCGTCGACCCGAACTGGGCGATCGAACATACCTTTTCGGAAGCCTCAACCGCCTCCTTCGAAAGCCCCGGACCCTCCTGGCCGAAGAGCAGCACGACTGACTCTGGGAGCGGCGTTGTCTCAAGCGGAATCGACCCGGGGAGGATGTCAATCCCGATAATGGGTAGAGCATTGGCGGCCGCGAAGTCAGCAAAGTCGGCGATCGTCGGGTGATGCCGCACATGTTGGTAACGGTCGGTGACCATTGCACCGCGTCTGTTCCAGCGGCGTTTGCCAATGATGTGTACCTCGGCGGCGAGAAACGCGTTGGCGGTGCGTACGATCGTTCCAATGTTGAAGTCGTGTTGCCAGTTCTCGATAGCGACGTGAAAGGGATTCCTTCTGGTGTCGAGGTCGGCGATGATCGCCTCCGTCGTCCAGTACCGGTACCGATCAAGGACGTTGCGTCGGTCACCCTCGGCGAGTAGATCAGGATCGAAAATCGGATCGGTGGGCCATGGCTGCGGATGTGGCCCGACGCCGATAACGTGGTCGGTGCGTCCCGCATCCTGTGTGTCGGGTAGATCGGTCACTTGTCCTCGGTGTTTGGTATCGGCATCGTAGTGGAGGGCCAAACGGCGGCATCAATCCTGTGGTGGTGTCCTATCGTGGAGGCATGAGTATGAATGCGGAGGCAGCTCGTCTGCTTCAAGAGCTCGCCAACCTCACCAAGCTTGTTGAAGGTTCACCGCAGTCCTTCAAGGTTCGCGCCTATGAGAAGGCCGCCGGTGTCATCCGAGACCTTCCCTCCCCGATAGAGGACATGTCGATTGCAGACATGCAGAAGCTTGATGGCATCGGGAAGGCGACAGCATCGAAGTTACGGGAGTGGATCGACACCGGCAGTATCGAGAAGCTCGATGTTTTGCGTCGGGAGTTCCCCGCCGCGTTTGTTGAGCTCACCAAGATTCCCGGTCTTGGACCCAAAACCGTCGTCATGCTCCGCGACGTCCTGGGGGTCAACACTGTTGACGACCTGAGGGACGCGCTCGATGAACAGGCCCTGCGTGGCCTGCCCGGTATGGGGGAGAAAACCGAGACCAAGATCCGCAAGGGAATCGACCGTCTCGGACTACACGGCAAGGATCGACGGACCCCGATTGCTGTGGCGATGGAGTTGGCGGTCGAGTTTGTCACCGGTCTTCGACAGCTTCCGCAGGTCGACCGGGCAATGTATTGCGGTTCCCTGCGACGATTCTCAGATACGGTGGGAGATGTCGACATCACGGCCGTGTCCCAACACCCCGATGCCGTGATGGATGCCTTCGTGAACTTTCCTGCGGTTCGCTCGGTTATTGCCCGGGGCACGACTAAATCATCGGTCCTCACCGCCGGAGACCTACAGGTGGACCTGCGGGTTGTCCCGGAGGACTCATGGGGAGCCGCGATCTTGTATTTCACCGGTTCGAAGGCTCACAACATCGAACTCCGCCAACGGGCCATCGACCGGGGATGGACGCTCAATGAATACAGCCTGGCGGACGTCGACTCCGGTGCAGTCATCGCTTCAAGGACGGAGGAGGAGATATACCGGGCGCTCGACATGGTCCTCGTACCGCCCGAAATGAGAGAGGGTGTGGGTGAGGTCGCGGCCGCGGCCGCGGATGCGTTGCCTGACCCGTTGGTCGTTGCGGATATCCGAGGCGACCTGCACGTCCACTCGACATGGTCTGGGGACGGCCGATCCTCGCTTCAAGACATGCTCGATGCCGCTCATGGACGCGGCCTTTCGTATGTCGCGATGACCGAGCATGCCGAGGACCTGGCCATCAATGGGCTTTCGCGTCAGAGGGTTCTTGAGATGGCATCGGTTCTTGAGGAACTCCGACCCAAGTACCCAGCAATGACGGTACTCCAAGGCGCTGAGCTGAACATCGGTCGTGACGGGTCCGTCGACTACGACGCTGATTTCCTCACAGTCTTCGACTGGTGCGTCGCATCGGTGCATTCTCATTTCGATCTTTCCGTCAGCGAGCAGACCGAGCGGATTATTGGTGCACTCCACAACCCCGCGGTGCACGCTATTGGGCACCTGACGGGTCGCAAGATCGGGACTCGACCCGGTATTAGTCTCGACTTTGACGCCGTTCTCGACGCCGCCGCCGAGACCGGTACTGCGCTCGAGATCAATAGCCACCTGCAGCGTCTCGACGTCCCAGCCGATTGGTTGCGTCGGGCCCGGGATCGTACGGACGTGCTGTGGGTGATCTCAACCGATGCTCACGAAGTGTCTGAGTTCGACAACATCACGTGGGGAGCAGCGCAAGCCCGGCGCGGGTGGGTGCCCAAGGCCCAGGTCGTGAATACCTGGCCCGCGGAAGAGTTTCTTTCCTGGATTGGTTACGAACCGTAACGTTCGTTCACAGATTGGTAAGGACACAAACGGACTCTTTTGGCGTTGAATGGTTGCAGACACCACGAAGGAGAACGGAACGATGGTTCCCCCAACACAAAAAGCATACGGCGGCTGGATCGGGGCGATCGGGGCGGCGCTTGCAATCGGATTCACGGAGCTCTTCGCCGGGATCTTCGGTGGCGTACCGTCGGCGGTCTCATCCGTTGGATCGTATGTCGTCGACTACTCACCGACGTTCGTCAAAGACTTCGGTATCACCGTATTCGGTACCGCCGATAAGGGGGCGCTTGCGATCGGGACCGCAATCATTTCCGGAATCCTCGGTATCTTGGTTGGGCGCGCCTCGGTCGAGCGGCCCCGCATAGCCGTGGTGGCCTTCTCCTCGTTTGCGGTGATCGGGGTGCTCGCGGCCGTGTCCCAGCCCCTCGTCAATGTCCCCCTAACGGTGCTTTCTATTCTGGGTGCGGTCGGTATCGGGCTTGCGGTCGTCCTTCGTGCGATTGGTCGAATTAGGGCGTCACTCGAAAACACCGAGACAGCCACTGTGGACTTCGATCGGCGCAGATTCTTCCGCGTCGTGGCCGGAGGCAGTGTTGTCGCGGTTCTCGGTGGACTCATAGGTCGTCTGTCGATTATTAACCGCACCGAACAGATTCGCGCCGACTTGGTGTTGCCCGAGGTTCCTGTCGAGGAGGCCGTAACAGTCGTTATTCCTACGGGATTCGAGATCCCGGGTCTCTCCCCGCTCGTCGTGCCGAACAAAGATTTCTATCGGATCGATACCGCTACCTTGGTGCCCCGCATCGATGCCAACACGTGGACGATGCGAGTCCACGGGATGGTCGACAACGAGGTCATACTCACCCTCGACGACCTGTACGCCATGGACCTCGTCGAGGAGTACGTGACGTTGCAATGTGTGTCCAATACCATTGGTGGTGATCTTGTCGGCAACGCGTTGTGGACCGGTGTGCCGCTTACCACGGTGCTCGACATGGCAGGCATACAAGAGGGTGCGGGCCAGATCGTTGGACGCTCCATTGATGGTTGGACCGGTGGGTTTCCTACCGAGATCGCCTACGACGGTCGTGCACCGATGATTGCCGTCGGTATGAACGGCGAGCCCCTGCCGGCTTCGCACGGGTTCCCCGCTCGTCTCGTAGTTCCCGGTCTCTACGGGTACGTGTCTGCGACAAAGTGGCTCAGCGACATAGAGCTCACGTCATGGGATGACTTCAACGGTTACTGGATCCCGCGTGGCTGGGCAAAGTTGGGGCCGATCAAGACAATGTCAAGGATTGACTATCCCCGTAACAACGAACAGGTGCCCGGTTCACCGGCGATCGTTGCCGGCGTCGCATGGGCCCCGACACTTGGTATTGATCGGGTCGAAGTATCGATCGACAACGGCGACTGGATCGAAGCAGAACTCTCGGATGCCCTCTCCGACAAGTCGTGGCTCCAATGGAAGGTCGAAGTTGTTTTGGAACCGGGACGCCACGTCGCCAAGGTCCGTGCTACCGATGGGACCGGGTTCACCCAGGTCGAAGCCCGGGTACCTCCCCGTCCCAACGGAGCCACCGGATACCATGGTCGTCAGTTCAGGACTGCGTGAAGGTTCCGCCGCAGCTGTTCTAATGTTACGGGGAAACCTAGCGTGATTAGGGTGCTCACGGCCCTGTCGCGACGTGGATCGACCCAAGGAAAACACCGTCAAGGCACGGATCGAAACCCACCCTGAACAGATATTGGACGCATGAATCGGAAAGAGTTCGAGGAGTTAGTTGATGCCGCTCTCAGCGAGTTGCCAGCCGACATTGCTAACGAGGTCGACAACGTGCTCATCGTTGTTGAGGACCGTCCAAATAGTAAACAAGCAGCGCTGGGTAATCTCCTCGGGTTGTATCACGGCGTTCCTCTCCCGGAGCGGGGGAACCACTATTTCGGTGCTATGCCGGACCGGATCTCCATCTTTATGGAACCTCACCTTGCGATGGGTTTGAGTGAGGAAAAACTGCGGGCTCAGATACGACGCACCGTACTTCACGAAATGGCACACCATCTCGGGATTGACGATGATCGGCTGCGCGAGATAAACCGGTACTGAGCGCATGCTGCCGCTATCTGGTGGCGGACCAAATGCGGCCACGATTCGTAGCCGGTTGCCCGGCGTCGAAGATGACGGACCGCAATCCAGGTGCGGTCCATCATCTTCGACACCATCATCTTCGACACCATCATCTTCGACACCATCATCTTCGACACCATCGTTTCGTCAGGCCTCGAGTTGGCTCTTGAGGTTGGCGAGTCCCTCCTGGTAGATCGGCACAAACATCTCGACGAGTTCGTCTGGTGTCACGGTCGTGTCCCAGACGACACACGATCCCCCGTTGTCCTGCGAGACCTGGATACCGGCATGGATGAACTCGATCGGCATCGGAGCCTCAAGGATGGTGTATTCGGTTCGCATCGTGGTGTCGTCGACGCTCAAGATCCGTTCACGAAGCCCACCGTTCGAACCCGCCTGACAGTTGCGGTAGTCCCCGTCCATCTCCGCTTCGGTGATGAATGGGAGCCAGACATTGATGTTCCCCACATCCCCAATGACTTCCCAGACTTCGGCTGGTGATCGATCGATATGGATTGATTCTTGGAATACTGCCATCTTGCACTCTCCTCAGTTGTGGCTGTTCCACGAGTGTGCGGGAGGTCACTCCATATGTCCAATACATGTAATCACTTAGATTGATAAGATGTGCTTATGTTGGATCTAAACCGTCTCAGGGTTCTCGTGGCGATCGCCGACCATGGCGGATTTACCAGGGCCGCCGAGGCACTCCATGTTGCCCAACCGGCGATTTCCCAGCAGGTGAAGGCGCTGGAGGCGTCGGTCGGTTTGGAGCTTGTCGACCGAAAGACAAAACGGCCGACCCAGGCCGGTGCCATCTTGGTCTCTCATGCTCGTGTTGCGATGACGGAGCTTGACTCTGCCGCACTAGAACTGGAGGAGCTTGACGGGTTACGGCGTGGGACGGTACGTCTCGGTGCCATCCACTGGTTAGAACCATTGGACCTGCCCGCCCTGCTGCGTTCGTTCGTCGATCGATATCCCGGCATCTCCATCGAGCTGCACGAGGAGAACGCACGGGTGATGTTCGACATGCTCGAGACCGGTGACATGGATCTGGTCTTCTCCAACCTCTCACCCACTGACACTGTCCATTCGGGGCTGGCCCAGTGTGAACTCTTTACCGAAGACCTCGTGGTCGCGATGGTGACTGGCAGCCATCTGGGTAGTCAAGGGACGTGCACCCTCGGCGACCTCGACGGCGAGGGTCTCATCGCTTTTCGAAAGGGGTCGGCCTTTTTCGAGACGGTCGATAGTGCCCTGAGGATTGCGGGTGTCACCCCGAATTTCGTGATGGGCACATCGGACCTTTCGATGACGCGAAACCTTGCGTCCCGCGGGCTTGGAATCGCCCTACTGCCACGATCTCTTGCGGAGATCGACGGGCCCCCAATCGATGTTGTGGAGATCACACCAACACCGCCGATCCGGACCGTTGCACTCACCTGGAGTGAGAGCGGTCCGAGATCGCCGGCGTCGCGAGCGTTCTTGGCATTCGCCCTCGATTGGTTGGGCGAAGCACTGGGACGAGAGATCCGGCGATGAACCGCTCGGCACACCCCCACGCGCGGTACCCGTCCGCCAGCGTCTCGAGCTGCCGCCCGCGGGAGATGAGCATCGTGTCTATTCGCTCACGGGACGTACCCTCCGAGATCGTCCGGTGGTCGATGCGCGATACTACGTCTCAGCGACACAGGAGACAGCGTGTCAACGTCTGATGATCTTGATCGGTATCGAGGGAACCTACAGGACGAAATCGATGGTGCGGCCATGTATCGGGCACTTGCCGATATGGAGAGCGACCCCTCTCTGGCTGAGTTGTACCGGCGCCTGGCGGCTACTGAGGAGCGCCATGGAAACTTGTGGCGAGATCGGCTTCTTGAGGCAGGGGAGGATCCCGGAGGCATGGCTGTCAGTCGCCGAGCGCGGATCCTCATCTGGTTAGCTCGGAGAATGGGCTCGGGTGTGCTCGTGTCGACGATCGCCAGAGATGAGCAAACCGGTCAGTTCATGTATGACGACCAATCGGAGACGGAGGGGACCTCCCTGCGTGCCGACGAGCGGTCACATGCCCGACTCATGGCGGTTCTTGCGCAGGACAACCCGATCGCGGTGACAGGCCCAATGTTGGCGCGTCTCGAAGGACGCCATTCGGCGATTGGTGGGAACGCACTCCGGGCCGCGGTGCTCGGGGCCAATGACGGTCTCGTATCGAACCTTGCTCTCGTGATGGGGATCGCCGGTGCGACAAGTGATCGCACGACTGTTCTACTTGCCGGTCTTGCCGGCCTGCTTGCGGGGGCGATCTCCATGGCTCTTGGCGAATGGATCTCTGTGCAGTCGTCTCGGGAGCTGTATGAACGACAGATCGCGACCGAGCAGTCCGAGATTGAGGAGTTCCCCGAGGAAGAGGCCGCTGAACTCGCCCTGATCTATCAGGCGAAGGGGGTTCCTGCTGAACAGGCCGCAGCCCTTGCCGCGGCGGTAATGGCGGACCCTGTGAAGGCACTCGACACGCTCTCGAGGGAGGAACTCGGTATCGATCCGGATGACCTCGGCGGATCCCCCTGGGAGGCAGCCATTTCGTCGTTCTTCCTGTTCGCGCTTGGTGCGATACTCCCGGTCCTGCCGTACTTCTTTACATCCGGTGCCACGGTCATCGCGGCGAGTCTGCTGCTCAGTGGTATCGGGTTGTTGGCTCTCGGGGCCGCGATCTCGCTGATCACCGGCAAGAGCACCATCCGATCCGCTGTCCGGCAAGCAGCGTTCGGTATCGCCGCCGCGGGTGTCACCTACGCGATCGGTTCTCTCCTGGGGGTCGCCGTCTCCTAGGGGGACGGCACCAGCCGCAGTGTGCCCTCGGCTGCCGCTTCGACGGTCGTACGGTCCCACCGCATCGGGAAGTTCTCACCCGCGATCCATGTGGCCGCCATATCGATGTAATGCTTGCTGGAAATCTGACCGGACTGGCCCGTCGTGTGGATGGCCCGCGAATTCTCCAAGTCCGCCAGGTCCACAATCATTCGCATCGAGGGGAGCCAATCGACCTTATATCCATCGACCGGGTTCCAGCCCGTTGCATTGACGATCGATTCCCCACCCGACGCGCGGAACCCACCGCGGTTGAAACGTCCCTCGATGAGACCGATGCCAGACTCCCCGAGAGTCTGGTTGCGGAAATCCACCTCGTGGAGGTCCCCCCATTGCCAGGCCGAGGGTGTATCACCAAGGGTTTCGGAGAGTTCTTTGACCGCGTTGGTGAACGACAGCGCGAGGATGTCGTCGCGGGTTTCCACGAGTTCTGTAGTCCGGTCATCCCAGAACGGATCCGTGGGATTCGCCATGAGTCTTTCCATCACGACGAACCAACGCGACCCACCGGTCGGCCACAACGATTCGGGGAGTTCGTCCTGGAACGTCAAAGCCAACATTGCGCGCCACGTCGCCGCCCACACTGCCGCACCGGCCGAGTCCGCCCGATTCTGGAGGTTCCACTCAGCGAGGAGCGCTCGTGCTTCACGTTCGGTGGCGGTGTTGGTGTTGATCGCCTGAAGAACGTTCGGTCGAAGCTGCTCGGCGTTGAGGTTGAACGAATCGAACTGGATGAGCGCCATGTCATCGACACCGAGTGGCTGGTTGGCTGAGATCAGGTCGACAAGACGGCGGGCTCGATACCCGTACGTCCAGTCCGTCGTGAGCAGGTACTCGTAACGCCCGTCAACGACCGGATTATTCGCAGTCACGATGTATCCGTCAGCGGGGTTGTAGAGGTTTGGTAGCTCCTCGAATGGGATGAACCCATCCCAGTTGTAGTCATCGATCCACCCCGGAACGGGGAGGCGCCCGTCACCGTTGCGTCGTATCGGAATCATGCCCGGTGCCTGGTACCCGATGTTGCCTTCGATGTCGGCGTAAATCATGTTCTGGGCGGGAACCGCAAAGTACGACAGCGCCTCACGAAACTCGTCGAAATTGCCGGCAACGTTGAGGCGGAGGAGTGTTTCCGTGAGTCCCGGCGTCGGCTGGAGTGCGGTCCATCGCATCGCTATCGCATAGTTCTTGGGGAGAGGGATACCCGAGGTTTCGTCGAAGTTGTCGAGGTCGCTGAACACTCCCGAGATGATGGGTCCGTTTCTGGTCGACCGAACGGTGAGTGTCTTGTCGGCGCCGCCTGCGACTGTGATGATCTCGGTTCGGACCTCCATGTCGACCCATTCGTCGTTGACACGGTACTGATTGGCGTTGTCGGGGTTGATCTGTTCGATCACGAGATCGACAACATCCGGTCCGAGGTTGGTAAGGCCCCAGGCGATTCGGGCATTGTGACCGATCACGACTCCTGGAACACCGGGGAAAGAGAACCCGGCCACATCGTAGGGACAGGCATCGGATACTGGTGCGCAGTGGAGTCCGACCTGGTACCAGATGGAGGGCATCTGGATGCCAAGGTGGGGGTCGTTCGCAAGGATGGGTGCACCGGTCACCGACCGATCCCCGCTGATGACCCACGAGTTGGAACCGATACCGGGGTCACCACCCTTGGTGAGATCGTCGAGGGTTTGCGTCATTGCAACGATGTCTTCGAGTGCATCGACGATGGTGACCGGACCGGGGTCTATCCCGGTGGCGGAGGTCCGTTTGCCGCTGGTATCCCCGATGATGATCGGATTCTTGGTCGGGTAGTCGGGAAAGAGCTGCTGGACCTGCTCCGGGGTGTACTGGTTGAGGAGGAGTGATCGCGCTATTTCGTTGTCCATGTTTCCCCGCAAGTCCCACGCCATCACCTTTCCCCAGGCCAGCGAATCCACCGGAGACCACGGTGCGGGGTCGTACGAGCGATTGCTGAGTTCGAGAATCGTGTATCCGAAGTCCAACTCTGCGGGTGATCTTTCGGCTAGATAGGCGTTGACGCCCGCGGTGTACCCATCGAGTGCCGCACGGCTCATGTCGGATGATTCGGCGTATTGAGTCTCTGCGAGCTGACGCCAACCCATGGTACGGAGGAACTTATCGGCTTTCACCTGGGACTTGCCGAACATCTCACTGAGAGTCCCCGAGCTGATATGGCGCCAAAAGTCCATCTGCCAGAATCGGTCCTGGGCCTGCACATATCCCTGGGCAAGGAATAGATCGTTGACGTTCTCGGCGTAGATGTGGGGGATCCCCTGCTCATCGCGGATGATCGTCACTTCGCCGACGAGGCCCGGGATAGCGACTTCACCGTCGATCATGGGAAGTGGTCGGCGTGTTGACCACACCAAGAAACCGACAAGACCGAAGACCAAGATGAGTGCGACAAACCCGGATCTCTTGGCGATTTTACGGAGGCGCGGATAGCGTCGTTTGCGATGCTGTTTGAAACCACCAGGGGGTCTGGTCTTGCCCCGGCGGCCCTGCGTGTTGCCTACCTCGGTTGTCTGGTCGGGGAGTGTCGCGAAAAAGTCGTCGGTCTCATGGTCTTGGTCCGAAACGTCGGTCGCGGGAGTCGGGTCGGATGGGGCGGGGGCCTCGGGCTCAGTCTCGGCTGATCCATCCGTACCATCGGGGGGTTTTATTTCGTCCATGCAAGGAGCGTACGGACTTCTTCCATCACATGGCAACCAGAAAGGTCACCGAGGTCGGTATCCTGCATTTCATGAACGGAAATGACGATAGCCAAGATCCAACGAGTAACGATGCCCCAGTGACGCCGCAGATCGTCGACGGGCAAGAGGAAAACCAATCCGAGGAGTCCGGTGATGGGGATGCAATCACCCAGCCGTCGCGTCTGATCCGTGTTGCCTCGATGACCAGGGCACTTCTCGAAGAAGCGCGCCAGGCACCTCTCGATGAGGCCGGACGGGCGCGGCTGTTAGCGATTTATGACAGTTCGCTTGAACAGCTCAGGGAATCGTTGGGTGAGAATCTGCGTGAGGAGCTGTCGGAGATATTCCAGCCGATCACCTCCGACTCTCCCTCCGAATCCGAACTTCGTATTGTCCAGGCTCAGCTCGTTGGATGGTTGGAGGGACTCTTCCACGGAATCCAGGCGTCCCTCTGGTCGCAGCAGGCCTCGATGGCCGCCCAGCTCGAAGAGATGCGGCGGCGACCGGCGCTTGAGAAAACCGATGTGACCCGCCCGGGTGCCGGACAGTATCTCTAGAACGAGATGCCGAGCCGGTTCATGCACCGTCCCGGATAGCGGCTTGTGCGGCGGCTAGGCGAGATGCGTGGTGGACTGCAGGAAACGTAGTCAACACCAATCGCATGAAAGAAGGCGATCGAGTCGGTGTCACCACCGTGCTCGCCACACACACCTATCTGGATCTCGGGATTGACGGCTCGGGCCTTGGTGATTGCCATCTTCATGAGTTGGCCGACACCGTCGATATCGAGAGTCTGAAAAGGGTTCGCTGCTAGCAAACCACGATCGATGTAGGTCCTGAGGAAAGCCTCCTCGGCATCATCGCGGCTCATGCCGAGTGTTGTCTGGGTGAGGTCGTTCGTACCGAACGAGAAAAAGTCGCTCTGGAGCGCAATTGCGTCCGCGACCAGAGCAGCCCTTGGGAGCTCGATCATTGTCCCGACGGAGACTTCAAGCAGCCGGCCGGCCTGATGAACTTCCTCCTCGATCATGTTTCGAACGACCGTGAGTTCCTCGACCGCGCCAACCAGTGGCACCATCAGATGGAGCTGGGGGTTACCACCGGCGTCGAGGCGGCGCCGGACTGCTTCCAGTGCCGCGAGGACCTGCACGCGATAGATCTCCGGCATCACGATTGCGAGGCGAACTCCGCGCATCCCCAGCATGGGGTTCGACTCCTCATAGTGCGACACGGCACGTTCGATGCGTTCGAGTGGTGCGGTGTCGAGCCCTTGTGTTGCGTGCAAGCGGATGTCACGCAGGATCGAAATCCGGTCGGGAAGGAATTCATGCAGCGGCGGATCGAGCAGGCGGACCACAACCGGGAGTCCATCCATGGAGGTCAGGAGAGTTTCGAAGTCACCAATCTGTGCGTCTTCGAGTTCTCCCAGGGCAGCCGAGCGGGCCCTCTGGTCGGTGGTTGTGAGGAGCTGTCTGACGATCGAGAGCTGCTCCCCGGAGAACATATGCTCGGTCCGGGCGAGTCCAACACCCTCGCCCTTGGCACTTCGAACGAGGGCGGCGGCGGCGGGGTTGTCAACATTTCCCCAAACCTCGAGAGTCCTCCACTGATCGGCCCATGCGAGAAGTGTCTTGATTCCCTCCGGAATCGTTCTTTTCTTGAGCCGTAGGTTGCCCGCGAACACCTCGCCGGTCGTTCCGTCCAGCGTGATCCAGTCGCCCTCGGAAAGTACGGAATCACCAATGCTGACCAAACGATCCGGGACGTTGATCGACATGTTCGACGCTCCGATTACGGCGGGCGTGCCGATGCCGCGCGTTACCAGCGCCGCGTGGGAGGCTTTTCCCCCTCTGTCGGCCAGGACGCCCGCGACAGACCCGAGGCTTACGATATCCTCGGGTCGGATCTCGCGGGTTACCAAAATCGCGGGGAGGTTTCGAGCCGTTGCTTCGTCGACGGCTTCGACATCGAGACAGATCACGCCCGATGCAGCCCCGGGCGCCGCACCACTGCCATAGGTCAAGGCAGTTTCCGAGTGAGGAGAAAGTCGCGCCGCTGCGACCGTTTCGAGATGGTCCGGGTCGACACCCAGAAGAGCCTGCTGCTGGGAGATCACTCCCTCCTCAGCGAGGTCGACCGCACTTGCGATCGACGCCGTTGGTTCAAGATCCGCCGGTCTTCCATCGATGCACCACAACCGGTCATCCTCGACGACAAAATCAACTCGTGCAACACTTCCCAGGTCACGCTCAAGGGCGTCCAAGATGGCGCACAGCGATTCGAGCTTCTCGGTGCCGGCGAGACCCGAATCGGCGAGGGCCGACCACTGTTGGGTGTCGACCGGGAGCAGCGCTCCGCTGTCAAAACTCCCCATGACGGTTGGTCTGCCAGTGGTCGGAGACCGCGAGAACGATACTCCCACTCCTGCACTCGGACCCTTGGGGATCACCATTGCATGGACAACGACGGCTGGGGTTTGGTTCTCGAGCAAGCCGTGTCGGGTTCGTACCTGACGGGCCGGTGAGCGCTGCCATGATGCGCAGACAGCCTCGATCGCCTCGACAGCCTGGTCGGTGATTCCCTCCGGTATAGGTCTTTGGGTCTCGTCGATAATCGCCGAGATCACCTGGGTAGCGGCCTCATCGATGGCCGCGATTGATGAAGCGTCACTGACAAGGTCGGCTATCTGTGCGATTCTTGTGCCAGCCACGCGGCGGATCGTTCGGGCGTATCCGGATACGAACCGCAACCAGATCATGGCGGCCGTTCGGTCATCCGACCAGGCCGCGATACGTGATCGGATCTCGGGAGTCATGCCAACGCTGAGCACGGTGTCCATCTTCGTGGGCATCGTTATCGGAGCGCTTCCCCGAACCGATAACAACAGGGGGCGGCTTGGATCCTGGGTCGCCCCTTCGAGCTGGAGACGAATCGTCTCAATGGCCTGGGGGAGGTCCGCCATGATTGAATGATCGAGTTCACCACGGGCCAAGAATCGACGCGACACCGACGCAGAAAGCACGAAACCGGGCGGTACCGGTGCTCCCAGCCGATCAAGGCGGTTGAGGCCGCACGCCAGCACGCCCCACTGGTCCGATGTGCCGTCGATACTCTGGATCGGTCTCAACCCGGCGGGCATCAGATGGGGAGCCGGAGCCGTACCGTTGTGCCGACTCCGGGCTGCGACATGACGAAGGTTTCTCCTCCTGCGCGTTCGCAGCGTGCCTTAAGATTGGCGAGTCCGTTGCCAGACGTTGGCGCATCAGGGTCAAACCCCTGGCCGCTATCGATGATGGTGAGCGACAGACCTTCGTCAGTGAGGTCGGCGGACACGTCAATCCGGTCCGCGTTGGCGTGTCGTACGGCGTTTGTCACGGACTCACGAATGAGATGTAGAGCATCGTCGACGAGCCCGGACGGTACCTCGGCAATTGATGGTCCCATCGTCACCGATGTCGTGACGTTGCTGGTCGTGGTTACTTCTTCGACGAGCCGGTTGACCTCTGTTCTAAAGTCACGATTCGCCCAATTCGGTGGGTTGAGATCGAAAATCATCCGCCGTAGCTCGTTGATGGTCGCGTCGAGACGTTCGACCGCATCTTCCATGAACTCGCGTACTTCGGGGTCCTTCGTACGTTGGGACTGTGCCTGGAGCATGAGGCCGACACCAAAGATATTCTGAATGATCGAGTCGTGGATGTCGCGGGCGATCCGTTCCCTATCTTCGACAAGCGCGAGGCGACGAATGCGGCGCTGCATGCGTGAGTTGTTGACGGCGGATCCCGCAATGACTGCAAGACCCTCCACCAGGGCCTGGTCCTCCTCGGTGAATCCACCGGCCTTCTCCGTGAGGTAAAGGTTGCCGAAGATCTGGCCATCGGCGTGGATCGACACACCAAGGAATGCATGCATCTGGGGGTGATGTTCCGGCCATCCGCTGCTGTCGGGATGCTTCGCGATGTCATCGATTCTGACAGCGCTTGAAGTACGCGTGATGGCTCCCAGGAGGCCCTCCCCCGAGGGAGGTGTCCCGATCTGCTCGACGACGTCCGGATCCATTCCCACATGGAGGAACTCGATGAGAGAGCCGTCCTCGCCGATGACACCGAGCGCACCGTATCGCGCCCCGGATATTTGTATACCGGTCTCGATCACCTGTCGCAGAAGCGCCGTAAGGTCGGTTTGTGAGGCCGCGGCAGCCGCTCCTCGAACGAGATCGAAGAAGCTTTTCTGGGGAAGGAGGTCCGGTGGCATCCGCTAAGGATACTCCGGCTTGCTCCAGGCCGGAAGCCGTATCGTGTAGATAGCCATGCTCTAGGGACTTTTGACCCTAGGGTTTACTGCGGCAAGGAAAGTAGCCTGACACCATGGCAGACAAACCACCGGTTCGAGTTGTACTTGTAGATGATCACGAGGTCGTGCGTCAGGGGTTACGCACGTTGCTTGAGGCGACCGGAGGCGTTGAAGTCGTTTCCGAGGCTGGCTCGGTCGCGGAAGCGGTGCGCCGGGTTGGGTATGACTCACCCGATGTCGTCGTGATGGATGTTCGGTTGCCCGATGGATCCGGCATCAGTGCGTGTCGGGAGATCCGCAACCGTTGGCCGGAGATCAAGGTTTTGATCCTGACGTCGTACGCCGACGAAGAAGCCCTCGTTGATGCGATCCAGGCCGGTGCGGCTGGTTATGTACTGAAGAGAATCCGGGCCGATGAACTCGTTAAGAGCATTCGCCGGGTCGCCGCCGGCGAATCGCTTCTCGACCCAATGATGACGGAGCGGCTCTTTGAGAAGATCCGTGGCACCGGAGACACCGATCCGGTCCTTGGCCGCCTCTCACCTCAGGAGCGCCGCATTCTTGACTACATCTCCGCAGGGCTGACAAACAAACAGATCGCTGAGCAGATGTTCCTCGCCGAGAAGACCGTTAAGAACTACGTGTCGAACATGCTCGGCAAGCTCGAAATGAGCAGAAGAAGCGAGGCCGCTGCTTACGCCGCCCGTATCGCGGTCGGAAAACGCAGCCAGTATCCCGCCGAGGGTTGGGACGAGGGAGGCCGTTGAACCGTGTTCGGCGTCGCGAGGTCGCACCCTTGTCCTGAGCCGGCCATTCGGTCGAACCTGCAAGTCCGGCGACATCATGATTTCTTCGTCAACCAAGGAGACGGCCATGCATGTACTTGACGCAATGACTACGGATGTACTCACGATCGGTCCCGATGACTCGCTGAAGGGGGCTGCCCGTTTGATGTTGGCGAGAGGTGTCAGTGGACTGCCGGTTATCGATGCAGACAACAAGTTGGTTGGAATTGTTACAGAAGCCGACTTTGTGCGTCAGGAGGCCGAACGAAGCCTGCACAGTCGGCGTCGGCTCCTTGCGACCGTATTCGGTGACGGCGACGCTCGCGAACACGGTGAGACGGTACGCGATGTCATGACCGCTTCTCCACTGGTCGTCACGGCCGATGCGCGGATCGCCGAGGCCGCTCGTGTCATGAACGAACGCGGTGTGAAGCGGCTCCCGGTTGTCGACAGCGAAGGATCCCTGATCGGGATCATCTCGCGCGCTGACATCGTTGCCGCCTATGTGCGACCCGACGATGTGATCGAGGATGCGGTCCGTGAGGACATCATCAAACGTGTGTTGATGATTGACCCCGCCGACCTTGAGGTGTCGGTTGACGACGGAGTTGTATCCGTGAAGGGGCAGGTTGACAACCGCGTGGATGCCCAAATCCTCGAAGAGCTCACCTGGCGTCTTGAGGGTGTCGTACGCGCCGAAATCGATGTTTCATGGCGTGACGGCGATGATCGCACGTGACAAGGTGCGTGTGTTCGTCGGATGATCGGAACACGCCACAATCATTGACGCTACGCTGTAAGTGGTTCCACCACCGTGGCGACCCACCCGTCCCTGGGGACTAACTTCCTAAGGAATTGAGAATTTTCGCAGGATTCACTTGCGAAATGTCTTGTACGATGCCAAACTCATGGTTGAACCTTTCACGAGAGGAAGGATGCACGCATGGTTATGGCATTGACCGATCCGGCATTTGAGCCGATCGAGACATGGCGTCACATGGCGTCGTGCAATGGTGCAGATCTCGATCTGTTTTTCCCAGCTGGTGAGGATGACTCGCTCACCGGTCCCGCGCTCAGGGTCTGTGCCGAATGCCCGGTGCAGCAAGAGTGTCTGGACTACGCCGTCGAAACGAATCAGACCGAAGGTGTGTGGGGCGGTATGACCGGTCCCGACCGTCGGCGTCTCCGGCGCCGTATTCGCGATCGCGAGAGGCGCGAGCGCGCTTCGTAGGCGAGCGAAAATACCGACGTGTAACACCGCTATTCAATGTGACTCACACTCGATGGGTCGAACTGGTGGTGTGTCAAGAATCCGATATCGCAAGAGGCAACGCCAGTTCGAAGAATGTCTCGTTGCCTTCTCTTCGATAGGTCACGTCGCCATCCATGACTCGGGCGAGATGACGTGAGAGTCCGAGTCCAAGACCCAGCGCCGCGGTGAGTCCCGGAGCCTGGGAACCACGTTGATAGTTCTCAAAGATGCGCTCCACATCCTGTGGCGGTACCCCCTGGCCATCATCGGCCAGGTAGATAAGCCCGACCGATCCCCGCTTTCCGAAACCAACCCGAATGCTGTCCCCACCGTATCGGATGGCGTTGCTGACGAGATTGCGGATAATTTGGCGAACCCGGGCAGGGTCCGCGATGCAATGCGCCGTATCGTCGCTCAAATGAATCTGCTGGCGGGTTTGTGGCCCCCAGCCCTCCAATGACTGGGCCGCCTGGGCACGAAGATCAACGGGAACCCGCATCACATGGAGTTTCTCGATGTCGGCCTTCGCCGCGATGATCAGGTCCTCCACGATGTTGGCGACGTCGGCACTTTCGTTTGTCAGAACCTCGAGCAGCTCCGCTCGGTCCTTGTCGGTCAGTCCTGCCTCGGGATTGTTGAGAAGTTCCGCAGATCCGAGGATCGCCGTGAGTGGGGTCCTGATTTCGTGAGAGACAGAGGCGATGAGTTCGTCCTTTGAACGGACCAGATTCTTTAGCTGCTCCTCCGCTGCCTTGCGCTCCGTGATATCTGCGAGAGCCACGATCACGCGTGACAGGTCGATGCCATCGTCGGTTCTGCTCGCCACGAAGTGAAACTCGCAGTCAAGTTGAGCGCCTGCAACGGTCTGGGTGACGAGCTCGAACTGCACACGATCCGAGCTTTCCCAGATCGTTGCGAACTGGGTGATGAACGATTCACGAATTCCGGCGATCTGGGACTCTTCGGAGGTCGGCTCAAGGAGCTGATCGAGGCTCTTGGCACCGATCAAGGCGATTCCCGCAGGGTTCACGCTGAGCACATCGATGAGGGTAACCCCGTGTTCGACCTTGTCGGGATGCGCCCGCAAGTAGGACCGAAGGTCCGTGATCCCGGAGGTACGGAGCCCGTCGAGCCACGTTCCTACCGCCGAGAAGTCCTGCTCCCAGATTGCTATTGGGGAGCGTTCGAAGAG
>JAADIG010000091.1 GCA_013151445.1 Actinomycetota bacterium
CACGTAACGAGCTGTGGCGCAAGGGCGCAACGAGCGGAAACACACTCCGGCTTGTGTCGATCACCGAGGACTGTGACGCCGACACGCTGCTTGTGCGCGCTATCCCGGCCGGGCCGATCTGCCACACCGGCGCCACTACCTGTTTCGGGAGCGGAGCGGATGCAACGGAGCTGTCTCGCCTGTTCGCAACAATCGAGGACCGTATCGCCAACCCCCGTGAGGGCTCGTACACCGCGGAGCTGTCGCTATCCGGGGTCGATGCGATTGCGCGCAAGGTCGTCGAGGAGGCCACCGAGGTGGTGATCGCCGCCAAGAACCGCGACGCCGGAATCCAAAGCGACGACCTCACCGAAGAGGCCGCCGACCTGATGTATCACCTGTTGGTGACGCTCGCCTCTCAAGGCGTCTCTCTTGACGATGTCCTCGACGTGTTACGTGCCCGAGCATCGTAAGATCAGCGACGTGAAACGATCCCTGCGCCCTCTCGCCCTGCTTGTCGCGTTCGTCCTCATCGTGAGCGCTTGTTCGAAACCCATCAGTCCTGAGGCTGCGGCACTCCCCGACCTCCCCGCAATCGATGCCGATGGGCTTGCGGCGTATCTCGCGACATCGGAGGTACCGGTTGTCGTGAACCTGTGGGCATCGTGGTGTGGTCCCTGCCGTTCGGAGGCTCCGCTCCTCGTCGCTGCTTCACAGCGGTACGGCGACACGGTTCAGTTCTACCTCGTGAACGTCAACGACACCCAGCAGGCGGCAAAAGGGTTCATCGCTGAATACCTCTTAGACGGTGATTTCGAGTTCGGCTTCGACCCGCGCTCGACAACACGCCGGATGGCGAACATTGCGAACGCACTCCCCGGATCAGCAGTGTTCGCACCCGGTGGTGAACGGATCACCTCACGAGCCGGGATCATCGACGAGCGCACGTTGGCACTCATGATTGACGAAGCGTTGAACCGGTAATGGAGTTCACCCTCCTCATCGCCGCGGCCGGCGCCGTCGCTGCTCTGCGGCTCGTTCTCTACTTCGAAGCGCCCCGCGGTAACGCCGCCGTCGGCTGCGCCTCCCGGCTCTTTGACGCCGGCCTCTCGGCAATGTTCTTCGGCATCCTCATCGGCCGTCTCTGGGCCATGGTCGACGCCGGCACGTCACCGCTCGACCGTCCCTTCGACATCCTTCTTGTGCGGGGCGGTGTCGCTACGGGTCCAGCAACGATCGCCGCTCTCGCGACGTTCGCATGGATCATGCGCGACGACCTGTGGTGGGCGATCGACTCGATCGCCCCGGCCGCTGTCGCAGGCCTGGCAGCCTGGCACGCGGGTTGTCTCGCGACCGGCGCCTGCCTCGGCACGACGACGACACTCCCCTGGGCAATGACCGAACCCGGAAGCACCGTCGGGCGCCACCCCACTGAACTTTACGCAGCCCTGGCACTCACCCTGGTGGCCGCAGCCCTGATCTTCTGGAAGATGCGCAACCGACCGTCACCCGGGGTGATCGGGGCCGTCGGGCTAACGGCGACAGCACTCATCCGCCTTGGAACGGAGCCTTTCCGATTGACACTCGGTAGCCCACCGACGGTCTGGTACCTGCTCGGTGTCATCGGTGGTGTTGCGTTGATTATCTGGCGACGCCGGGCACCGCTGGTCGCCCCGCAAGAGGTATCGAGCGGCCCCTAGGGTTACGAGTCCTTCCGCCGTCTCCGCAGTAGTTTGCCGAGGGTTTCCTCCTCGGGATGTATCTCACGTTCCTGGGCAACGGTCGTCGGGGTATCGCCACCGGTGGGCTCATCGGTGCGCATCGCAGGAACGGGTGCGGACTGTCGCATCACCGCTTCCTTCCACACCGCAGCATCTCCACGCTGGAGCACCAGGCGCCGCAGCACGATATCGGTGAAAAACAGGGCGAGCGCGAGCAGTACCAGAAGCGGGGCGATCCTGTTGTCGCTGGTTCCTCGTTGCGGGCTGAGATCCCATGCGGCCGCGGCATCCGGCCCAACTCTTCCCTTGGTGAGTTCGGTGATGTCTCCGACAAGCGTGGGGTCGGGGTCACGGAAGGCAAACTCGTCCGGATACGGCGCCACCAGAGCGGCCGCCGACTCCGCCACGACCCCATCACTTCCCGACACCGATGTCGCCACCCAGTATGCGCCCTGCGCCGACGCCCGGATACTCCCCGAATACTCACCGGCGCTGGAACGAGCCAGCGGTACCACCAGGAGTTCACCCCCTGGGGTGCGTACCTGCGCCGTGGCGATGGAGTCCTCGGGTACGGACCCCGGGGCGTACGTCACGTTGATCTTGCCATCTCGATAGACCAGCGTCGGTGGCGAATCCAACGAGCTCGGCAGCGTGTCGCGCACGAGTGCGGTCCAGAACTCGGCGTACCCTTCCCAAGATACCCACGAGTCGGCCCACCGCGTTGTTGCGTCCGATGACCACACCGATACCCGGCCAAGGCCGCGGCGCCAGGTCGCAAACAGCGGATCACCGGGACCAATTTCGAGCGGGACCGCGGCCGTGCTCTTGGCTTTCGTCAGCACGTATCCCCCGAGGGGTGGGGCGCTCGTCAGACCATTCGTGACACCCGAAACGGAACCAAGCGTCGGAAGAAACATCCCTTCCGAGACAAGGGGCCGCGACACCCGCAGCGTCTCCTCGACGAACACCTCGGGAATCGCGTCGAGGTCACGTCCCGGATAGAACTGTCCACCGCCTATGCCAGCTACTCGACGAAGGGTCGTCCCGGTCCCCTCACCGGTCGCAAGAACCGACAGCGTCACACCGGCGTTGGAGATCTTCTGCGCGATCTCCAACAGTTGAGGGTCCTCACCCCACCCGTCCGTGAACAACACCAAATGTTTGATTTCCTCAGGAGCGGTCAAGATCTCCGCAAGGGCGACCTCCAGGGCCTGTGAGATTTCGGTATCACCGGCAGGGCTGAGCGTCCCGACGGCATCCTTGATCGTCGCATCGTCGGGTTTTGGGCCGAATGGAAGCGCCCACCGGGTACCGGAGGTGAACGCCAGCACACCGATGCGGTCCTCGTCGCGTAACGCAC
>JAADIG010000005.1 GCA_013151445.1 Actinomycetota bacterium
CCGTCGAGGGCGACATCGCACAGAGCTTCAAGCTGGGCTTCGGTTCGGCCCATCCACGACCTGTGGGTTGGAGCGACGCCAACTCGAGGCCATTCTCGCACCCCAGTTGCCGCCGTCGGCATCGGCTCTGGTCGATAGGCGTGGGCTGAGCTTCACTGTCTTGACCGTGATCCGTTTCTCGGACAGATACAGGCAGTGCAGGCAACAACTGAACACCAGTGACGGGACACGTTGCTTGTCGGATCTCACATGCCCGCGGACCTCGTCGGTAGCCAGACCGGAGCCAATTGACAAGCACCTATCCGAGTGACCTGCGAAACGCTGCGCGTGGTCTCCGACACTATCGGTCCCATTGCTGGCTGGCGTCGCTGATGCTGCCGGTCTCATTGTTTGGGGGTCGAGGTGCCAGGATGAGGATCCGAATTCGTCCTGGCTCAATACCGCTTCTGGATTCTCGAAATGGGTTGGATCTTGCGATCCACGCCGTTGAGTGGCTCGCGGCCCGGTTTGTCTTGGCTTCGAGTCGGTCGGCTGTTTCCAAGTTCTGATTGGTTGAAATGATGACCTCCTCGCAAACTAGAGCGGGGAGTCCGTTATGGTTATTGTCGTCGAGTTGGGTGAATCCCCGCTGTCTGGCGCGGTCGGGTGGCGGATACTATGCTCATATCGCGGGTCCCTCGACGACCTGTCGGTTAGTTTGTCGCGGTCGAAGAGTCCGCATCAACTAGAGGTTTGTGACCCAGCGCTAGGTGCTCCGAGATGAAGACCATTATTCTCTGTGGCGGGAAGGGGACTCGCATACGCGACGTTGCCGCGAATGCTCCGAAGCCGATGATTCGGATTGGTGGCGTTCCAATCCTCCAGCACATAATGTCGATCTACGGTGACCAGGGTCACAAAGATTTCGTTCTCGCCCTGGGATACAGAAGTTGGGAAATTAAGGAGTACTTTCTCAACTTTGAGGTCGCTACCCATGATCTTGAGATTCGTATGGGCGACGGCCAGCGGTCAGTCAGCAAAGCCAACGGGTCTACTCCTAACTGGCGAATCACGCTCGCCGAGACCGGCCTCGAATCGCAGACCGGGTATCGCATTCTCAAGGTTCGTCAGTACCTCCAGGGGGAGCGGTTCATGCTGACTTACGGAGATGGCGTAGGTGACGTTGACTTGGCCGCCCTGCTCGAGTTCCACATTGCCTCGGGCCGCTTGGCAACCGTGACCGCCGTGCATCCACCTGCTCGATTCGGTGTGCTCGCAATCGATGATGATGGCATCGTGTCAAAGTTTGCCGAAAAACCTCAAACCAGCAAGGGCCGGATCAACGGTGGGTTCTTCGTGTGTGAGCCGGGTGTGCTGGACTATATCGATGACGATCCGATGTGTTCGTTTGAGCAAGGACCACTCATGCGCTTGGCGGCCGACGGGCAGCTCGCTGCTTTTCGTCATGACGGGTTTTGGATGCCGATGGACACATACCGTGAATACGTCCTCCTCAACGACCTTTGGGACAGCGGGAACGCTCCCTGGTTACAGACGTGATTCACTCCATCGACGGCGGTTTCTACGACGGTCTACGTGTTCTCATCACGGGAGATACCGGTTTCAAAGGATCATGGCTATCGGAATGGTTGATGTCTCTCGGTTCGGACCTGCTGGGAGTATCGCTCCCTCCGGAGGATGTCCGGTCAATGTACGGTGTGTTGCCCGCCGCTCGTTACGAACATGTAGACGCGGACATTCGCGACGAAGACTCGATGGTGCGTCTCGTTGGGGCATTCTCTCCCGATGTGATATTTCACTTGGCGGCTCAGGCCCTGGTCCGCGAGTCGTATGTTTCGCCGGTAGACACAGTGTCCACAAATGTTCTTGGCACCGCCGTTGTCCTCGAAGCAGCACGCCGTTCCTCGGTGCAGCGACCGTGCAGTATCGTCGTGGTGACATCGGACAAATGCTACGCCAATGACGGGTCCGGGGTTCGGTTCGAGGAAACCCATCCGATGGGCGGGCACGATGTCTACTCGGCGAGCAAGGGTGCCGCAGAGCTTGTTGCGGCGAGTTGGAGGTCATCCTTCACTGTAGGTGGCTCGGCTGCGGACTTTCGGGTGGCTACGGCTCGAGCTGGCAATGTCCTGGGAGGTGGGGACTGGGCCATAGATCGGCTGGTTCCCGATATGCATCGGGCCCTGGCGAATGGTGAACCGATCCTGGTGAGAAACCCACTGGCAACTCGACCGTGGCAGCATGTGCTTGAACCCTTGTCCGGGTACCTGCTGCTGGGGATGCGACTCGCAACGGTTGGTGACGTCCAGGAAGGCTGGAACTTTGGTCCTGACGCGGGCGGTGTGAGGAGCGTCGGGGAGGTGTGTGATGCGGTGGTGCGTCACTGGGGATCGGGCGAGTGGACAACCGTCGCGGAAGAAGATGCACTCTACGAAGCGCCCACGCTCGAACTTTCCAACGATAAGAGCCGTGATCGGCTCGGATGGAGGCCGGTGTGGAGCTTTGACGAAACCATCGCGCGTACCGTCGAGTGGTATCGATCCGGTGATGACGTCAACTATTCCGAGAAGGCGATGCAGGAGCTGACTCGTACCCAGATCTCCGAATATGCGGCTGCGGCGAAAAGCAATGGTGGGTCCCAGTCGATGATTCCGAAGGATCGCCCGAGCGATCGATCACGGGAGATCGAGTGAGCCTCCGCCTGATGGTTGTCGGCGGTTACGGATTCATTGGTAGCGCTGTTGCTCGAGCTGCCTCGGCGGCAGGGGTCGAGGTTCAGTCCGTTCATTTCCACCAACCATCGGATCTTCAAAGGAGAGTCGCTGAGTCGCTCGATACAAACCCGGTTCATCGTGTTGAGGTCCCTCCTCACGAGGTCGAGCGGCTCGCTCACGCGCTTGCGGTGTTTTCGCCGAATGCGATCGTGTCGGCCGTTGGCTCAGTAGCGCGCCGTCACACACTTGGCTGGAGTGAACACGTGGCCTCGAACACCGGTTTCCTGGCGGAGCTGATCGATGCCGTAGTGTTGGCCAAACTCCCCGAAATGCCGTCGTTGATCGTGATCGGGTCGCAGTTGGAATTCGGGGACGCAGCCATGCCGTGGACCGAAGATACAATCGGGTCACCGAGCGACGCGTATGGTGCATCCAAACTCGCTGGTACGAATCTTGTAGTTGCAGCTCGCAGCGCTGGCATCGTTAGGACCACCGTCGTTCGAGTCCCAATCGTCTTTGGGTCTGGGCAGGCCCCTCAGATGTTGATACCCCAGTTGATCGTCGCGGCACTGCGAGGCGAGAGAGTTGAGATGAGTGAGGGCACCCAACTGAGACGCACAATCGGGTCAACGAACCTTGCGGGTCTACTGCTGGAACTAGCCGATCGCGCGACTGCCGAGGATCTACCGGCGTTGTTGAACTTGCCCGCATTTGCGGAAATGCCGGTTCGTGAGATCGGTTCTCTCATCCTGCGTCTCGTCGGGAACCCGAGTGCATCCCTCGTATTTGGGGCTCGACCGATGCGGCCGGGTGAGGCGTTGCGCGAGTGGCCTGATGACGAGCTGGCTAAACAGTTGGGATTTCGTATTGATGGTGATGTAGAGACAGCAATGAAGACGACAATTGGTTGGTATCGCTCGAACGCCAGCCTATTCAGTTGATGAGGGAAGTCGGTTGACATGAGTGTTGACGAGGGCGTCGTGATACTGGGGGCGGGCCTAGCCGGGTTGGGGGCGGCGCTCTCCTTGGACGGAGCGCGGGTCTACGAGGCGGAGAACCACCCGGGGGGACACGCGTACTCGCGTCCGTTGGGTGAGTTCCACTTCGATCAGGGGGCTCACATCGTGCACAGCAAGGCTGACTGGTTCCTGCGCACGGTCCAGGAGAATTGCAAGGACATTCACGTCCTCTCCGGCAGCAGTGTGAAAAACGTCTGGAATGGGTCCTTTATCGGATACCCGGTGCAGAATCATCTCGCCGATCTTCCCCTTGATATGCGTACCGCAGCGCTGAGCGCGCTTGTCAGGGCCAACGTGGACTCGGTCGGTTCTGAGCCCGAGAACTACGAAGAGTGGGTCCGGTCGAGTTACGGGTCCGTCCTCGCCGATGAGTTCTACGCTGTCTTCACAAAGAAGTACTGGCGCCGGCCGATGGCATCACTCGGAACGGACTGGCTCAGTGGCCGACTGATACCTGCGGATCTCGACAACATCGTGCGTGGGGCGATGGGGGCCGATGCCCAGAGGCAGGATGTTTTCCAAGAGTTCCGCTATCCGAAACACGGCGGATACTTTGCTTTCTTTGCTGCGGCGTACGACCGTATCGATGTTCGTTATGAACGGCGGGCGGTCGAACTCGATCCGCGTGAGAAGACCGTCGCATTCGAGGACGGATCGTCCGTAGGGTACGAACAACTTGTGTCGACCATTCCGTTGCCGCGTCTGGTGGCCATTACGAAGGACGTTCCATCTGATGTTCGTGATGCAGCTGATAGGCTCCATCACACCAAGCTTCTTTGTGTGAACTTTGTTGTTGATCGCCCGCAGGTTACGGACAACCACTGGTTCTACATATACGATGAGGCCGTCGAGGCGGCTCGGGTGTCCGTGCCGAGCAACCTTGCTGGGTCCAGCTCTTCTCAGTCCGCGGTACAGGCAGAAGTATTTCGCGATCACCGAGAGGAATGGAACCCGGACCTGATCGCGGATTCGGTAGCGGGGTCGTTGCAGGATCTGCTCGGTTTCTCGTCGAACGACATCACCGAGTTTTCGTGGCGCACTGTGTCTCACGCGTACGTCATCTCCGACCGCGACAGGGCGGCGGCGGTCGCCTGCATTCTTGAGTGGTTGGAGGGTGTCTCGGTGTACACAGCAGGTTTGTACGGTCGCTGGCGCTACCTGTGGTCGGACCAAGCAATGGCATCAGGAATTAACGTGGCTGGACTGCTCAAGGAGAAATCAAGTTGAACTCAAGGATCACCGTTGCCCTACCGGCATACAACGAGGAAGAGACCATTGCCAAGGTACTTGCGGAATGCCAGGCCGTGCTGGATGGGCTGCCTAACGAGTACGAGCTCATTGTGGTCGACAACTGTTCAACCGACCGGACAGCAGCGACGGTGGAATCTCTTGCCGCCGGCGATGGGAGGATCAGGCTCATTAGCCACGCTGAGAACCGCCTGTATTCCGGGTCGTGTGAGACGGCGCTTCGTTCAGCCACGGGTGAGTACCTCATCATTATGGACTCGGACGGTCAGATGGTACCGAGCGACATCCCGCTCTTTCTGGCGCGGATTGATGGTGGGGAAGACGTCGTATTCGGGCGTCGAAAGGAACGGCACGACCCTGTCTTCAGGCTCATGTCTTCGAAGCTATTCAATTTCTTGGGAAAGGCATTTCTCCGATATCCGTTTGCAGATTTGAACTGCGGTATCAGGGCGTTTAACCGAAGAGCGATCGATGCCGTCCATCTCAGCCATCGAATAAACATGGCCAACCCCGAGATCTATGTCAAGGCAAGGATCAATGGTTTGGGCATCGCGGAAATGAACGTTCAACATCGAGAGCGGCTCGGTGGAACCACTTCGCACGACTTCGGGAAGTCGTGGCAACTACTTCGAGAAGTGTTGAGATACTTCAATGCCCTCCGACGCGAGCTTGCCAGTGTAAAGCGAGTGGGCTGAGTGCGATGAGTGCGGTCAACCCGAGAAATCTTAAAGACCAGATGACCCGCTGGAATCTGGCGATTACGAGTCTCCTCGTGATCGGGCTCGTGATTCGAGTTCGTTACCTCTGGACTCACCATCTTTGGAATGACGAGATTTCCACTATGCGAGTTGCCAAGATGTCGTGGTCAGACATGTTCGACTTCTTGAGGACCATCGAGCCACACCCACCAGCATCATTTCTGTTCATCAAGGGGACAAATCTTCTCTTTCTTAACCAGCTGCCGGTCGATCAACTCAAGTATGTTGTGCTGACCTGGACGGTGATGATCGGCCTTGTTGCTTTTTGGGCTGTGAAACGCATGTCGTGGATTGCTCTGCCTGTGTTGGCTGGCTTTGCCTTGGTCGCGACCAACCCCCTCTTTGCATATCTGGGCGCCGAGGTCCGGCCCTATTCGCTACTCATAGCGCTCGTTTTTGCTCTCCTGTGGTATTCGGTTCTTTGGATCTCGACGACTCATAGTGGGGTGACACCAGGGCGTAGGGGTCAGGCAGCAATGGTGGCATTGTTGGTGCTTCCAGTGTGGACGCAGTACGCAGGGGTGGTGCTTGTCATCAGCGTAGTGATCGCGATTGAGGTGATTGGTGTCGTTCGTCGGCGGACGCTCGATCTCGTGCTTATGCGGGTGAGCCTGGTCGCGTTGCTGCTGGTAGCGCCACTCGGCATCTTCTTGACGAGACAATTGTCGATCACCGTATCCACTGCACGGACCCCCGTGCCGGAATTGATGGGCTATCTCGGTTGGAGCTTTGGTGGCCTGGGTGCGTTGCTGGCTATCGCGGCGATTGTTGTTTGGCTCGGCGAGTTCAGAGGTGCGGTGCGACCGATTGAGGTTGCGACGGACGGATCCGACCATCGGAGCGAGCTTGTTACCATCGGCTGGTTCGCCCTGTTGGTTGTCGGGTTGTTCTTTGTCGGTGTGACAATCGCAAAGGTACTGACCGGGATCCAGCTCGTGAACATGGGGGTTGCGATTGTTCCCGCACTCTTCGCTGTTGTCGGTTTTGCGAGCTTGTTAGCCGCCGTCCGAGAGGCGGCGGTTACATGGATCGTGGTGTTGTCGGTGGTTGTGATGACCCCCATCGCCATCATTGTCACGGACACGCCGTCGGTTCTTCGTCCCAATCGAATCTCGAATGTGGACGTTCTATTCGAGGTCTCGGGGGCGGTCGGGATCAACGCTGGGGCTGGAGACGGTACGCTGCTGATTTCTTTGGACGGCCCGCGGAGTAACGCCTATTTCGCCGCACACGCCCAGGCCCGATTCCCGGCTGCCCGCATCGAGCCAGTCTTCGTGCTCGACTTTGACACGGTGCTCAACAAGACGCTCGAATCCGGTATCCAGGACCCCACTATCGACCGTATCGTATTGGTCACGCGGTATGGGTTTGACTATCGGGTCCGTCCGTACATACCCGATGGCCTTCGCGTCGTACAGGTGAGCGACTACGCATGGTTGATGGAGAAGATTGAGCCCGCCGAGATCGAGTAATCGGACGATTCATCGTGAGGTTTCCTGCTGGTACAGTTACTGTCGAGGGCGACAATGACCACCCAGGATAGGGAAAGCCATTTCGTTTACGCGTGCTGACCACATGACAATTGATGAAGCCCGCGTCGTGGCGGACCTTATCGATGACACTACCGATACGCGCCGACAAGTGATGATCGATGTAGGTGCCCACCACGGTGCGTCGCTTGCCCCGATCGCTCTGAGGGGCTGGGAGGTTCATGCCGAACCGGATCCCGATAACCGCGCCTATCTTGACAATCGCTTCCGGAGTACCGCGAATGTGCGGATCGACGGTCGAGCTGTCAGCAATACGACCGGGTCGGGTGCGGCGTTCTTTCAGTCCCCGCTCAGTACGGGCATTAGTTCACTCAGCCCGTTTCATTCGACCCATCGTCAGATTGGGACGGTCCAGACCACCACACTCTCGGACTACTGCCGCGAGCAAGAGATCGCCGCTGTGGACTATCTAAAGATCGACACCGAGGGTCATGACCTTTTTGTACTGCAGGGCTTCGACTGGGACACGATGTCACCGGATGCGATCTTGTGCGAGTTCGAAGACACGAAAACCGTTCCACTTGGTTATGACTTCGATGACCTAGCCGCCTTCCTGATCGACCGGGGCTTCCACCTATGGGTGAGTGAGTGGCACCCGGTCATCAAGTACGGTCAACGCCACGATTGGCGGCGCATGAGCAAATACCCCTGCAAGCTCAGTGATCCCAAAGCGTGGGGTAACATTCTCGCTTTTGCCCGCCCGGTCGATGAATCCCGGATGGAGGAAGTGCTTCGTGTCAGAAGCTCGTCAACGTGAGCTCAAGTTGTGCTTCTGGCTAGCTTTCGGAGGATGCGATAGAGGAACGGTATCCGTTGGAGGACACCAACGATGCGCTCGGCCCAGCGATACGCGGCACTGCCCCGAGTAGCTTGCAGCTGCGCCTCAAGGCGCTTGGCCTTTTCTCTTAGTCTCTTGTCTGAACCGGGGCTGCGGCGCCACACGACATCCGTCTTTCTGCTCGCCTCCAACATTCCGGCGAGCCGTCTGGCGTAGGTGAGGTCGGCTCTTAAGCGGTCACGACCCTCGGGTGACGGCGCATTCGAATCTAGATTGACTGTCGCATCGTGGATTGCCGTGAGCAGCCTCTCCGGTGATGACTCGGATCTCCACACGGGGGCGGCGGCGAGCGCTCGATCCCGAAAGTGGCTGTGGCGGGCGACAACTTCTTGCAGGGCCGCCGCCATGGCGGCACCGTTGCCGTCCTCGAACGTCACCCCCAGAGCAAACCGCTCGACGATGTCCCCAGCCCACGTATCTCGCGTCGCAACGACCGGTTTTCCAAGGCTGACGGCATCGGAAATTACGGCCGATGTGCGAGTCTGGAATGGGCGCTTTCGGTACGGTATGAGAATGATATCTGCCTCGACCATCTGCCGAATGTACTCGTCATCGGATAACTCTCCTTCGAGAACCGTGGCGTGGAGGCGGAGTCGATCGGCAAGACGTTTCATGGCCGGCCCCGTGCCGTCATGGAACACCGCCCGAGCGACGAGCTGGATCTTTCGAGCCAGATCACTCTTGGCGAGCGTCTCGGAGAAATCGACGACGAGGTCGTAACCCTTTTCGAACTGTAGGTTCCCGGGTGCGTAGACCCGGAGCGGCTTGTTCGGCTTGCGGTCCGAATCGAGCGGTGGAAGATCGGTCGTCGAAAACATCGGCCACAATGGCAGTTGAAGCCCACATTGGGTATTCATCAACTCAATGAACTTCTCGCTGTCTCCGAATACGGATACATTGAGCGAAGCGGCCAAGGCCCCCGTGACACCGAGCATCGTCGCCGTGATGGGTACGGTCGATGAAGCCCCGTTTGCGAGGTCTTGGACCTCCTTGTGGGAGTTGAAGAGATTCATGGCAATCGGAAGGGGATCGGAGTCCAGTTGTAGGTTTGCGGCGAGGATCTCAGCGAGATGTACGTGTGATCCCGTGTAGAGGAAAGCGCCGACCGGGTGTGGCGAGTCCGCATCCGCGACCGTGCGAAGTGCGGCTTCCATCTCGACGCGAAACCGTGCTCGTGAGGTGCCGGGTTCTTCGCGCAGCAGGTTCCAACTATGGTCTGTGAACCACGGCACGATTCCCTCTTCGGACCCTGTCCACGCCCGATTGGCGATGGTTACTACGCGTCCCCCCAAGGTTTCCGCGGCCTGTCGGAGCCGTTCATCAAAGTGAAAGTAGTGCCCGAACCGATTTTCGAGATCGGGGTTGATGCTCAGCAGCGTAAACGCGGCTTCGGTGTTTATCTCTTCGATCAGCTTGGCGACTGCCTGAGGTGCTGACCTGCGGGTGAGAGCAGGAATGTACGAAGTTTCCAGGCTCCCAAATGTGTGTGCGGTAACTTCGCCTTGCCAGAACATTCTCTCCATGGTCGTGGTGTGGCGGGCGTAATAGTCTTCGTAGTCGACGCTGAAGAAGGAGGGGTGCGCATCCTTGATGTTCTCCATAAATGAGTCGCTGAGCTGCGTATTGGTTCCGTGCTCCCAGAAGTAGGTCTCGTCCGGGCTTCGCCCGTCAAAACCGAGGAAGAAGAGATTGTCGGCGATCGTGCACCCGAGCGGGATCATCAAGAGAGTCGCGACATTGTCGGTGGTGAACACCTGGAAGTCTTCGCTCAGGTCGAGGTTGATTGCATCTGCTCCAACGGGGACACCGATGGTTCGACTCGCCAAACTCGGCATGAGGCTAAGGAAGTGCTCATAGTACTTGATGGGAATGACGATATCGAACGCATACCGGTCGGCGGCCCGCTGGAGAGCGAACCGGAACTCTGCCGCGTATTGTGAACAACCGAAGTGGAAGATGGGATCCGCAAAAACCACGATATCGGGAGAAGTGGCGGCCATCAGGTCATCGTCGAGGATCACGGTGTTGCACGCAATCACAAGACCGTCGCTGAAATCGTGTTCGTGGTAGGCGGAGATGGAGGGGCCGGTTGCCAGCAGATATGCTCGATCTCGGCGGCCGAGTTTTGCCACGAGCGCGTGAAAACGGCTCCGGCTCTCGGCGATCGCCTCCGCGACACCGTCACTTGCTTCATGGGCGGCCTGTATGTAGATCGACCCCTCCATTCGATCATTAAACCGATCGACACCCCAGGCACGCGCAGGGATGCGCCGCAGGGCCGCCTTCCACGGGCCGGAAACCGCGGTGTTCGCATCCCATCTCATTACGTGGTCGGCTTCGAGAGCGATTTCAGCAAGGCCACGTCTCGAAACGCGCCGAACATCAAGGACATCGGCCAGTCGGGTCACCGCCATTGCCGCCTGGTCGGTTAACTCCGTGGGTAGTTTGAAGGCCTGGTCTTTGAGTGTCTCGTCGGTGACGCCGATGACGATTTGTTCCGGCATGAGGTACTCGAAGTAGAACGCGGCCCTGGCCATGAGTTGGTGGAGTGCCTCCGCGCTGTCTACCGTCGGAACGAAGACAAAGACCCCGCCAGTTGCAGGCTTATCTGGGTCAGCAACTGCCTTGTTTTGGCCCATCACCATGGTGAACGTGTACCTCGTATCGCGTCTCGGGGCCCGCCGCATATCTGGCCGAACGCACCCCTGGGGCTACGCTAGCAGTACCCGGCAAATGCCGCACAATGGTTGATCCGCTGCGTATCGCAGGCCGGGAGAACCGGGCCGGGTGACAACTCGGGTAGTTACCGGTGACCGTTCGGTCGTTGTAACGAGGGGTGTCGAGTGTTGGGACTCGTCACTTTGCGGTAGGCGTGTCGGGCCCCTCGTCCGCTGGTTGGTCTTAGCGACGGCGGCCGTTGATGTTGCAACCCCTTTGTTCCGGTTCTTCAATCCTCGATGACGCTGTGCAGGGCCTCGGCCAACGTGAAGTCACGTTCTTCGTCGATATCGACGGCTTCGAAGGGGTCCATCTCCCAGACCATGGTGTCGGAAGTGTGCGTCCTCAGCGAAGAACGCCTCACGCTCGAAGATGTACATATTCGAGTTCTCGAGATAGATCGGGTCTAGGTCCTGAGTGGGGAGCAGCTCGTTTGGATTGTGGTTGATCGCCCGCAGATCCTTGTCATAGAGGCGTGCCTGGATGCGCGTTACGGTGAACAGGCTGGTGCAGTCGTCGTTGGCGAAATACGCCGTGACAGCGGCGTCGATCGTATCCGTCGAAAGGAGCGGATTGGTGCAATGAGTTTGGGCAAGGTGGCCAATCTCCGGATGATCTTCCAGGAAGTCTTTGATAATCCAGTTGACGGAGATGTCATGGCCGAGCAGCTCGGGTTTACGCATCTCAACCGTGACTGTCGGGAATGTGGCCGCCGAGGATGCGATCTCCGGGCTGTCGGTATTGATATAGATATTTCCTACGCATCCCGCCTGTTCCAGCGCCCGCAGAATGGTGTGAAAGAGGGGCTGACCACCAAACGGCCTCATGTTCTTGCCCGGCACACGTTGTGATTCTCCCTTGAGCGGGATCAGGACATCGATCGTTGTCACGTTGCGGACCCCTGCTTGCGGATCTTGCCGATGGTGGCGCTCACCTCGTCGATGCGGTGAGCGAAGAACAGCATATCGGAGGCGAATGCGACGAAGCGGTAACCGTCGGAGATGACACGGCGAAGCTTGGAGTCGTCCGGCTCTACGACATGGATACCCGCCAAAACACCCGGGCGGGCAACAGTCCGTTGCACCCGTTCAAGTGCCGAGACGACATCCGGGTGTTCGAAGTTCCCAGGATGGCCAAGCGAGGCCGACAAGTCGTAGGGTCCGATGAAGAACCCGTCGACACCGGAAACGGCGAGGATATCGTCAAGGTTGTTTACGCCGTCGATGTGCTCAACCTGCATGATGCAGACCAAGTCGCGTTCCATCCGGTCGAGGTACTTTGGAAAACCGATCCCATAGTCCTGGGCTCGTGCCAAACCAACACCGCGGGTACCTCGTGGGGGATACGTAGCGGCGCTCACGATGGCCGCTGCTTCTTGTGCGGTATTCACCATCGGGGCAATGATGCCCGCGGCACCAGCATCGAGCACTTTCTTGATCTCGGATGGGTCGTGACCACTGAGGCGTACAAGCGTCGGACACCCGGCGAGATCCGCGACCCGGATGATCTTTCCACACTGGTCGATGGAAATTGTTGTGTGCTCAAGGTCGACGCACAACCAGTCAAACGGACCAGTTGCAAGAATCTCAACAAGGGATTCGTCCCCGAGCTGAATCCATGATCCGATGGTGGGCTGGGCGCTACCGATTCGATCCTTCAGAGTGGCCATTGAGACTCGCTTTTGGGTTCCGATAGACATGACGGTTTCGAGCCACCGTAGAGTAGCCTATTGAACAATCCGGTCTCAGCATCCCGAAAGGACTGGTCATGGACCAGCGCACAATTGCGATAACCACGTCCAATTTCGATATGACGAATCCGCTTCTTGATAACTTCAGGGCACAAGGATGGGACGTCATTCGCAGTGAGTACGGACGTCGGCTCACGGAAGACGAAGTGAGTGATTTACTCGCCGATCATGGAATCGTCGGAATGGTCGCCGGCGTGGAGCCCCTCACCGACGATGTCTTCGCCGCCAACCCGGCGCTGCGGGTCGTATCGCGCTGCGGGACGGGGTTCGACTCGGTGGACCGAAACGCTGCCGACAAGCGCGGCATCGTTTGTGTGAACACTCCTAACGCTCCTGCCGCGGCTGTGTCGGAGCTGACGCTTGGCCTGATCCTGTCGGTGTTGCGTCGTATCGCAGAAGTTGATCGGAACCTCCGCGGTGGGGAATGGAAGGCACTCATGGGTTCGCTGTTGGCGAAACGAACCGTCGGGATTATCGGCATGGGCCGCGTTGGGCGTCGTGTGGCCGATCTCGTCGGTGCGTTCGGCGCCGATGTCATCTACTACGACCCACACGTTGCAACTGCCGAATACGATCGCGCATCGTCCCCCGAGGATCTTGCATCACGGGTCAATGTCCTTACCGTCCACATCCCACTCACCGAGACTACGAGGAACATTGTCGACGCCGCGGTGATGAACGCTCTCCCAGATCGGGCGATATTGATCAACGCGGCCCGCGGTGGGGTCGTCGACGAGGCGGCGGTCATCGCAGCGTTAAAAGCCGGACGTCTTGAGGGTGCAGCCTTCGATGTATTCGAACAAGAACCGTACGACGGGCCTCTGCGCGATTTCGACAATGTCGTCCTCACGACGCACATGGGATCGTATGCGAGAGAGGCGAGACAGTTGATGGAGAGCGAGGCGCTCCAGAATCTATTGAACGCACTCCTAGAGCTTGACTCCGAGGGCGAGAGATGACCTCCCTTGCCAACGTTGTCGATCTCATTGTTTTCGACTTCGATGGCACGATCTGTGAATCTGCCGACGTAAAGACCGATGCGTTCTACCGACTGTACCTCGACGAGCGGGGTCCAGAGTTCGCTACCGCCGTCAGGGACTACCACCTCGAGCATGTGGGGATATCTCGCTTCGACAAGATTGTCCACGTCGAGGAAACCATGCTCGGCCGGCAGTGCACGGACGAACGTCTCCATCTCATGGCCGGACGGTTCGGAAGTTTGGTCACCGATGCGGTCATCGCTGCCCCGTATTGCGATGGAGTCCCGGATTTCCTGGATACTTTCGCCGGTGTCGTGCCGATGGTCATTGCCTCCGCGACTCCGACGGATGAACTTCGACACATCGTTGCCGCACGCGGACTCGGTTCGTCGTTCGAAGCCGTTGAGGGCAGCCCCTCGTCCAAGGCTGAGATCATCAATGGGTTCCTGGTGCGGCGCGGAGCACAGGCTTCGCGCACCGTGGTGGTTGGCGACCAACTCTCGGACCTCAACGGAGCACGGGCTGCGGGTGTCGGTTTTGTCGGTTTCCGGCCGCAGACGAATGATCGTCTCTTCGAGAATGATGTACCGGTGGTAGCTCATTTCGATCAGCTTGGGTCGGCGATCATATCGGCAATGTCACGGTTCGCCGAGCACAGCCTGACGACCGACCGCAGGGATCCGACCTGACAACCTTCGCTGCCGGTACCGAGCTATCCCTTCGAGAACCGGGTAGCCGTCGAGTTGATGACATCAGCGGTGCGTTCGGCAGAACTGCGCCGAGGGTCCATGTCAACCTGCTTCGCAAAAAAGGTCGCTGAACGTTTCCGTACATCCTTCCCGGGTCCGTTCTGTGCGATCGCTTCACCAAGCTCGGCCGCATTAGTTGAGACGTCGAACGCACCCTCAGGGTTCTGGAACGTTGGAACCTTCTCGCCGTGCGGGTTGTGATAGATGAACGCAATATCGCGTGCCATCGCCTCGAACGGAACCGTCGAGAAGCGACTGATGAGGACTGTACCGACGTCGAGGAGCCGAGAGATCGGGATCGTAGAGGTATGTGCCGACTTGATGGCGTACTCCGCCGGGTGGATTGCAAGGGTGTATGGAATGCCCGCAATCCGGCAGCCTTCAATCGCGGATTCTGTATACAGTTCGCGAGCAGAGTCAAGCACGCCGTAGGTGAAATTTACGTTGATAATGGCTCGCGCCGGGGGCCTTGGAGCGGGCGGGGCGGACCAGAGACGTTCTAGTCGTGACGAACCAATGATGAAGCGGCTACCGGAGAGAGCATCGAAGTCGTTCTGTCCCTGGCAGAGGATGTGATCGGCGTGGGTGTACGGTTTGCGGTCCTGCCCAGTGTCGACGTCGTTGAAGTCCTGAGCGCCCTCAACCTTTGCGAAGGTCGGGATGCCCCGAGCCTTTGCTGCCGCAACGACGTCACCGTATCCACCCCAATCCTTGAGTGTTACGACAGCCGATACATCTTCCCCGAGCTGGTCAGGCGACGGCAGGTCGTACACGTCTTCGGTTATCCAACGAGCCCCGGCCTCGAGCCGCAGCCAATGTGGGCGGCCAGACGCGATGCGCGCAGGGACCCCACGGCTCCCGAGCGCGTCTGCAAGCCGGGTGACCTCGGGCAGGTGGTAGGCGGCGCCTGGCAGCAACAGGACGACCCGCTCGGTCGGCTCCGACCAGCGCCGGATTGTGGGAGTTGAGGGCCAGCGCGTCGCAGCGGCGACGACCCCGTCGACCACGCGAACATCCTGGATTAGGTCCTTCAAGTTGGTGGTGTTCTCGCGTGACGAGTCGATGACCATCCGAACGCGCTCGGACAACCAGTCGTAGCGCGCCCGTTGTTTTACAACAATGACGGCCAAGAGCGTGACAGCGAGAGAGAGAGCGAGAAAGAGAACCAATGCCATGGGCCGAAGCGTAGTGCGTGCCGTCACCGCGACACGGTCATTCCCATGTGGCATTGTTGGTCGCGTCCGATAGCATGCACGTCAGTGTGGAATTACCACACCAAGGGAGTGGAATGTGACGTCGGGGGATCAGGAACCAACAAATGACTCCGCCAGCGGACGCAGCATGTTGCCGGACAAGCGGATCGTGATCGGGGGTGGCGCCCTTCTGGTCGCGGTGATCGCATTCGGCGTGTTTCTCGGTGCCAGCGATGACAACCCTGACGACGTTGCGACCACCCTGGCTGTCGATAGTACCCAGACAACGTCCAGTGTTCTGGTGGCCGCAACGCCCACGACAGCCACACAGGCCGATGGCAACGGCGGGGTTTCCGTTCCCACCACGACCGCAGCCCCGGTCGATGTCAACCCGCTCACGGGGCAGGCCCTCGACTCTGCGAACACCGGTCAGGTGATTGCCGTCAAGATCGACAACGCACCGGCCGCACAGGGACAGATAGGGTTGCGCGAAGCCGGGATGGTTTTTGAGGTTCCGGTCGAGGGAGGACTCACCCGGTTCACCGCGTTGTTCTTCGATACTGTTCCCGTTGGTGTCGGCCCGGCCCGGTCAATCCGTCCCGTCGACGGTGACCTTCTTGCCCCATTCAACCCAGTCGTTGTCACCACGGGCGGACGGCCGTGGGTAGTCCGCGAGGTCGAAGCAACGGGGGCCATCGTGCTCACTGGTGCCGAGTATTTCGAGGAGATCCTGCGGCAACCCCCGTCCAACCTGCTTGCCCTCGCCGCCAAGGCGAATGCAGGTGCGACCGGTGGCCCTCCGGGAACCGAGCCGTTCCGGTTCGGCGATAGTTTCGGTGGCTCTCCGGTGTCGTCGATCAGTATCCCGTTGTCGGGAGTCATGGATGTCACGTGGACCGCCGGAAGTGACGGATGGAAGCGATCCCAAAACGGTGCCCCGTTTCAGGTCGCCGACCTCTTTGACAGTGACCCGGGGGACTATTCCGTGGACACCGTCGTAGTCATGATGGTTGCCGAGCGCTCCGCCGGGTACCAGGACACCGCTGGTGCAACCGTGCCGACGTTTGACGTGATCGGGTTCGGCAAGGTCATCGTGTTCAGCGACGGCCAGGTCGTCGAGGGTGAATGGCGTCGTGGGTCCCAAACCGACGGCTGGATTCTCATCTCAGATGCGGGTGAGGAGATTTTGCTCCCCCGCGGTCGTGTGTTCGTCGAAGTGGTTCCTCGGTACGTTGACGTGACATTTTCCTAAACCCTGGGAGACCTGTGGAAGTCTTGCGGGCATCTTGAGGACCCGTTAAAGATGTCACGCCCGGTTACCGATAGTGTTCGTGTGATGTTGGATTCTTTTGCACCGGGACGCCGCGTCCTGACACTTATCGTTGTTCTGTTCGTTTTGATCACCTCGGTGGCCCTAACCTCGCCACGGGCGAGCGCTGGTGACACATCCGAGATGTACTTCCCCATTGTTGGCGAGGTCAACTACTCCGATACGTTCGGAGACTGCCGTGGGGCCGGGTGCAGTCGGGGCCACGAAGGTGTCGACATCATGGGTGCGAAGCTTCTCCCGGTTGTTGCTGTCGCCGATGGCACCGTCGGATGGGTGAAGAACACCGTCGGTGGTAATTGCTGCTCAATGTCGATCCAGCATGACGACGGCTGGGAATCGTATTACATCCACATGAACAACGACACCCCCGGCACCGACGATGGCCTGGGCCAGGGTATCGCCCCTGGTATCGAACCCGGCGTACGCGTCAGGGCCGGTCAGCTGATCGGTTGGGTCGGAGACTCGGGGAACGCCGAGAACTCCGGCTCTCATGTCCATTTCGAGCTCCACAAACCGGATGGCACCGTCGTCAACCCAACACCCTACGTCGATGCTGCGTTTCGGCTCACGGCACCGCTGCCCGCCGAGCAGGAGGGGTCCTTCTGGGATGATGATTACTCGGTGCATCGTTTCGCAATCGACAAAATCGCCGATGTCGGCATAACCAAGGGCTGCAACCCGCCGGATAACAACCAGTTCTGTCCGGAGCGGTCGATTACACGCGGTGAGATGGCGGCGTTCCTCAAACGGGCATTGGATCTGCCACCCGCCGCCGAAGATTATTTCGATAATGACAGCGAAGTCATATTCGAAGGGGACATCAATGCGATCATGGAAGCCGGTATCGGATTCGGATGCAGTGAGACGGACTTTTGCTCATACCAGCCGTTACGCCGCGAAGAAATGGCTGAGTTCCTCGTTAGGGCGTTTGGTTACACCAATGATGCCGGAGCCGATCTCTTTATAGACGACGAAGAATCACCGTTCGAGGACTCGATCAACAAACTCGGCGTTGCCGGTGTCACTCTCGGGTGTAACCCCCCAGCCAACGACGAATTCTGTCCAACCCGCTCCCTGTCACGTGCGGAAATGGCGACATTCTTTGTACGGGCGCTTGACCTGTAACAGCCCTCGGCCGGTCAACTAGCCGGGAGTCCGTTGTACAGATCGATAAGTTTTTTCCCCTCAATGCCCCAGTGGTGCCGTGCCCGGGCATCTCTCGAAGCAGCCTTATACCGTTCCAGGTCCTTGAGGATCGTGCGGGTGGCATCGGCCAAGGCATTCGGATCGGCAGGGTCACACGCCACACCGACGGCCTCTGCGGCAACGACACGACCGATCTCGGGTGAATCCGAGCCGATGACCGCAATCCCGGCCATTATGTACTCAAAGAGTTTGTTCGGCAGCGACGTGTAGTAGCTCAGCGATGAGTTGATAATGTTGCACAGCCCAATATCGGCCGCGGCTGTCCAGTCGAGAAGTTCGTCGTTCGGGATGGGACCGAAGAACTTCACCTTCTCCTCAAGGCCACGAGCCTTCACCGAGGTCTCAAGTGTGGTGCGGTGATACCCGTATCCCACAACGACGAGAACACAACCATCCAGCATGGCGACCGCATCGATAGCGGGTTCGATACCCCGGTTTTCCTGAATCGATCCCTGGTAGAGCAAGATTGCTTGTCCAGCGGGTATGTCGAGTTCACCACGCAGGTCCTGGGGAGTGTGATCTCGCAGCGGGGGAGTGTTGACGATGGAAACACTGTTGGGCGGCACCCAGCCCGTCTTCTTCTCGATTTCGCGGATCCAGGACGGGCTTGCCACGATCATCGCATCGGCACTCGGGAGCCACTTCTTCTCGTTCCACTCTGCCCATCTGCGCCACCAATACCCCATGCGATTGCGTTCGGTGTGTAGTTCGTGGGAGTCGTAGACGAGGCGCGCTCCCGGTGTCCTCTTCTTGCAGGTGGCACCGACATACAGCGTGTTGAGGTCATGGCTGTGGAACACGTCGGCATCTGCTTCGAGGCCGATCTTGATCATCCGTTTGTTGATTGCGTATGTTTTGAGTGCCCGACCCTGTCGGCCAAGGAGGAACTTCAGGGAGCGGACCGTGAAACGGGCGGCTCTTGCAACGAATCGCAGGATCGGCGTTGAGACTCGACCCCAGAGTTTGGTGGTTGTCTTTGTTTCCCCCGTGACGGCTGGTTTCGCACTGGGTGGGTTTGCCTGGTTGGCACCAGGGGTAGCGGTAGATTCCGGCAACACCTGCGCCATGGCACGGATACGGTCCTCGTCGATGTCGTCACCGGTGAGTCTGGCGTTGCGTTCCTCGATCGAACCGGCGTATCGGCTTGCAACCCGGTTTAGTGCACCAACGCCGAAACTCACACGCGACACCCGACGAACCTCGATCCCGTCCGGACGGGTCTCGTGTTGTGCGGTGACCTTGGGGACGTGGATTGCAACGACCAGCACGTCGTGTCCCGCGTCGATGAGTGACAGGGCCTCTTTGGTGACGCGTGCGTCGTATTCGAATGAGTTCTTGACGAACATACAGATCTTCATGGACCCCATCCTCGATTCGGGCAGCAGCAGGCTACACGGCCTGGCGGTGAGCCGAGCTATTCGGAGGGGTGGTGGTACCATCACACAAATGCGTATCAGCGTTGTTTCTCATGGTCGCTTCGTGAATGACCCCCGTGGCAGGGCACTTGCCAGAACCCTCTCCGATGTCGGGCACGATGTCACCATCGTGGCTGCGGGGAAACGTCTTTCGGACGAAGTTGATGGTGTCCGCATTGTGTATGTGCCGACAAGGTTCCCTCAGGGTGGCGGCCGTCGGGGCCGTATTCTGCGCCGTCTGCAACCCAAGACGTTTCGTCGCTGGCTGCATCGGCGCAAGCTCGTTCAAGCGATCCGGGCCACGAATCCCGACACGATCTATCCCGTTGCCGGAGGAGCGGTCGACACGGCTGCGAGAGCGGCTGGATCGTCCGCCACGGTTGTGCGTGATCCGCAATGGCCACACGCCGGTATGGCGGACCTCATCGACCTTGCGGTTACCAACCCCGACCTGAGCCAGTCACCGGCTGGGACAGGCGGCAACTATCTGACACCGGCCGATCAACGTCCGGCTTCACGGCCCCAGAATGGACGGCACACCGGCCAGCGGATGGCGCTGTGTTATCGCAAGACCGACTCGAACCCCGGGAAGTATCTTGAGGCCGCCCTGCGGCGTGCGGGTGTCGAGGTCGACCTGTACACGGACGAAGTCGACTTCGACGCTCTTCATCCAGCCACGAACAGCGTTGTGTTTGTTGAGGGGCCGTACCCGGCCATTACTCTCAAGGGTGCCGCACCCTCGATCCCGATAGCCTTTTGGACCCACCACGGTGAGCATCACTGTCAGACCAATATTCGCCTCGCCTGGCGGTATCACGCCGACGCGGTGCTTCTCGCCCATTCGTGGCACATGGCTCAGCGTTTCCCAGTACCTGTTCACCGGTTCCCCTTTGGTGTCGCACCGGAGCTTCTGGACCCATCGAAACCATGGTCCGAGAGGGATTTTGATGTGTCGATGGTTGGCGGTCAGCTTCGCCGCAAGGGAGGAACCTACCAGCGGCGCCAGCAGATTGTTGCCGATCTCGAAGCAGCCCTCGGCGAGGAGAACTGCGCCTTCGAGGCAGGTGTTGATGCCGACTACATGGCCGACCTTTACGGGAATTCCCGCATCATCGTGAACGAGGGAGGTGTCCGGCATTATCCGATAACGATGCGGGTGCTTGAAGCGGTCGGTGCGGGTGCGCTCCTCTTGACCGATGACCTCCCGGGCACGGATCAGATTCTGAAACGGGGGACCCATTACGAGGTGCTTCAGGGCGATGTCGTTTCCCAGGTGAGACGCTTATTGGCGGATCCCGTGCGCAACGAGAAGCGGGCCAGGGCGGCCTTGGAACATGCCCGCGACTACCAGATGTACGAGCATCGTGTCGATGACCTGATGGAGATCCTCGCCGGAGTCGACGTCTCGAAACGACCGCACCGTGACCGGAGGTTATCTCCGATGGCCGCTCTGGTTGATTCCGATGCTGAGGTGAACCGGGTTGCGGTATTCGGCATGCCGGAGCTGGGGGCCGAACTGCGGACCCGGGAAATTTGGGATGGTGAGGAGATGTTGGACCGCCTTGGTCCCGGCGGTGTCGAAGCTGTCGTGTTCGGACCTACACCGACCCCACATTTCGATATCGCGGTCCGTGCGGCGCGGCGGTACGTTTATGCGGATGCTCACCAGGATGAAGTCCGAGAATACTTTGAACGGGAACGGCCGATCGCCGAGTTTCATCAGCATGGCAACCTGCTGCGAGTCGATCTCTGGGCCGAGTCGTATCGGATCGAAAGCCCGGAAGTTCAACAAGCGCGGCTCGAAGCTGCGCGTGGCGAGTAGGCGATGAGTCGTTGGTTCGTGGGGCCTGAGAACGACTACCGGGGAGTGCGCGACTCCGCGCCGGACCCGCTGCCAACGGTCAGTGTCATCATCCCGGTGTATAACCGACCCGACCTTCTCGAGAGGACGCTCGCCGGACTGCGGGCACAGAGCTATCCCCAAGAGCTGCTATCGGTCGTTGTTGCCGATGACGGTTCCGATGTTCCCATAAAACCGGTCGTCGACGCTGCCGGTGACCGCGTGTCATACGTGAGCCAGAGCCGGCGCGGGTACGGTGCTGGGCGCGCCAGGAATCTCGGGGCGCGATCCGCGTCCGGTGACGTTCTCATATTCGTCGATGCAGACTGTGTGCCCCATCCCGACCTCGTTGCCCGCCACGCCGAGTGGCACCGCTATGCCCCCAACCTTGTCGTCATCGGCAACCGGCGACACGCCGATACGACGGGCATACCCGCCGATGCGTTTGCGTCTGGGGAAGCTGACTGGCCAACGTTGCTGGCATCCGCCACCTCCGCCGAGACGTCGGCAACCAGGGACTGGCGGACACTGTTTTACCGTCGGACGTCGAACCTTCGCGCCGGAGACGAAGTCTTCCGCTCGCTCGTATCATCGAATTTCTCGGTTCGGGCCCCACTGTTCGCCAGCGTTGGAGGGTTCGACGAGAGTTTCGATCGGTGGGGCGGCGAGGACACCGAACTCGGGTGGCGATTCTTTAACCATGCAGCAGTATTCGTCCCCGACAATGACGCGGTCGTTGTCCATCAAGTCCAACAGGATGAGGGAGAGGGCGACTGGCGCGACGCCGACCGCCATCTCAACGATGCAATTATCCGACGCAAGATTCCTCATCCTTTTTACCGCAAACCAGCACCCGGGGTGATCTTTGATGTGCCCCGCGTCTCGTGGATCATCGTCGATCCGATCGACAAACGGATCGACGATTTGTTGGTCCAGCTGCGTCGTCAGGTGGCTGACGATGCAGAGTTCATCATTGTCGGTGACACCCCGAAGATTCAGAGCCTTGGGGAACTGACCGCGGGAGATCCCCGGGTCTTGACCGTGACTCCAGCTGACGGAGGCGTGGTTGGTGCCATCCACCGCAGCCGTGGGGCCCAGGTTGCTTTTCTCAACGGATGGGCATCGCTCGATCACCGCCTCATCGGTCGCTCGCTGCGACGTCTCGACGGGCGTCCCCGTGCGGGAATTGTCCGCTCGGCGTATCAGATCCCGACACCAGGAACAGTGACCGTGTTCGCAACGCCGGATGACATTGCCTCTATCGACGCCGGGTGGGGGCCATTCCCCGTGTACGCCCTCGTTCGCAGACGGGAGCTCATGAAGGCGTTGCACTCTGGTGTCGCTGCCGAAGCCCTGTGGGGCTGGGTGTCCGATCGTGTCGAGACCGAAGTTCTGCGTGACCCACTTGTCGGTGTGCCCCAGGTTTCACGTGATCTTGAGATGCCGGGAACCTATCCGCCCATCACTGGCGAGCGTACCCGTCTGCTTGACGACTTGAGTAGGGGCGGTGGTGGTGCCGCAGCCAGGACAGCGTTGCGTTATGCGAAACACAAAGCCCAACGACGGCCCTACGTCAGCATCGGTGCCAGCCCTGCGACACCGGTGGTGGCGAACCGTTTGGAGACGGGTGAACGCCGTCGAATTTTCTATGTCGGCTGGTTGGGTCGCAACAACCTTGGTGACGAAGCCATGTTCTCGGCGATCCAGAGGGTTATGCCGGAGGCGGACATTGGCCCGGAGGTCGAGCGTCCCCACACCCTGATGCTGGGTGGTGGGACCCTCATCAATCGACACACCTATCTGGCGTGGTTGCGGAGACAGGATTCGCCCCGGGTCGATCGTGTGGTGTTCGGCACGGGGATAGCCTCACCGGAATACTGGGGTGACACCGAGTCGATCGATGGATGGAAGGACTTCCTGTCCAGTTGTTCCTATGTTGGGTTACGTGGCCCACAGTCGATGGCGACTCTGCGATCCTGGGGTTTCGAAGGCGAGGCGGAAATCCTTGGTGATTCGGCGCTCGCTCTCGAACGGCCTCCTGGCATTGCGGTCGAGCAAGGCTCGGTTCTTATCTCCCCAGCATGGACCAAGGATGAGTTGTGGGGTGGCTCCGACGCCGCGGTTCTCGAGGTTCTTGAGCAACTCGTGGTTGCGTTGCGCAAAAGTGGCCGTACCGTGACGCTGTTCGCCTGCAACCCCGAAGATGATCGGCTCATTCTCGAGATCATGCGAGCGAGCGGTGACCTCGATATCGGCTACGTGCCCGGATATCTCGATCAAGAAGCGGCGCTTGCGGCATTGGCCGCGGCCGAGGTGGTTGTTGCAGAGCGGCTCCACGGTGCGGTGCTCGCAGCGGCCGTTGACACACCGTTTGTCGCACTTGAATACCGGCCGAAGGTCAGGGATTTTGCTGCGTCGGTGACGAGCGACCATCTGACCATTCGAACGGACGAACTCGATCCCGACCGACTCCTAGAACTGGTAGATAGTGCGCATTCGGCAGGCCATCGGGAGGCCCTGCGAACGAGGGTCGTTGGATTTCGCGACAAACTAATTCAAAATGGTCATTCCTTACAAAGCTAGATTCATGAGAGACTGTCGGGTGTGGCTTTCTAGAAGGGTGAGACATTATGGGGAGAACGCGTTCCGCGTTTGCGGTCATCGCACTTATCACGACGGTGCTGGTACCGCCTGTGTTAGCAACTGACTCGGTTCCGAATGGCGAGTCGGGGGCCGCTGCCCCTGTGGCCGCTGCCAGTGATCTGCCGCCGGGCGGAACGTTCGGTGATGACGACGGCAACATTCACGAAGGTGCGATCGAGGCGATAGCCGCCGTCGGCATCACCAAGGGGTGTAACCCGCCGGTGAACGACCTGTTCTGCCCGGGCGACACGGTGACTCGGGGACAGATGGCCGCATTCATGGTCCGGGCATTGGGTCTTACTGCCACCGCCGGCAGTGATACGTTCGGTGATGACGATGCTTCCGTTTTCCAGGTCGACATTGAGAAGCTCGCCTTCGCCGAGATCACCAAGGGGTGTAACCCGCCGGCAAACGACAATTTCTGCCCCAATGACGTCGTGACGCGAGGTCAGATGGCCGCGTTTCTTGCACGGGCCTACGGTTACACCGCGGGTGCTGGCAACAACACGTTCGTCGACGACGACTTTTCCCCCTTTCAGAGCGATATCGATCGTCTCGCTGCCGCTGGCATCACCAATGGCTGTAACCCGCCAGCGAATGACCGCTTCTGCCCCGACGAACCAGTACTCCGTGATCAGATGGCGGCGTTTCTTATGCGTACGGAGGGGTTGACCCCGAATGTGCCGCCGCCGGCCCAGTCGCTCACGGCGGTGAACATTGGTTTCGTGTCCGGGGCTGTTCTCCTGCTGACGAACCCCGGTCAGGACGATTTGTTCGTGGTCGGGAAATCTGGACGAATCGAGATCATGCCACCCGGCGGTGGGTCAACGAGTGTCTTCCTCGACATCACCGCAAAGGTAAGTGACAGCGGCGAAAAGGGTTTGCTCGGGATGGCGTTCCATCCCGACTACGCAACGAACGGCAAGTTTTACGTGTATTACTCGATGGGTAGCGGTGCGGAGCACACCAGCCGGGTCGCCGAGTACACCGTCTCCGGGAACCCGTTGGTAGCAAACACGACCGAGAAGGTCATCCTCGATGTGGCACAACCGGCGAGCAACCACAACGGGGGCATGATCCAGTTCGGACCCGACGGTTATCTGTACATCGGCTACGGCGACGGGGGTGGGGGTGGCGACACCTTCGGTCAAGGTCAGGACATAGATACGTTGCTTGGTGGGATGGTGCGTATCGACGTCGACGGTGGCGATCCCTATGCGATCCCCACGGACAACCCCTACGTGGGTACCGCGGGTGCCGACGAACTCTGGGCCATCGGGCTTCGTAACCCGTGGCGGTGGACCTTTGCGGGCGACAAACTGGTGATCGCCGACGTTGGTCAGAACACCCGTGAGGAGATCAACATCGTCGATGCCGATGAGGCCGGTGTGAACTACGGCTGGTGTCGTTACGAGGGTACGTTCGAATTCTCGTCGGCTACGAAGTGTCTCGGCGGAAGTAACTACACGTTCCCCGCACTTGAGTACAACACCGGCAGTAGCTGTGCAGTCACGGGAGGTGTCGTTGCGTCGAACCCCGACATACCACGCACCAACGGGCGCTACTTCTACGGTGATGCTTGCCAGGGATGGATCAGGAGCTTCCAGATCTCCGGCAACTCAGCGATCAATGAACAGGACTGGACATCCGAATTCGGTTTCGGTGGTGGCGGGACCTGGGGATTTGGTACCGACAACGATGGCAACGTTTACATTCTTCGCGGAGGTTCAGTCTTCATGATCCAGGTCGAAACTTCCTAGCCATGTGGAGCCGTCACGGTATCCGTTTTCGGTTCTCGACGGTGGCGTTGGTGACCGGCATCGTATCAACGGTGTTGGGTGGTCAGGCCACGGCCGAGGTCGCCTCGGTTGATACCATTGGAGAGGGAGTCGGGGAGGCGACGTTCGTCGAATCATGGGGGTGTGGTGAACCGGCCACCATTGGGCCCAAGGCAGGCAAAGTCGGGTGGCTCTCCGATTCGGAGCTGCTGCGTGGGCCACGCGCCGACTTCTTCGGCCGTTCCGTCGGGCAGGTCCGTGACAATCTTGTGTGGTGGGAGATCCCGATGAGCGGCGGCACGACCCGCCAGGTCCACGCTCGTGCGCTGCCTGGGTTCCTCCAGGTAACAGCGAACCTAGCCGCAGAACAAGCGAACGGCCGCTACTACTCGGTACGTCCCCAGCATTCCTATGGGTTCACCCCGCGTACGATTGGGAGCCGCAGCCGGATCTCCCAGCATGCCTTTGGCAACGCCATGGATATCAACTCGACGACCAACCCTTACCGAGGCGACAACGTGCTCGTCACCGACATGCCCTCGTGGTATGTGCAGGCATGGACGGACGCCGGATTCTGCTGGGGCGGGGATTGGGAGAGTGTCAAGGATCCCATGCACTTCTCGTGGATGGGACCCGCATTCACCCCCGGTTATGACGAGCAGTATCTGTCCTTCCCGCCGAACACGAGTACGGCAAACTTCACGACACGGGTGCTTTCGAGTTCGACCGAGTTTGGTCCCGTCGGCGATGACACCCGGATCCTCGGTGACGGCAACGGCGATGGCGTGCGCGACGTTTACAACATTCGTGACGGCAACCAGGGTGTGATCGTCGAATACTCACGAAGCGACAAGGCGAATGCCTGGTGCGCCGTTTCGAGAAATTTCGCACCCAACGTTGCCCTCGATGGCCGTGAGGTGATCGTCGGCGACTTCTACGGGAAGGGCCGCAACGACCTCTGGTTCCTGGATAACTCCGGACCGAACGTGAGCGTCGAGATTGTCGACAGGTCCGCGGGTTACGAGGAGTCGGTTGTTCTCCAGACCGCGATTCCAGTCGGCGGTGGCGAGACGTATCTCGCCGGGGACTACAACCGGGACGGCCGCATGGACCTCTATGTCATTCGCTCGGTAGACGACGTAACCCGCCTCGAAGTGTGGAGTGGAGCAACGCTCTTCCTCACGGCACTGAAGGACACTGACACCGGGCTTGGCGATACGGAGGGATGGGAGTTCTCCCTGGATGATCGTGATCTGGACAGACGACCCGACCTCGTGGCGATCCGCAAGGTCGGCAATGCCCTCCAAGGGCTGATCCTGACCCAAGCCAACGGGTATTCCGGTCCCGCTGAGAATGTCGTAATACCGAGTGAGCTGACGATTGCAGATATCGCATTCGACGACTACGACGGCGACGGACGCGGCGACCTATGGATCTACGGTGAAAACGGAATACTGGAGGTGTATCTTGGGAACACCGCGCTGGCCGGTACTAACTACACATCATGGTTCTTGGATCCCGACTTCGAATGTGACGAGGATGCACTGCCCTATAACTTTGAGGGAACGTTCCGTGACGATGATGACTCGATCCACCTTGCATCGATCGAGTACGTTGCGCAAGCCGAGATATCGCTCGGCTGCAACCCACCGTACGGCGATGAGTTCTGTCCCTCCGACACCGTCACCCGGGGCCAGATGGCGGCGTTCCTGGTCAGGGCACTCGACCTACCGTCGAGCGGTACCGACTTCTTTGCGGACGACGAAGGCTCGATATTCCAGGGTGACATCAATCGGATAGCCGCGGCCGGAATAACCCTCGGGTGTGATCCACCGGCGAACGCCAATTTCTGTCCCGAGGATGTCGTGACCCGGGGCCAGATGGCAGCGTTCCTGGTTCGGGCGTTCGGTTTCGGTGATCCCGGAATCGTTGACTCGTTTGTGGATGACAACGGGTCGATTTTTGAGCCGGCCATCGAGCGTCTCCGTGCCGCCGGCGTCACGCTGGGATGCAATCCCCCCGCCAATGATCGGTTCTGTCCGGAGAGAGACGTGCGACGCGACGAGATGGCGGCGTTCCTGCATCGGGCCCTCACGGGCACCTAGCCCAATGCAGCCCACAGTTGGCCACCCAATCCCGCTTTACTTAAGGGGCCAGCTAGCATCGCCGACAATGTCCTTGATGAAGAACGAAGGCACCATCGGTTTGCGTCTTGGTCGTCTGCTGACGGCTTTCCTTACAGCAGTCGTCGTGCTTATCCCGAATACTGCGTTCGCGAGCCAGGATCTTGCGACGGTCACATTCAACGGCGCCGGCTGGGGACACGGCATCGGAATGACCCAATTCGGTGCGCTCGGCATGGCACGCGAGGGCAAGCCGTACGACGAGATCCTTAGGTACTTTTATCAGGGGTCCTCGGTTAGCACGCTCGGTGAGGGCGGCGTTCCGGCACCGGCGAACATCTTCGTGAACCTGGAGCCAGGGAATGGCTACAGCGCTCGGCCCCAGGAGATTTCTCTTATCGCAATGGACCTCATCACCTCGCAGACACCACCCGGGACGGTACCCGTCGATTTTGTGGTCGCTCGCGGCGAGGAGAACTGGCTTGTTGCGGTCGATGGTTCGATCAAGGTGACCCGAAACTCGGCGAATGTGTGTGACCTGGTGATCAAGGACGCCGGAGGAAACGTCACTACGAGCGACACCGGTGGCGGGTGCGGCTTCCTCTTGACTTGGGACGGGTTCGAGGCGATTCCGACGCGCAAGGTTGGGATTCCCGGGTGCTCGCTCACCGACTACACCACCGGCAGTCTCGAGCCGTGTGAATATGCCCGGGGCCAGCTTCACATCGAGGAAGCAGTCACGGGTCTCAACCTGGTTCTGGAGATCAACATAGACGACTACGTTCTCGGGATCTCCGAGATGCCGTACTTTTGGGGTGACGAGGGCCAGGGTGGGCTCGAGGCACTGAAGGTGCAGGCGGTGGCCGCACGATCGTGGGCATTCGAGCGAGCACTGAGCATTGACCCCACGGCCCAGGCATGCGACTGTCAGCTTTATGACGAACCGGTGAGCCAGCGTTATGTGGGGTGGGGCCATCAGGGGTCGATTACGAGCTGGATCGCCGCGGTGGAGGCGACCAAGTCACAGGTGGTCACCCATCCCGAGGCGCCAACGTTCACCGTGGTGCCAGCGTTCTATTCCTCATCGTCCGGCGGAGCCACCGAGGACAAGGAAGATGTGTGGGGTGGCACGCGTCTTCCGTATCTGGTGAGCGTGCCCGATCCCTGGTCGTTAGATGACCAGATCAACTACAAAAGCAAGGCGTCGTGGAGCGAGAGTTGGAGTGGAGCGGGGGCGTTGTCGATCCTTCAGGCCAACGCCGTCAACGACTTTGCCGGTTGGGATACGTTGACATCGATGGTCGTGTCGCAAATCAACACCTCCGGGTCGGCGAGTCGGGTGCTCGCGACCGGTCTCAAGGACGGAGTCGTGGTCACGGACGAGGTGAACGCCAGTTGGATCAAGAAGATATTCGGACTCAACTCGGTGTATTTCCGGGTGAACGAACCATACGGCGGAGCGGCGGATCCACCGGTGTTCGACGACACGGACGGCTCGGTTCACGAAACCAACATCGAGTGGGCGGCGGCCCAAGGGATCACCCTCGGGTGCAACCCGCCCTCCAACACGAGCTTCTGCCCGGACCAAATAGTGACACGCGGCCAGATGGCGGCGTTTCTCAAACGAGCCCTCGATCTTCCGGCGGCAACCACTGACTATTTCACCGATGACAATGGCAGCATCTTTGAGGGAGATATCAACGCACTCGCTAGCGCGGGAATCACCTCGGGATGCGATGGTGGTTCGTCCTTCTGTCCCGACGATGCCGTCACTCGTGGCGAGATGGCTGCGTTCCTGAAACGAGCGTTCGGTCTGGCCACTTCGTCGGTCGACTATTTCACCGACGACGACGACAGCATGTTCGAGCAGGACATCAACGGTCTCCGGCTTGCCGAGATAACGCTCGGTTGTAACCCGCCGACGAACGACAACTTCTGTCCCGATGATCCGGTGACACGCGGACAGATGGCCACGTTCCTCCACCGAGCGGTCGACGGATAAACGAGCACCGTTCGGTATAATCGGCGTTTCCCTGACGGACGAGGCCCCGAGTGCACCCACGCGCAGAATTCTTTGCAACCCAGCAGTGGGCCGGCGGTGTCATTGGCATGGGTTATGTCGGTCTTCCCCTCGCCGTCGCCATGACAAAACGTGGCCTCACCGCTATCGGATACGACATTTCCCAGTCGCATGTCGCCGCGCTCAACGCTGGCGAATCATCGATCGAGGATGTCACCGATGAAGAGTTACAGATCGCGCTCGCCAGCGGACTGACAATCACATCTGATCCTGTCGATCTTGGCCGGGCCGACGCCGTGTTTATCGCCGTGCCCAGCCCGTTGGGTCGGCACCGCGAACCGGATCTCTCGTATATCAAATCCGCTGCCGAGACGATCAGCACCATTGTTCGACCGGGGATGCTCGTGGCGCTTGAGTCAACGACCTACCCGGGCACGACCGAGGACATCCTGGTACCCGCCGCAACCGCCGGCGGCCTCGTACTCGACGAGGACGTTTTCATTGCTTTCTCGCCGGAACGAGTATCGCCGGGCGACGATCTGAAGACGATCGACATTCCCAAGGTGGTCGGTGGTGTGTCCTCTGTCTCGAGCGAGGTCGCATCCGAGGCCTACAAGCGCATCGTGACTTCGGTCCACACCGTGTCGTCGGCAAGGACCGCCGAGATGGCGAAACTCCTTGAGAACACCTACCGGGCCGTGAACATTGGTCTCGTCAACGAGATGGCGCAGCTCGCCGACAAACTCGACATTGATATCTGGGAGACGATCGATGCTGCGGCAACCAAACCGTTCGGTTACCAGGCGTTCTATCCGGGTCCTGGTGTCGGCGGACACTGCATCCCGCTTGATCCACAGTTCCTGGCATGGCGGGCACGCGAGGCGAAGTTCTCTACACGGTTCATCGATCTTGCCGAGCAGGTGAACGTTGGGATGCCCGCATACACCGCCGACCGAGCTGCTGCGGTGCTGAACCGTCTCGAACGTCCGGTTTTCGGCACCGAGGTTCTGGGAGTTGGGATCGCCTACAAACCGGATATAGCCGACGATCGAGAATCCGCCTCGATCGAAGTCCTCCGCGAACTCGAAAAACGTGGTGCCCGGATCTCGGTCATTGACCCGGTCGTCGGCAAGGAACGTGTCGAGAGCCACGGTTTCACGTTTGTTGACCCAGATGCCGATCTTTCGGTGTTCTCGCTTGCGGTCGTCCTCACGGACCATCGTGTTCTGGACCTGGCTGACATAGCCACACAGGTTGAAGCTGTCCTCGACACGAGGGGAGCGTTTCGCAAACTTGGGACGATCCCCGACAACGTCGAAGTGCTGTGAACGGCCGCCGCCGAGTGCTCGTCGCTTCCTCGGTTCACCCACCCGACGATCCGCGCATCCGATGGAAGCTTATCGAGAGCCTACGCTCCGACTTTGATGTCATCTACTCGACCCGAGGCATCCCATCCGACCCCATGGGTTTTGAGGTGCGAGTACTGAGTGGCGGGCGGATTCGCCGCACCGCGGCGACGTGGTGGCGTCTCGTGAGGGGTCAGTACGATGTGGCCAGCATCCATGATCCCGAGTTGCTGCCGGGTGCGATCGCTGCACGTCTGCTGGGTCGCACGATTGTGTTCGATATGCACGAGGACATCGTTGCTCAGATCCGTAGTAGAAAGAAGATTCCCCGGTTTCTGCGACCAGTCGTAGCGCACGGTGTCGGCTGGATAGTTGCGGTCTCGGAACGTCTCATGGCGTTCACGCTGGCCGAGGACGGGTACCACCGAGCGGTTAACAAGCCGCATCCTGTGTTCGCCAACTTCTTGCCGCGGATCTCTCTCGACCCGCGCACACCGACACCGGCGTCTGGTGTCGTGTATCTCGGCGACATCACCGAAGCCCGCGGTGCCGCGGTGCTCATCGACGCTCTGGAGGGAACCGGTCTCGGTCTCCATCTCGTCGGACGTTGTGCCGATGAGCTTGCCGGACGTCTGCGGAAGCAAGCCGACCTCGCCGATGTTGACCTTACCCTGCATGGGTTTGTGCCCCATGCTGATGCCCTTGCACTCATCGCACACCACCACGTTGGGGTGAGTCCGCTGCTCGACGAACCCAACTATCGGGAATCGTTGCCGACGAAACTACTCGAATACGCCGCGATCGGGCTACCGGTCGTTGCTTCGGATCTACCCGGCACCCGAGTGATCGCCGAGGATCTCGTTGGTGTGGAGCTGGTCGCGCCAGGTGACGCAAACGCACTGCGAGTAGCTATCGAGTCGGTTGTCGACGACGTCTCTTTACGCCAGCGGGTTGCCAACGACGTCCAACGTGTCCGCCAAAAGTACCAGTGGCCGGCGGCGGAGGTTGTCGATTTCTATGCCTCGTTGGGTCGCTGACGCCGGCCGACTAAGAAACCCGCCCCCCACGCAAAGTGCATGGTGGCTACCGCCGCCGCGAACCCGAGCGCTGCTTTGTCGCGAGTCTTGTAGAACCAGATAACGGTACCCGAGTAGATCGCAACCTCGTACACCGCACTCAGTGCGTAGAACGGCAGTCGTGTTCCCGACAGAGCCAGTATCCCGGTGCCGAGGAACCCTATGACCAACGCCGGGGGAGCAAGTTGACGCAGGCGCATCGGAGCCTTGCCGCTCGTTATCACATGGCGTTTCCAGGCCCCGTACTGCCAATACTGCGATGCGAGTGCACGTAACGAGCGTCTCGGTCGGTAGACCACCGCCAGGGACGGGTCGAACCACACCTCATGTCCGGCTGCCCGCAACCTTGCGTTCAGTTCGTAATCCTGGTTTCGGATCAGGGTCTCATCGAAATGGCCGACGGCATCAAGTTTCTTGCGGTCGAACACGCCGAGATACACCGTATCCGTGGGACCCTCGATGCCACCGTATCGGAAGGCCGCGTCCCCGACGCCAATTCGAGATGTCATGGCGTAGGCAATGGTTCGCTGCATGGCCGAGATTCCCTCGGCGCGCTGCATGCCGCCCACATTCCCCGCACCGGTTCGCTGCAGGGTTGCGACTGCCTCAGCCACGTACGTGGCTGGCAGTTCCGTCTGTGCGTCGCAGCGGACGATGACATCGCCTGAAGTCGCCCGTATCGCGAGGTTGAGACCGACTGGTGTCGTTCCCCCCGGGTTGTCAACAACCCGCACACGCGAGTCCTGGGCGGCTCTTGCCGCAATGATGCGCCGGGTGTCATCCGTGGACGCTCCGTCAGCGATCACAATTTCGGTGATTGCGGTGTACGTCTGGCTGGCGATTGCATCGAGGGCTGCCCCGATGTAGGCACCACCGTTGCGCACCGGGATGATGACGCTTACCTGGAGTTGAGTTTCGCCTGTGGTCGGCCCGGTGTTGGCGGAATCCCACCGCTCATGGCGTGGGAGTGGCGGATACTTGTCCGTCGCCTCGAGCCCCTGTGCCTTCGATAACCATGCATCGCCAACATCGCCGAACGGCTCATGGCGCTCTTGTGCATGGAGCATCAATTCTGCGGCCGAGGTCCGGGCCTTGTCGATCACCCGTTCGGGATAGTTCAGCGTCTTGAGGTGTTCGAGGAACTCGTCCTCGTCATCGAGCTCCACCGTCTCGGTGTTTCTGTGTCGGAGCACGTCGAGGTCGAGGTCGACCATTTTCACCCACCCGTCGCCCCACTCTGGTGGTGTACAAACATCGATGTACAGGTTGAGGTCCGAACCACTCTGGAACACCGCGGACCACCATCCACTATGCGGGATTACCTTCACCCATGTGCTTGATGCCTGTGACGGTGTTTCGCTACCGCGCTGGGTCGCGGTCCCGGCGGGCGCCCAGAACCACCGACCGTACTCGTCCTCTCCGAGCGCATACATCTGATAATGCCAATGCGGCTTGTCGGGCCATTTTCTGAAGTCGATGTCGATAATTTCCACAAGACTCCCGGAGCGAGTAGCGAACGATGCCAAACGATAGTGAGGTGGGTTCCGTTAACGAGAGAAGGTGGACCCTGACAGGTCCACCTTCTCTCCTGTAAATCGCGGGTAACAGGGTCCTAGGTGACTGTCCACGTACCGCCGCTTGCCAGCAGATCCCCAAGGTCACCGGGGCCTTGTTTGGCTTGGGCATCCACGAGTTGTCGGGTGACCTCGGCTTCGTACGTGGGGCGAGGAACGTCGCGAAAGACACCAACCGGGGTCGGACCGTACGGTCCGTGGCTCAACCGGCTGATCGCAAAGGCGACCGACGGGTCCGGCTGGTTGACGTCGTGAACATGGATCGCATCCAATCCCACGTCGGCGACCTTGACGATTGCGGCACCCGTACTTGTAATGACGATGCCGTTTTCGTCGTCCTTGCCAAACACGATGGGTGCTCCGTGTTTGAGGTACACCCGGTTGGCTACCTTTTCATCCTTAGCGGTCAACTGGATAAACGCCTTGTCGTTGAACACGTTGCAGTTCTGGTAGATCTCGATGAACGCCGTCCCCTTGTGTCCGTAGGCGGCCGTAAGGATGTCCGCGGTCATATTGCGGTCCATGTCAATCGTTCGGGCCACAAACGATGCTTCGGCACCGAGGGCGAGGCTCACCGGGTTGAACGGGTAGTCGATCGACCCCATCGGGCTCGTCTTGGTCCGCTTCCCAACCTCGGAGGTCGGCGAGTACTGACCCTTGGTGAGTCCGTAGATCTGGTTGTTGAACAGCAGGATCTTCAGATTGACGTTGCGGCGCAGCGCATGGATCAGATGGTTGCCACCAATGGACAGTGCATCACCGTCGCCGGTGATGACCCAGACATGAAGATCCGGGTTGGCGGTGGCAATACCGGAGGCGAATGCGGGCGCTCGGCCGTGGATAGTGTGCATGCCGTAGGTGTCCATGTAGTACGGGAACCGTGAAGAACATCCGATACCGGCGACGAAGACATGTTTTTCCTTGTCGACGTCGTCGAGCGTCGCGAGAAAGTTCTGCACCGACGCAAGGATCGTGTAGTCACCACAGCCGGGGCACCACTTGACCTCTTGGTCGCTCTGGAAGTCCGAGCGTTGGTAGCGTGTTGCTGTTGCGCTCATGTGCGGTCTCCTTCGATGGTCGCAACGATTCGGGCCTGAATCTCGGTCGCCTTGAACGGCACACCCATGATCTTGGGATACGACTCGATCGGGATGAGGTACTCGGCCTGGAGCAGTTTGCTGAGCTGCCCTCGGTTGAGTTCCGGCACGATGACGTGTTTGTACGACCGTAGGACGCTGCCCAGATTCGCTGGGAACGGGAAGAGGTGGCGCAAATGTGCCGATGCCACGCTGTTGTACCCGGCCTGTTGGGCACGCAATACGCCCGCCCTAATCGACCCGTAGGTGCCGCCCCAACCGAGCACGAGAACGTCTCCGTTCTCGGGTCCTTCGACAGTGACCGGCGGAATATCCTTTGCGATTCCGGCGATCTTTCGCTCCCGCAGTTCGGTCATCGCGGCATGATTCTCGGGAACGTAGTTGACGTTGCCGGTCTCGACCTGCTTCTCGAGTCCGCCGAGGCGATGCTCGAGGCCCGGTGTTCCGGGGATCGCCCACGGACGGGCCAGGAATTCGTTTCGTTTGTACGGCAAGAACTCACCGTCTTCACCGTTCGGCTCCGTCGCAAAGCTCACCGGCATCTCCGGAAGGCTCGCAACGTCGGGCAACATCCACGGTTCTGATGAGTTGGCGACAAAACCGTCTGACAACAAAATGACCGGTGTCATGTATTTGAGGGCGATTCTGCACGCCTCAATCGCTGTAGAAAACGCATCTCCGGGACTCGCCGCGGCAATCACCGGCAGTGGCGACTCGCCATGCCGTCCGTAGATCGCGGACATCAGGTCGGCCTGTTCCGTCTTTGTTGGGATACCCGTCGACGGACCAGCACGTTGTACGTTGACGATGACAAGGGGGAGTTCCATCATCAGTGCGAGCGAGATGGTTTCGCTCTTGAGCGCAACCCCGGGACCGCTCGTGCCGGTTGCCGCGAGGTGACCAGCGAACGATGCTCCCACCGAAATCCCGGCAGCTGCGATCTCGTCTTCGGCCTGGAAGGTCTTGACGCCGAAATGCTTCTGGCGCGCCAGCTCCTCCAAAACACCCGAAGCCGGAGTAATCGGATACGAACCGAAGAACAGCGGAAGTTTCGCCAACTGTGCAGCGGCGATCAGTCCCCAGGCGAGTGCCTTGTTGCCCGTGATGTTCGTATAAGTTCCTGCGGGCATCTTTGCCGGCGGCACGTCATACTTGTAGTGCACTGCATCGGTCGTGATGCCGTAGTTGTAACCAGCCTTGAGGGCCATCGTGTTCGCTTTTCCAACCGGTTGGTCGGCGCCGAACTTCTTATCGATCCAGTCGGTGATCGGGTCGAGTGTGCGGCCAAACATCCATGTGATGAGGCCCAGGGCGAAGAAATTCTTCGAGCGCAGCGTTGCCCGGCCGCGCACCCCGCTGTCCACGACTGCGAGTTTGGTGAGTTCCTCCATCGGGACGGATAGGACGTTGTATTGGTCAAGCGTCCCATCCTCGCGCGGATCTACGTCGTACCCGCATTTCGCAAAGTTTCGTTCGTTGAACGCGTCGGAGTTGAGGATGAGCAGTCCGGCCTCTTCGACGTCCGCAAGGTTCGCCATGAGTGCCGCTGGATTCATCGCGACCAACACGTCGGGTGCATCCCCGGGGGTGAGGATGTCAAAGTCGGCGATGTGGATTTGGAAAGAGGAAACTCCCGCTACCGTGCCGGCGGGGGCCCGGATCTCAGCCGGGAAACTCGGGAAAGTGGCCAAGTCGTTTCCGAACAAGGCTGACGCGTCGGTGAAGCGCGTCCCTGCGAGCTGCATGCCGTCGCCAGAGTCTCCAGCGAACCGGATGACGATCCGGTCTCTGTGTTGCACCTCTGGGTCGGCCAGTAACGTGTCTTGTGTCACCGTACTCTGCTCCTTGATACACCGAGGGGGTTCCCCGGCAGTTCATCTGGTATGTCGGCATGTGGACGCGAAAAAGACAGGGCTTTTGCAAGATTGCAAGCCCCGTCTCGACTCCGCCTATTCCCGATTGATATATTCATTGTGGCCTGCGATAGACACAGATGCCTGCGTTCTCGAGTTGTGCTGCGATCGCCAGCAGACGCCGCTCACTCCATGGTGATCCGACGAGTTGAATCGCCATGGGGGGTGATGTCCCAAGAACACTTGCAGGCAGTGTAAACCCTGGAAGGCCGACTTCGTTAACCATTGCGCTGAAGCGGGCTATCGGGGCCCTGTAGTGCACTGTCTCCCCACTGCTCAGCGTGACCTCCGACGAGCCGATGGATTTACGAATCACCCCGGTCGCGGGGGTGATGAGCGCGTCGACCGTGTCGAGAACCCGTTCGAATTCATCACCGAGACGCCGGCGCTGAGAAAGGGCCGTGAGGTAGTCCGCTCCCGTGGCGGTGAGCGTCCGGGCGAGGCGGTCACGCACATTGGGTCCATACTTCTCCGGCGTCGCGAGGAGCCGAGCGCGATGCACGTCGGCCACTTCCCAGTATCCGGACGGTGTGCCGGTGTTCGTCGGAGCGAGCGATGGGGCCACGATGTCGACGAGGGTGACACCCGCGTGCGCCAGGGCGTCAAGTGCTGCGTGCCATCCCTGTGCGACGTCGGCCGTGACCCGGGAGTCATCGACCCAGGGACGGGGAACACCGAGCGTGATCGTGTCGAGTGGGGGAGCAGGCACTGGTTCCTCAATGGGCCTGTCGACCGTCCAGGGGTCGCTTGCATCGGGTCCGGCGATCACCCGATAAATCGATTCAATGTCGGCGACGGTGCGGGCGAGTGGACCCACCGTGTCGAGTGACGTCGCCAGCGGGTACACCCCGCTGATGGGGACGCGGCCGTGGGTGACCTTAAGTCCGAAAATGCCGCAAAGTGCTGCCGGGACACGGACCGAACCACCGGTGTCCGTTCCCAAAGCGAACGAGCATACGCCTGCCGCAACCGCGGCGGCGCTTCCACCCGACGAACCACCGACTGACAGGGAAGTGTCCCACGGGTTCCGGACCGGGCCGAACCAGTGGTTTTCAGAATCGAAACCAAAGGCATATTCATGGAGTCCGGTACGCCCGGTCGGCACCGCACCGGCGGCTATGAGGCGGGCGACGACCGGTGCGTCCGCGGTCGGAAACACCGGCTCGAACGACCCCCCGCAGGTGTTGGGGAGTCCCTCCTGGTCGATGAGGTCCTTGACCGCAAACGTCGCCCCGGAGAGCGGTCGGTCGCTGGCCTGGGTCCGCGCAATCGTGAGCGCATGAGTGCGGTCTATCAACGTAAATGCGTTCAGCTTGGGTTGGCTCGCCGCTGCCCTGTCGAGGGAGTCCTCTACGAGTTCGGCGACAGTTCGTTCGCCGGACCCAACGAGGCGGGAAGCCTCCGCTGCTGTCGGTGCGAACGATGTCATCAGACGCTCATCATTCGTAGGTCAGTATCCGGTTATCGGGGAACACCGATATCCATGGGATACCCCGGGGCAGTTCGATCGGGTCGCCATTGGAATCAACGAGATGGAACGGTTCGTCGATCGAGTCTCGCACCCAGGTCCCTTCAACGACTCCGCCGTCGTAGAACACCACGGCACGGTTGGTGCCAACGGTATCGAGCGCCGGTACCGACGATCCGGATTGTCCGCCGCGTGGAGACGCCGTGTAGCGGGTTGCGAACAGCACAACAAGGGTGTCGGCGGCGATCTGGGTTTCTTCCCCCGACTCGGAAACCTCGTTCGCCTCAAGTGTCCCGTTGAACCTGACGTATCGGGCCCCGTCCCACTCCCACCGTACCTCGGGAAAATCGGACCAATCGAGCGTGATTTCGCTCGCCGAACCCACTGGCGTTGTCGGTGCATCCGAGAAGTTGAACATCGGGGGAGGGGGTTCATTCGGTAGGCTGCGTCGGTCGGCCTCGACCCGCATCTTGGTGGTATCTCCGTAGAGATTGTGAGGTGCCGAGCGTGACGAAATGCGGAACGTCGTGACACCCTCACCCAGTAACTTCACCCCGGCCTGGTTGAACTTCCCCTGCACCCAACTTTGGGCGCCCGATATCTGCAGCGGCCCACCAAGGGGCTTGAGGAGTGTCGGGTCGGTCGGGCGGCCCGAGCGAATCGGTCCGATATAGGACGTATCGGAGCTCTGGAACAGGACGATGAATCTGGTGAGTCCACCCTCGACGAGCAACTCGTAGATCGCATCCGCTTGGTTGAGGCTGGACTGTGGTCGCGCCTTGGGGTGGTTATCAATCTTGACGGCGATGACCCGGCGGTTCAGGAGTGCGGCATCGGTGACACCGAGCCCGTTCATCGGTGAAGGCTCGCCAACCAGTTTGGGAAGCGTTGAAGTCGTCGAGGTCGTCGTGGTCGGCGCTGCGGTCGTGGTTGGTGCCGATGTTGACGTCTCCGACGGAGAAGTTGTCGCCGGTGCAGCGGACGTTGTGGTTGGCGCAGTGCTCCCGCCGCATGCAGTAGCGAGGACAGCAAAAGTAAGAAGGAGCGAGGAAATGCGTATGCGGCTCACGGCGAGCGAGTGTAACCCGCTCACTGCACTACGTCATACCGGGTGCCCCGCGACATATAATTCCACCATGTCCGAGCTCACGCGGTTTGTTGAAACGAGGCTGTCCACAGCCGCCAATGCTGAGAAAGCCGCAGGTATGACGCGATACATGAAGTCGTCCATGCCTTTTTACGGTGTTCAAAAACCGGGTCGGGATCTCGTCCTGCGTGAGCTGAAGAATGCCTTTCGGCCTGAGGATTCGCGGGAGTATCACAACGCGGTTCTGGAACTGTGGGGTCTGGCTCATCGCGAGGAGAAGTACCTGGCCATCGCGTACGCCCAAACGTTCACGGAGTTCGTCACCATCGACCACCTTGATCTATTCGAGCGGTTGGTACGCGAGGGGGCGTGGTGGGATTTTGTCGACGACATCGCAATTCGCCTTGTGGGTGTGGTACTTCGTGACGAACCTGAACGGGTTGGCCGAGTGATGGACGACTGGATCTCCGATCCGGACCTGTGGATTCGGCGCACCGCAATAATCTGTCAGTTGAAACACAAGACGTTGACAGACCAAGAGCGGCTGTTCCGCTTCTGCCTCGACCGGGGTGGTGAAACCGAGTTCTTCATTCGTAAAGCGATCGGTTGGGCGTTGCGCGAATACGCCAAAACGGCTCCGGAGGCGGTCACCGGGTTTCTGCTTGACCATGCGTCCGTCTGGTCTGGGTTGACATTTCGCGAGGCCGCGAAGCATCTCGACATTGACCGCCCCTGAAACCTGCTCAAAGGCAGAACGAGCAGGATGACGCTAAAGGCGCTGGCGGTGTCGGAGTGGCCAGTACACGGCCGTGACTTTCCACAGAGTGTTTGAGCCGTCAACCGGGCCAAATGTGCGCGAGTCGGCGAGGGTGAGCGAACGAGCGTCGCTCAGTACAAAAATATCATCCGGCCCGAGATGCCATTCACCGTCGGGGTGGGTCGGTCCGTCGGCCCATGGTTCGGCGAGCACACTGCCATCGATGTGGACCTGGCCTGCGCTGATGTCGATCGTTTCGCCTGGCAGACCTATCACCCGCTTCACGACGTCCATTTCTGGGTGCTCGGGGTGTTGCACGATTACGACATCACCCCGATTGGGTCGGCGAGTGAGACGGGTCGCCATCACAAAATCGTCGGGAGCCAACGTTGGCATCATCGACCCTTCCTTGATCAGGTAGCGACGCACGCGTCCCTTCAGCAGGCCGATCGCTAGAGCGGTAACTGCGAGCAGTCCGGCGACGTTTCTCCGTGTTCTCATGGTGCTCCTGTTGCGGTCCCATGACCAGTCTACGTGGAACCATGCACAGTTTCGGCGTCCAACGTCTCAGCATTGTGTCGTTCGCCCCACAACGAGATGCATGCGTCATGGGTCGGTGTGCGTGCGGTGTATTGTTGCCCTATCCAACCGACCCCTGGAGGTACCTTATGGGATTTTTCCGGCCCACCCGGACAGCACACGCACACTGCGACCTCTTCTGCGGCGTGTACGACCCAGCCCAGGCAATGATCGAAGCAAAGTCAGTACTCAAAACCGCTGAAAAGTACCAGGCCTCAGACGACGACGTGTTTCGGGCTCGTTGCATCTCCATCAAGGAGGAACGCGCCGAACTGGTCAAACATCATCTCAGCGTGTTGTGGACGGACTTCTTCAAACCACACCACGTGGAGCAGTTCCCCGGTCTTCACGATCTGTTCTGGCGTGCACTGAAGAAGGCATCGGACGCCAAGAAGTCCATGGACCCGGCAGTGGGACAGGAACTTATTGGTCTGATCGAGGAGATCGCCGTCGTGTTCTGGCAAACCGAAGAGTCCAAGGCCACGGGAGTGTATCCACCGGCGTAAAGCGCTATTCGACGATCGAGCGTGTGGGGTCGCCGCTGGCGGCCCCACCTACGCGTTCGAACCCGCCCGTTGTGGTGTGCGGCTGAGCACACCCATGCCAAGCAGAGTCCCGAGTCCCGCCGCAACGTAGATTCCCCCTCCGAGAACGAGTGCAATCGCGGAACCGGTCCAGCCGCCGACGGCAGACATCACAACCCGCGCAACCAGGAATGCAGCAATGGCGCCCACCACCGTCGGTGGGATCGCACGTCCGGCCCGGTCGATGACACGGCCGACGCGGCCAGCGTTCCCATCGTCGCTGTACCAGAGGTACACCAATGCAGTGGTGTAGATTCCGATCGATATGACGGAGGCAACTGCCACGCCGGCCAGACCGTACTCGGCCCGGAACATCACATAGATGGGTATCGCGACGATTGTCGAAACCGTCCCGACCGCCACCGGCACCCACATCTGCCGGCGGGCGTAGAACGACCGGGTGATGATCTGGAGGATGCCCCACATCGGAATCGAAAAGGCGTAGAAGAAGAGGGCGGTCCCGGAGGCGATGCTGTCTGCGTTGGTGAAGCTACCCCGCTGAAACTGTGTGCGCATGATGGGCTCCGCCAGTCCTGCGAGGAGGCCGGCGGCCAGGATCGAGAGCACAACCACCCACGAAACTGCCTTGTCAACCGTTGCGGCGAGCGCCCTTTGTTTGCCTTCGGCGAACAGGCGGGCAAGTGTCGGGTACGCCGCCACGCTGGCGGCCTGGGCGATCGCTCCGACCGGTACCAGCATCGTTCTCCTGGCGTACTGGAGACGGGTCTGGGCACCATCCCCGACGAGGTCGCCAAAGGCGCTCATGAAGGTTTCGTCGAGGACGACGATCGATTGCCCGAGCATGAGCGGGAGCGCAATGATGGCATACTCTCGCAGCACCGGATGAGCCCAGGGGAGGGCAGGGTTGAGCCGCATACCGACACGGCGGGCTCCCCACCACTGCACAGCAAAGTTGCCGATTGCGGCACCGATCAACGCTCCCCAAATGAACCCTTCCGGGTCCGGTGTTCCCGTCACGACCGCATACAAAACGCCGCCGCTGATAATGCTCACGTTGTAGATGATGGGTGCCAGGGTGGGAATCCAAAAGACCCCTTTTGCATACTGCACGGCCGAGAAGAGGGCGCCGCTCACGAAAAAGATCTGCGCCGGCAGCACGATCCGAGTCAGTCGAATCGTGTTGATGACCTGCTCGGAAGTGAAGTCGGGATAGAGCTCGTTGATGATTCGCGGAGCCAAGACCCAACCGACAACGGTCAGTGCCGAGATCCCTATAACAAGTGGGCGGATGATGGCGGTGAGAGCATCCCATCCGCCCTCCTCATCGTCGTTGGCGAGATATCGGGAGAAGATGGGGATGAAGGTGATCGAGAGAAATCCACCTGCGAGCAGGTAATTCATGAAGTCCGGAATTCGGAACGCGGCGACATACTGGTCGGTGACTTGAGTGGCACCAAGCAGTTGGGCGAAGATCACCTCCCGCAGTTGACCCAACACGCGCGAGATAATGACACCACCCGACACGACAAGTGCGGCGGTGCCGAGATGGTTGGTGGACCTGAACAGCTTCTTCACAGAGAGCAAGCTAGCGCCATACTTCCCAGATGAGCGGTTAGACGTTGTCGCGGCGGCTCAGCAACAAACCGAGGATGATCGTGAGTACGGCACCCGTACCGACGACTTGGATCACCGCTCCCGGCAGGTTGAGCTCCAGTGTCCCGATCGTGTCGAGCACCGCGGACCTGCGGAAGTTGGATGGCAGCAGAGCTCCGCCACCCGCAAGACCGACCCGCCACGGTGACGACGATGCCATAGCGGGTACCGCCGAGATGATGACGTTCTCCATCAGGATCAGATACGAAAGCGCAAGGATGGTCGCACGACGCGTGAGGTACCCCAACGGGGTGACAAGTGACGTGTAGAGGGTTGCCGAGAGCACCCCACTCACGATCAGGCCAACGGTGGGTCCACCAACTCCGCCGCGCACCGCATAGGTGATCCCCAGGAGAATTGCACCAAAAGCCGCAAACGAAGAAGCTGCTGCGGCGGTAGCAGTGATTTTCGCTCCCGCAATCGTAAAACGCGAGATTGGCCGCAGTGTGAGAAACGACAGTGTCTTGTCTGTTCGCTCGTCACCCAACACCCCGCTTGCCAGGACAATGGCGATGATCGGAACCACCAATTTCAGCAGGGTTTCGACAGCGATGCCGAGGAAAAGCTCCTCGGGAGAGTCCGCCGATGACGCAGGTATGAGGGCAACGAGGACGGCGGGCAGGAGCGTGATGAGGCCAAACCCGATGATCCTCTTGCGTGTGAACAACTGGCGAAGGCTGGTGACGAAGATTGCGCGGAATGCAATCATCGGCTTGCTTTCACGAGATAGCGGAACACACTCTCAAGGGACTCGTCGACCGGTTCGAACCTCGTTACCCGAGCGTCGAGGTCCGCGGCGATGCGGGGCAGCGCGTTCCCTACCGAACTGAGGTCCGTCGTTTCGATCCGAAGTCCTCGTTCCAATACGTCGATCCCGGACACAGTGTCAAGCGACAGCAGCGCGGCGGCGACCTGGCGCGGCGTGTCGGTATCTATACGCACCTGGTAGGGAATGTCCGACATGGCCGCACGGATGGCGTGGATATCCCCGGCGGCGGCGAGCTTGCCGTCAACCATTGCGATGACCCTGGTGGCAAGCCGTTCGACTTCCTGGAGGACATGGGAGGAAATAATGATCGTGTGACCGGATGCTGCGAGCTCCTTGAAGAGGTCGATGAGCGAGGCTCTACGCACCGGGTCGGTTCCGTTGAGTGGTTCGTCAAGGACCAGGACCCTTGGGTTGTGAACGAGCGCGGCAGCGACCTTCGCACGTTGGCGCATACCCTTGGAATAGTCTGAGATGAGTCGGTCGGCGGGCTCTAGCATCTCGACACGCCGCAGCGCTTCGGTGACGGCGCTCTCACCGAGTTCACCGTCGGTGAGATTGGCTGCGTAGCGCACGAACTGACGTGCAGTCAGGAACGGATACACCGCGTCGTCCTCGGGGACAAAGGCAACGTCCTTGAACACCGTTGGTGCTCTGCGAGGGTCTTCGCCAAACATGGAAACCGAGCCCTGGGATGGTGAGGTGAGACCCATCATCATGCGTAGGAGGGTCGTCTTGCCGGCGCCGTTTGGTCCGAGCAGGCCGGTGATACCGGGCCCGAACGAGCATGTGACATCCGAGACCGCGACCTTGTTACCGAACCACTTCGATACCCCCCGCACTTCAATCGTCGCATCAGATACGAGGGCCGCGTTCGTACCGACAGTCATAGTTCCCTCCGGTATCTACGCAGGACAACATAGGCCACAATCACCGTGGTGACGAGGAGGGACGCGGCTGCGCTCCACAGCGGGAGTCCTGCCTGGAAGAACGTTCTGTTGCTGAGATCAAACACCCAGTCACGCACGGTGCCGCCAAGTGCTCCGATACCCAGGAGTGGTGCAAGTGATGCCCCGGGAACATCGGAGTGTGTGAGTGCCTCGGCGACTCCGTCGAGCAACGCAAGCCCGATGATGATCATGCCCGCCGCCATCCCGGTCCGTTTGGCGTAGGCAGCGACGAGGAAGGCCGGCACACCAAAGGCAACCACGTACCCGACCGAGGCCGCCAGGATTCGCAGGACCTCACCCGAATCCGAGACCATGGCCGAGAACAGTCCCGACGGGTCGAGTGCCGCAAGACCGACGAACAGCACTAACTGGGGAAGCACCAGGAACGCGAACATCAACAGGGCCAGGGAACCGCCCCGGGCAATGAGGTAATCCGCGGCGGAAACCGGCCGCGATGAATACACCGCAAGAACGTTGTCGCGCCGATCGGGGATCATGACGGCCGGCGCCGCGAGGGCTATGAACAACAGGCTGAGCGTGGAAATCAGGTCGAAGTACGTCGCGTGGGATCCCAGGAGATCCGTCGAGTCGAGGTTGAGTTCGGACTTGAAGACGAAGGCGATACCGACGAGCACAACGGCCGGTGTCATGGCTGCGAGGATGAGGCCCATCGGCATGATCTTGCTGCGGGCCTTGCGTCCGATACCGAGAGCTCGTTTGATACCGTCTTTGGTGATAGCCCGCATCGCACCGCTGCGGCCGAGCCGCTCACCCTCGTGTGGTGTATATCCGAGGTCGTAGATTTGGCCGGTCGTCATGCGTCGCCGCTTTCGAGGAAGAGATCTTCGAGCGATGTCTGTTTTGCAGTAAGACGGCGCATGCCAGTGTGGGTGTCGGCGAGCGCATCACGGATGAGGACGTCGGTGTCCGTGTCGGCAGGCGACGTGACGAGCAAACTTGTCGGTTGGGTCTCAACCTCGGCACCTCGGGACCGGAGTGCCTGGGCAACGGCCTGGGAATCGCCCAGTACCTCAAGCTCGAGTGTGTTTGACGAAACAATCCGGTCAATCGGTCCGTTGCGGAGCAGCTTGCCGCCGTCGAGCATGACCACCCAGTCGCAGGTTCGTTCGATGTCGCTGAGCACATGACTTGAGACGAGTACATGGATTCCGAACGTCCCGAGTCGGGTGATGAGGTGCAGCATTTCGTCGCGGCCCTCAGGGTCGAGGCCCGCCGTTGGTTCGTCAAGAAACACAAGGTCGGGATCATGGACGATTGCTTGGGCCAGCATGGCTCGTTGTTTCATGCCGGTCGAAAAGTCACCGAGTGCCCGAAAGCGCTCTTCGTGGAGTCCGACGAGTGTGAGTACGTCCGAGGCACGTTGCTTCGCAGCCTTGGTGGGGATTCCGGCAAGTTCCGCCGCGTACACCATGAAATCGGCCGCGGTTTGGTCAAGCGGCAATGTGCTGCCCTCCGCCATATACCCGACCCGGGCTCTCATCTCGATCAACTCACGAGGAATGTCGTGCCCGAGGACGCGAACTGTGCCGGTTGTCGGCCGCAGAATCCCGAGGAGTATCCTGATGAGGGTGCTCTTGCCTGCACCGTTCGCACCAACCAAACCTATTGAACCGGGGGGAACGTTGACGTCAAGGTTGTCGAGAGCGACCACGTTGCCGTAACGATGTCCGAGGCCGCTAAGTTCGATGAGGGGATGTTCCATAGATGGATACGTTACCTGGTTATGGCTGACCGGAGGGCTGGTGGCGCCGCGGTTTCGTGTACTGAGCCACGATGCGGGATGCGAGATGATGTGTCCATCAGGTAATACCCTGAGGTGACTCCGGGGTGAAGTAGCAGAGGATGGGTTGGCGGGGCGGTGGTGATCGTTGTTGCTGGCAGCAGTAGCCTGGTCGGGTGGATATCGCACTCACCGTCCCAGCAGCGCTAATTTCGATAGGGTTCGCCGTGCGGATGGTGCGAGACTATGTGCGCCGGCCGCGCCCCCATGCGGCGGTATGGGCAGGTGCCTTCGCAACGTACGCACTCGCCACCGCGGCGCTGGCGTGGGCCACGATGTTTGGCTGGACGCCTGCGATCTTTCGGGTGTTTTACCTGTTCGGTGCAATCGTCAACGTCCCCCTGTTGGCAATAGGGTCGGTGTATCTTGTTTTTGGTGATGCAAAGGGGCGGGCAGCTGCGACCGTGGCAGCCATCGTCATAATCCTGGGCGCTTTCGCAGTGCTGCTGGCCCCCGTCGACGTCACCGAATTGGGCACCGCGACCCCTGCCGGATCGGACGTCTATGCAAAGACCTTTAACGCCGGCAACGCCAACCTTCCCGGTCCGCGTCTGTTCGCAGGTGTCGCCGGCGGTGTTGCCGCGATCGTGGTGGTAGGCCTTGCGGTGGCCTCCGCCGCAAAGTGGTGGCGGCGGAATCCCCGCCTCGCCAAGGGGAACGTACTGATAGCCGTCGGAACCCTGATCCCGGCCTTCGGCGGGTCTATGACAGCGTTCGGCGATGCCGGTGGGCTCGCCGCCTCGCTCCTTGCAGGCATCGCAACACTGTGGTGGGGATACACACTGGCCTCGACCGCACGACACCCTGTCACGTCTTCCTGAGCGCACTATGTCATCTCTGCGTTTGACGTTTATTACTGTGTCCGTACCATTCACGTCACAGGCAACGAATATCTATGAATAGGTCCGAGTCATCGTGTTGACCCAGCCCGCCACAACTCAATCGCTGCGTACCTTGGTCCGGTCGGTACCAACCGTCGACGAAGTTGCTGCCAAGGAACGCGTGGCGGCCCTTGGGAAACGGTCCATCAAGAAGGAATCGAAGCTGTCCGCGCTGCGTATGGTAATTTCGATGATGGACCTCACCACGCTTGAGGGGAAGGACACTCCGGGGAAAGTGCGCCAGCTTTGCTCCAAGGGCATGCGACCCGATCCCACCCGGCAGGACCTACCTACCGTTGCCGCGATCTGTGTGTATCCGGCCCACATTGCAACTGCCCGCGCTGCTCTCGGCGATAGCGGGGTGAAGGTCGCAAGTGTCGCTACGTACTTTCCGTCCGGACAGGTCAGCCTTGAGGTAAAGGTCGACGACGTTCGTGAGGCCGTGAAAGCAGGTGCGGACGAAATCGACATGGTGATCGACCGTGGCGCGTTCCTCGCTGGTGACTACCTCAAGGTGTTCGAGGAGATCCTCGCCGTGCGCGCGGCATGCGGTGACGCCCACCTCAAGGTCATTCTCGAAACCGGCGAGTTGGGCACTCTTGACAACGTCCGCCGAGCCTCGGCCATTGCAATGGCGGGAGGGGCCCATTTCATTAAGACATCAACCGGAAAGGTGTCACCAGCCGCAACGCTGCCCGTGACCCTGGTCATGCTTGAGGCGATCAGAGAACATCACGCTGCGACTGGTGAAATGATTGGGATGAAACCGGCGGGCGGGATCCGCACAGCAAAGGACTCCATCAAGTACCTTGTGCTCCTCAGCGAAACGTTGGGTTCGGCGTGGATGTCGAACGAGTGGTTCCGCTTCGGAGCATCGAGCCTCCTCAATGATGTCCTGATGCAGATCCGGTGGCTTGAAACCGGCCGCTACCAGTCCCCCGACTACTTCACGAAGGACTGAAAATGACCGACCATACGATCGAAAAGGGAATCGAATGGGAGTACGCCCCGTCGGTTCAGGGTGCCGAGATGGTATCGATCGCTTCGACCTACGGGCTGTTCATCGACGGTGCGTTTGTTGACCCGACCGACGGGGAAATGTTCCCCACCATCAACCCGGCCACCGAGGAGCAGCTCTCTTCGGTAGCGGCCGCGGGAGTCGCCGATATCGACCTTGCCGTGAAGGCAGCGCGCAGCGCATTCGAGAACGTATGGGGACCGATGAAACCCGCGGAGCGGGCCAAGTACCTGTATCGCATCGCCCGGCTCCTCCAGGAACGGGCCCGTGAGTTTGCCATTCTCGAGACCCTCGACGGTGGAAAGCCGATAAAGGAGTCGCGTGATATCGACATTCCCCTCGTCGCGGCATACTTCTTCTACTACGCGGGGTGGGCCGACAAGCTTGATTACGCCTTCCCCGGCATTGACCCGAAGCCGATCGGTGTAGCTGGGCAGATCATTCCATGGAACTTCCCGATGTTGATGCTTGCATGGAAAATCGCTCCGGCACTTGCCGCCGGAAACACCGTTGTGCTCAAACCCGCCGAAACGACACCTCTCACTGCTCTACTTTTTGCCCAGCTCTGTGCCGAGGCTGGTTTGCCCGACGGTGTTGTAAATATTGTGACGGGGGATGGCCGAACCGGGGCAGCCATTGTGGAACATCCGGATATCGACAAGATCGCATTTACCGGATCGACCGGTGTCGGCAAGGCAATCAGGCGCGCAATCGCCGGAACCGGGAAGAAACTCACACTTGAGCTCGGTGGCAAGGGTGCCCACATTGTTTTCGATGACGCCCCACTCGACCAGGCCGTCGAAGGGGTTATCAATGGGATCTTCTTCAACCAGGGCCACGTTTGTTGCGCCGGCTCTCGACTTCTTGTTCAGGAGAGCATTCGTGACCAACTCCTTGACAAACTTCGGTCTCGGCTCGACACCCTCCGAGTTGGCAACCCACTCGACAAGAATACTGACGTCGGGGCAATCAACTCGGCTGCCCAGCTACAACGGATCGAGGCCCTCGTTGCGAGCGGTCGCGACGCTGGCGTCGAAATGTTCCAGTCCTCATGTGACCTGCCGACGAAGGGGTTCTGGTATGCGCCGACTGTGTTCACCGATGTTTCCCAGAGTCACCGCATTGCCCAGGAGGAGATCTTTGGTCCGGTACTGGCAACCATGACCTTCCGCACGCCCGACGAGGCGATCGAGAAGGCCAACAACACTCCCTACGGCCTTTCCGCTGGAGTGTGGACCACCAAGGGTTCCCGGATTCTCTGGATGGCCGACCGTTTGCGTGCCGGCGTTGTGTGGGCCAACACGTTCAACAAGTTCGATCCGACTTCACCGTTCGGTGGGTACAAGGAATCGGGCTTCGGCCGCGAGGGAGGCCGCCACGGGCTGCTTCCGTATCTTGAGGGGCCGTGGTCATGAGTCGCATCGATGTTCGCAAAACCGCCAAGCTCTACATAAATGGGGCCTTTGTGCGCTCCGAGTCCGGTCGGGTGTACTCGGTTGAGCATGCCGACGGATCGGCGGTCGTTCGCGTCAGCCAGGGCTCTCGCAAGGATCTGCGCGACGCCGTGCGCGGGTCGCGCTCAGCCCAGACCGGGTGGGCAGAGCGCACCGGGTATAACCGCGGTCAGATCCTCTACCGAATCGCCGAGATCATGGAGGAGCGTCGCGACACATTCGTCGATCGTCTGCTCACCGGCGGCATGAGTGACGATGCGGCAGAAGCCGAACTCGACGCCTCCGTGGATCGACTGGTCTGGTACGCCGGATGGGCCGACAAGTTCGCTCAGGTCTTTGGCAATCTCAACCCCGTTGCTGGTCCATTCTTCAACATTTCCGCCCCCGAGCCGACCGGTCTGGTAGGTGTCGTGCTCGCCGACGCCTCACCGCTGCTGGGGATTGTGTCGAGGGTTGCTCCGATCATCGTGTCCGGCAACACCGCGGTCGTTGTTGTTGGTGGTCCGCGTCCGCTTGCCTCCATCGCCCTCACTGAGGTCCTGGCAACGGCCGACGTCCCGGCCGGTGTTGTCAACATCATCACCGGAGATGCCCAGGAACTCGGTCCCGTGTTGGCCAACCATATGGATGTCAACGCTCTCGACATCGTCGGTGTCGAGCCGACACTTGCGGCTGCGATGACACGTGATGCGGCGGAGAACGTCAAACGGGTCACCGTGGAAGCGGAACCACAGTTCATGGATGAAGCCGCGCAGAGTCCGTATATCATCGCCAAGTTTGTTGAAACCAAGACGGTATGGCACCCCAAGGGCGTCTGAAGTACCCGGCGGCGCTGCCTGAGGCGGTGCGGTCTTCATCCAACGATCGAGCTCGAAAACCCCGATGGTTCTTGTCTTCTCGCATCATTGCTCAACTGACCGGGTTTGCTCTCGTGGTGAGCGCCTGTACCGGGGGTACCGTGGCACCTCCGGCGGAAGTGGACTCCTGTAGCGGGCTGGTCCTCGTTGGAATCGATCTCGTTGAGCGATGGGTCGAGAGCGTCGAGAACCTACCCGTTGAGGTCATGACTGGTGACGCCCCACCGCCGCAGAACGTCGCCGATCTGATCGCGACCGGGGCAGAACTTGATCAGCGTGCCGCTGCTCTGGGCTGCGGCCTCGAAGAGCTCAACGCCGCGATCGCCGACGGAACTGCGGACCTCGCAACCGATGATCCTGCGGCGGCCCTCGTACTCAGGATCGTGCGAGAGACGTCGTTCGTCAACGCCCCGGACCCTGGAAACGGTTGAGCAGTCCGGCGGCAGCTTCATCGAGTAACCATGTCACCCGTTGCGCCCGTGCGGCAACACGCTGAGCCGGATGCGCAACGTTGTGATCGATGATCTCTTTGATCCGGTCCGCCTTCCCAGCACCCGCCACCAGGAACACAACGTGATCTGCCCGGTCCAGCCTCGAGAAAGTTGCGGTCAAGCGCCAGGTGTCCTTCTGGTCGACCCAGTTTGCGATGTAGGCATCGTGTGTGCTGCGGAGGCCCTCGGTGTGGGGAAACAGCGATGCGGTGTGCCCATCATCACCGATACCGAGGAGGACCAGGCCGGGTGCCGGCAGGATGTCCGTGTAAGCAGCCGCAGCCTCCTGCGGTGTTGCAAGCGATGTATCGGGGGCGACGAACCGGACATGTGTCGGGTCCGTCAGCAAGTTTCGAACCATCGCCGTATTCGAGTCTGGATGGTCGACGGGCACCCACCGTTCATCTCCGAGCCAGCACGTGACGGAGTCCCACGGCAGATCTCTCGTTGTTAGCTCGCGGTACAGATCGGCGGGGGTCGACCCGCCAGCGAGACCGAGCGATGGTGCCGCTGCGGAGAGTATGTACTCCGCAACGAGATCAGCGCCTGCGCTGGCGATTGCGTCACGGGATTGCAAGATTCGAACACTCATACTGACCACGTTAGACCACCGAGCTGTAGGAGGGTTCAGCGCCGGTAGTGTTGTCGGATGGCACGAAGGCTCACGATCAAGTCACCGATCGGGAAGGTTGAGGCACGATTGGTGATGCCGGCGAACCCTCGCCCGGTCGGCGTTTTGCTCGCTCATGGTGCGGGAGCCGGTCAGGACCACCCCTTCATGGTGACCCTGCGGGATGCCATTGCATCCTTCGGATATCCGACCATGACGTTCAACTACCACTACATCGAGCGTGGATCCAGGGCCCCGGACCGTCCCCCGAAACTGCTTGCGGTCCACCGCGCTGCCGCGGATCGTCTGGCGACCTATTGCGACGCGGTGGTGATCGCCGGCAAGTCCATGGGATCTCGCATGGGAACACATCTCGTTGGGGACGAGGGCTGGGATGCGGCTGGTGTTGTGTGTTTCGGGTATCCGCTGGTCCCGATCGGCAAGAGCGAGGTGCGACCGACCGATCATCTCGGACGAATCGCCTGTCCCCAGCTCTTCTTCGCTGGCACGAGAGACCGGCTGTCGCCGCCGGATCGGATGTCCGCTGCGCTCGCAGCTATCGCCGCTGCCCGACTGGTTGTCGTCGACGGTGCCGACCATGGTTTCCATGTCCTGAAGCGGTCGGGCCGCACGGACCGTGACGTGGTGGACCAACTCTCGGTAACAACAGCACGGTGGCTCGCGACACCACACCCGGCCGAGGATCGGGAGACGGGCGTACCGTTCGGTTCCCCGGAGTTCTAGAGATTCTCTGGAGCCCGGTACTCGGCATCGATCGCAACACCGCTGCGCGTGTGCACTGTCCACACGGAACCCTTGCGCCATTCGAGCGGACCATCGATGACGCCCTCGGCAACGAGTTTCCCGATGTAGGCACCGATGATGTCGCCATGGCTACATACCGCCGCCTGCTCACCGACCATCAGGGTGATAAATCGGGCCAGGTCATCGCCCGAGGAACCTTCGGTGAGTTCCGTTTCACGTTCGAGAGGCAGACCCACCTCGTCGGCGTATCCGCCGACTGTTTGACGGCAGCGTTTCAGTTTCGAAGACGCCACTCGCGAGACCGGCTGTTTGGCAAGCCAGTTCTCTATCGCCGAGACCTGTTTGTATCCGCGTAGGCTCAGCGGACGTTTAAGGTCGGGACCCTTCCACGTATCGCGGACCCCGGCATGGGCGTGGCGCACGAGGTACACAGTGCCTGCCGTCGGGTCCTTGATATGGCGTGCTGCCGTCTCGACGAGGGCTCGGTCACGCGTATAACTGAGACGTTTCAGCACCTTCTTCTTGGGAAGCCAAGCAATCTCGGCGACCTCGTCGTTCGCTTCGAACGAGCCGGTCGTCGCCTGCATCAGCCAGTATCGAACAAGTTTGGAGTTCTGGTTCTGGGTCTTGTATAGGACGCCGCCGAGGAACGGTCCAACAGCGACGGAGAATCCAGTTTCCTCGCGGACTTCGCGGATTGCACAGTCACGAAACTTTTCCCCCGGGTCGAGTTTCCCTTTGGGAATCGACCAGTCGTTGTACCCCGGTCGGAACGCCACGAGAAACTCGGTGGAGCCCTTGTGCGACCGATATACGACACCACCCGCTGCATGTATTCTCGCCGCCGGTGTGGTTTCGCTCACCGGCTGTCGGCTCCCCGTGTCCGTTCGAGAGCAGCCTCCATGAGGGACGCGTGGGTACCGATCCCACCCATGTGGGGGACGGGCTGCCACTCTCCGTTGGTTTGCTGCCACGCAAGCGTGTCGTCGGTGAGCAGCGTGTCAATGATCCCGTCCACGCGGTCCTGCAGGCTCGGGTCGGTGATCGGGGCGAGGACCTCGACGCGGGCGTTGAGGTTGCGCTGCATCATGTCGGCAGACCCGAGGTAATACTCGGCACCATCACCGACGGTGCCGAAACGGATGATCCTCGAGTGCTCGAGAAATCGTCCAACGATCGAACGGAGCGTGATGTTCTGAGACAGACCTGGAACGCCGGCCCGAACGCCGCAAACGCCTCGCACAATAAGCTCGACGCGACATCCCGCTGCCGATGCCGCATAGAGTTCGTCGATGATGTCGGGATCGATGAGGTGGTTCAGCTTCATCAGGATTCGCCCGTCGACGCCGCGGTTGGCCTGCTGTCGGATTCGCCGCGTGATTTCCTCGCGCAGATGGTGGGGCGCTACCAGGAGTTTGCGGTACTGAGGTGCAGCGGCGAACCCGGTGAGTGCGTTAAACAGTTCGGAGAGGTCCGCGCCAATGTCTGGGTCCGCGGTGAACAATCCAAGGTCCTCGTACAGCCGGGCCGTGTTCGGGTTGTAGTTGCCGGTGCCGATGTGTGCGTAGCGTTTCAACCCTTCGCGTTCACGGCGAATGACGAGAAGGGTTTTCGTATGAGTCTTTAACCCCGGAACGCCATAGACGACGTGTACACCAGCGGACTCCAGCAGCTTTGCCCAACTGATGTTGGCAGCCTCATCGAATCGTGCCTTGAGTTCCACCAGAACCACGACTTGCTTGCCGGCCTCGGCGGCGGCGATGAGTGAGCGGACGATTGCCTCCTCGCCGCCCAGCGCTGGATCGACGGGTATGGACGTCCGGTAGAGGGTCTGTTTGATGGCGAGAACGTTCGGGTCCTGTGCCGCCTGGGCGAGGAAGGCCCCGGTGGACGTCGCAAATGACTCGTACGGGTGATGTACAAGAATGTCGCCCTTGGAGATCTCCGCAAAAAAGTCGGTGGGCCGGTCGCCATGGTCGGCGATCCGCGGCTGGGTGGTGGGTGTCCACGGATCGTCCTTGAGCTCGGGTCTTGAGAGGTTGTAGATATCCCAAAGCCCCCCAAGATCAAGCGGTGTCGTTCGTCGGAACACGTTGGCACTTGAAACGCCAAGCTCCGTCGCGAGAAGATTGAGAATCGAGTCGCTCATTCGTCCGTCGATTTCAAGACGCACCGCGGTTGCTGAGCGTTGTCGGAACCGAAGGACCGATTCCATTGCCTCAAGGAGGTCTTTTGCCTCTTCCTCCTCCACGGCAATGTCGGCGTTGCGGGTCACTCGGAAAAAGAAGTGGTCGACGATCTTGCTGCCGGAGAAGAGTTGGTGGAGGTGTGCACCGATCACTTGCTCAAGGGGCACAAAGCGTTCTTCGTCTCGAATCCGAATGAAACGCGCAAGGATTCCCGGCACTTTTACCCTCGCAAACTCCGTGTCGGAGGTCTTCGGTCGTTCCAACTCGACCGCGAGGTTCAGGGAAAGGTTCGAGATGAATGGGAACGGGTGCGACGGGTCGACGGCGAGTGGTGTGAGCACCGGATAGATTTCTTCGTCAAACGTGGTCGAGAGATAGGCCCGGTCCTCATCGGAGAGATCGCTGTAATCAGTGAGGTGGATACCTTCGTGTTCGAGGGCCGGGAACAGTTCATCGTTGACCAGGCGATCGATCCGGCCGATGAGGCCTTTGCCAGCCTCGTGGATCGCATCGAGCTGCTCTCGCGGCGACATACCGTCAGCGGGTCGACGTCCCACACCGGTGACGTGGTGCTCAAGGAGTCCGGCGACACGGACCTGGTAGAACTCGTCGAGGTTCTGCGATACGATCGCGACAAATTTCACCCGCTCGAGCAGCGGTGTTGCTTTATTCTCGGCGAGTGCGAGAACCCGCGACTGGAACTCAAGCTGTGACAGTTCCCGGTTGATATAACTGCTGGGTTCGTGGGCTGTCATGAAATCCTTTGCAACCGTGAATCCATCGTACCTCTCTAACGTCGGTCGTCGGTATCCGTGTCCGTACGAAAATTCCGATCCTCGATGGCAAGAACCTTGTCGAGCCGTCTGCGATACCGGTCACGGTTCCAGAACGTCGCCGCGAGGAACGATTCCGCAATTTCGAGAGCGAGTGCACCGCCCGTGACCCGGGCGGCGAGGGCAACCATATTGGCGTCGTCGTGCTCAACGGCTTGGTGTGCGGTGTACGTATCGTTGCCTTGGAAACACCGAATGCCGCGGATCTTGTTCGCCGCTATGCATGCACCGGCGCCGGAGCCACAGATCACGATTGCTCGTTCGCCGTGATTGTCGAGGAGGGCGAGGGCCGTTGCCTCAGCAAAGTCCGGATAGTCCACTGGTTCCGTGCTCGACGTACCGACGTCGTGGACTTCGTGCCCCGCCTCGATAAGCAAGGGGATCAACTCTTGTTTCAGTGGGAATCCAGCATGGTCGGACCCAACAACTATTCGCACAGACCGGCTCCTTTTGGCGACAACCAGACACTACTCAGACCAGCTCCGAATCAGCGAGTCTGCCCGCAGGTAGCTGCTGTCTTGTGTGTACATTGGCTCCGTGAGAAAAGTTGCTGTTGCATTTCTGCTCCTGGTGGCGGCCTGTGGTTCGGGTACTACCGCACCGGTCGTTGGAGTCGTCGACACCGTGTGTGTCGACTCGTTCTGCGTGGACGTACCCCAGGGATGGTCAATCTCGGATCAGGGTTCAAACTTTGCGGTCCTCACAAATCCGCTTGATCCACAGGCCCTACTCACGATTGCGCCGATGAACATGGAGGGAGTCGCCACGGCCGGTGGCAGACAGTGGCCTATCTCGAAATCGGATCTGGTCGAGGTGAGGTGGGCCGTAGTCGAAGAAGGCCGTGCGGAAGTGCGGTCCGTCGAGCCTCAACTCGACGGGTCGATAGATAGTTATGTAGTGCTCCCCGACGGTTACGCATGGCATCGTCTCGTTACGATCGATTCCCCGAGGGCATACTCCATCGAGCTTCGGGCCTCCGACCGAAGCTGGCGCACTCACGCCGATATCGTTCGGCAGTCGTTTCGGCTAACTGATTCAGGGCAGTAGTCCTCTGCGTACGAGCCGAGGGGCCGTAGAATCGATCCAATGGAAGCGTTGCAAATCACCGGTGGGATACCTCTGAACGGTTCCATCGGTGTGCTCGGAGCGAAGAACGCGGTCCTCAAGCACCTCGTCGCGACGTTGTTGGCTCCCGGTACCCATGTCCTGAGCAACGTACCGGACATCGTGGATGTCAGATTGATGTGCGAAGTTCTTGAACATGTTGGCGCACGATGTGTCGCCGACGGGACCACCAGGACCGTCACCGTTCCCGAGGTGCTTTCGGCCGAAGCACCCCTGGACGTGGTTCGCAAGATGCGTGCGTCGATCCTGGTGCTTGGGGCCCTGCTTACCCGTGTCGGCAGTGTGAGAATTGCTCTCCCCGGCGGTGACGACTTTGGCACGCGTCCGATCGATATGCATCTCGACGGTCTTGCCAGGTTGGGGGCCGAGTTCGAGAGCCGCGACGGAGTCCTCTATGGGGAGGCGCCTCGTGGGCTCATCGGTGCCGACGTCGACCTCGGGTTCCCTTCCGTCGGGGCCACCGAGAACATACTGCTTGCTGCCGTCATGGCGAAGGGGACAACCGTCCTTACGAACGCGGCGCGTGAACCCGAACTCGAGGACCTGGCGAGTTATCTGACAGCAATGGGGGCCAAGGTCGTTGGTGCCGGCACGTCCCGGATCGAGATTCATGGTGTACCGGAGCTTGTTGCGGCGACCTACTCGGTGGTTCCTGATCGTCTCGAAGCGGGGACCTACTTGCTGGCGGGCGCTGCGTCGCGGGGCGAGGTCACTGTCGTCAATTGTGTGCCCGACCACCTTCGTATGGAGCTCTCGAAGATGCGGGCCGCCGGTTGTGATGTCACGATCGGTGAATCCACGATCACGGTGTCGGGACCCGAGCGCCCAACCGCGGTCGATTTTGCAACACTGCCGTATCCGGGGTTCCACACCGATATGCATCCCCAGATGGTGGCCTTTTTGGCATCCGGTGACGGTACATCGATCATGACCGAGAACCTGTACTCGGGTCGGTTTCGCTACATCGAGATGCTCAACAGGATGGGCGCCGCGATCCGCACGGATGGCCAACATGTCGTTATCGATGGTCAGAGCACCCTGGTTGGAGCGACGGTCGACGCGTGCGATATCCGTGCCGGTGCCGCGATGGTGATCGCTGCCCTGGCTGCTGCGGGTACCACCACCATTGTTGATGCGAGCCACCTTGATCGGGGATATACGGACCTCGAACCGAAGCTGAAATCTCTGGGGGCCACGATTGCGCGCATCGCTCTTTAGGACGATGTCGGTTGATGCCGGGGTCCGGCAGTCTCGCGGATCGTCCACGCTTCACCGGTGGGGGTTTGTTTTTGTGGTCGTCACGGTCCTTGTTGGATCCGTATCGCCGGTCCGCGCCGAGTCGCATGCGGGCGGGAATGCGATAGCCGACATCGCCATTGTGCCCCGCATCGGCACCGAGATTGTCTGGCGAAACCGTAGTTATGTCGGGGAGCTGGATATTGCCACGGCGGGGACGAACCTATCTCTGGTCGAAGAGGTCGCACTCGACGCCTACCTGCGGGGTATCCACGAGGTTCCGCTCTCCTGGCCAGACGAGACGCTCGCAGCTCAGGTCGTTGCCGCACGAACCTACCTGGCGTGGACGATGGATCGGGGCCGGTCCTCCTCGGGGAGGAAGTATGACTTCGACATCTGTGCGACGACCCAATGCCAGGTATACGGCGGCAGTAGCCCGGGCGAGTCCGCGGATGAAATACGCTGGGATGAAGCTATCGCACGGACCTCGCGAGAGATTCTTCTCTATGAAGACGCTCCTGCACAGGCCCTGTACTCGTCGAGCGCAGGGGCCCGCACGCGCGCCATTCAGGACATCTGGGCGGCGACCGCCAAACCCTATCTGCAGGCAGTCGACTCGCCCGAACTTGAGGTCACACCGTTTCGCTCGTGGACCGTGGAGGTCCCTGCGGAGGCATTTCGGAGGGTGGTTGGCCAAGCAGGGTTCGTTGTCGGTGGCGTTATTTCCAGGGTCGTGGTCGTCGGACCGGGTGAAGGACTGGGTCCGGAACGTGTCGAGATCCAATCCGAACTTGGTGTGACCTCAATCCCGGTTTCACGAATCCGCGGGATTTTCAACAAATACGGTCCTGCTCTGTATCCGGGTTTGTTTCCGGGTCCCCGTCCGTCCGGTAGAAGATGGCCACAGACCATCCTGTCCTATACGTTCGAGACATCGCTGACCGGGGAACCGACGGCCGAGCGGTCCGGTCTTGCCCCCTTTTTGCCAGCATCTGACCTGCCATCTCCGCTCATGGTCGTCTTCGATGGTGAGGGCTGGGGACACGCGATCGGGATGTCGCAGTGGGGGATCAAGGCGATGGGAGACCAAGGGTGGACCTATGACGACATGCTGGCGCACTATTACAGCGGTCTCCGGCCCGAGGATGGCGGCCAGTACATTCCCGACACTGTGAGGATTGGTCTGACGTGGAAATCACCGACTCTTGAATTCGAGGCGACGGGTTCGTTCGACCTCTGGATTAACGGTACGTTCGCCGGTGTTCTTCCCGCCGGTCGGTGGCAGTTCGACCGGTCATCGTCGGGCATTCGTCTGACGCCTCCCGAGGGTGCCGAGTTCATCACCGCTCGTGTGACGAACCGTTACTGGCCACGTTAGGGCACCAGATATCGCCGCGGCACACCCCCTGGAGATCGTCGTCGGGAGCCCAAAGTATGGCGAAACGGGTTTCGAACGGTCGGGTTTGCCGTACAATACCGACACCATTCAAGGGATGTACATGCCAGAGAACGAGCACATGCAGTCAGCAATGATCTCCGTTGCATCGCCGAGCGACCTCACGCTCCTCGGCCCCGCACCGCAGACCGACGTCGTCATCGACGAGGATCTGTTGAACGAGACGCTCGACTATATTCGCCCGGCTCTTCAGGCCGATGGCGGCGACATGATTCTCCTCGGAACCGAGGGCGGCCGTGTGACGCTACAGCTCGTGGGGTCATGCGACGGGTGCTCGCTCGTCTCTATGACCCTGACCGCCGGTATTGAACGGATCCTCATGGATCGTGTCCCCGGTGTTCTTGAGGTCATTGCTCTCTAGTTCCCGCCGCTAGGCAGACCGTCTTGTAGGCTCACCGTCATGCCCATACCGATTGATAGTGCCGTTTTGCTTGCAGCTGCCCGTCGCGGTGATCGCCGCTCGCTTGCTCGGTTGATCACGGGTGTCGAAGGTTCGGGGGAGAACTCCCGAACGATAATGTCGACGGTGTACGCGGACACGGGTCGTGCCTGGACGACCGGGATGACCGGCTCCCCGGGTGCCGGCAAGTCGACGCTCACGAATCACCTAATCCGCCACGCCCGGGCCACTGGCAACACCGTCGGTGTTGTCGCGGTTGACCCGTCGAGTCCCTTCACGGGTGGAGCGATTCTCGGTGACCGGGTGCGGATGCAGGATCACATTGAGGACCCGGGTGTGTACATTCGGTCGATGGCATCGCGCGGCCAACTCGGGGGGCTTGCCGCCGCGACGTCGCGGGTCGTTATGGTGCTCGACGCTCTCGGGTTTGATGACGTTCTTGTCGAGACGGTCGGGGTGGGGCAAGCCGAGGTCGACATCGCCTCGAATGTTGATACGACAGTGGTGGTTGTGAACCCGCGCTGGGGTGATGCGGTACAGACCGCCAAGGCTGGTCTGCTTGAGATTGGTGACGTTTTCGTCGTCAACAAGGCTGACCGCCCCGGAGTCGACGAGACCGTACGCGACCTCAACGCCATGGTAGATCTCGGCGAATCTCAACCCTGGCGACCACCGATCGTGACGTGTGTTGCTCTCACAGGTGACGGCACCTCCGACGTGTGGGATGCGGTCGCAGCGCATCGAACATTTCTGGAGCGAGGCGCCAAGAACGAGGAGCGGCGCATGCGTAGACGGTCGGAGTTCTACCGCGCCTTGATGAGTCGGTATACCGAGCGGGCTACACAGCTCATTGCTTCGACTGCGGGACAAACCAAGGGCGACGCGGTCGCCAACCTAGAGCTCGATCCATGGACCGCCGCTGACGAACTCGCTTGGGAAGTGATTCGATAGACCCGGGTCCTCGTTCGTTCGACCGGGCCGGTAGTCCGCGGGTACGGATCGCCACTAGATTGGGGGCACAGTCGTCTTGCGGAGGTCACTCATGAGTCTGGTCCACTACGAAATCATCGGCGCCGTTGCCAAGATAACCCTGGATCGGCCCCCGGTTAATGCCCTTTCCGGCGAGCTTATCGCCGACATCGACGAGGCAATTGCCCGGGCGCAGGCCGACGAGATTCGTGCGGTCGTGATCACTGGCACGAAGCACTTCGCTGCCGGGGCGGACATCAAGAGGTTTGTCGACGCCTTTGATTCGGATGGGGACGAGCCGATAGCGTCGAACTTGTCGGGTGTTGTGCGTCGTTTGGAACAACTCGAAAAGCCGGTCATTGCAGCCATCCAGGGGTATGCCCTTGGTGGGGGTTTCGAACTCGCGATGGGGGCAGACTTCCGCTACGTCGCCGAGTCGGCCAAGGTTGGCCAACCGGAGATCTTGCTCGGGATTATTCCCGGTGCGGGGGGTACCCAACGCCTGCAACGCCTCGCTGGATACCAGGTCGCTAAGGACCTCAACATGAGTGGGCGCCAAGTCGGTGCCGAGGAGGCCGTTGCGCTTCACATTGCCGACAAGGTTTGCCGAGACGACGAACTGGTTGATGTAGCGATGAGTGACGCGCAGCGGTGGGCCACCGGGCCGACCAAGGCGTACTCTGCGGTGAAACGGGCCATGGGCGACGGGTACGGACGTCCGATTGACGAGGCGATGGCCGTCGAACGTGATGCGTTCGAGGCGGTGTTCCGCACGGGTGATGCAAAGCTCGGGATTCTTGCGTTTGTCAATAAGGAGAAGCCAGATTTCGGTGGAAGCTGAGCGGGGGCGCCGTACTTGGACCGCTAGAATGGCTAAACGCCGCGAGGGTCGGGGACGGGTTCGCGATTTGTTGGTACGAAACAGGACGGAGTGGGTATGAAGATCGTCGTCGGATTCATCGACAGTCCCGAGGGCAACGCTGCGATTGACAAAGCAATCGAGGAAGCGATGCTGCGCAACGCAAGTCTCGTCGTTGTCCATTCGAAGCTCGGTGGACGTCACGACAAGGCCGAGGACTATATCGCGATGAACAACGCGCTTGAGGACCTTGCCCGGAGGCTGGTTAGCGCCGGTGTCGAGCACGAAATCCACGAGTATGTGAGGGGCGACAAACCTGCCGAGGACCTCATCCAGGCCGTGGAAGACTACGACGCGGAGCTGATCGTTATTGGTATTCGAGAACGGTCCGCCACCGGAAAAATGCTTCTCGGGTCGAACGCCCTCGATATCCTCCACTACTCGCCTGTTCCGGTTCTTTGTGTGAAAGCGAAGTAACGACCCGGCTGACCCGAGGGGCCGGGGTCACGGGGCGGCTTTGCGACTCGCCCGCAGTTGATTGAGTCGCAAGCCAAGCGCACGGATCACTCCCTGCGGAAACGCGAGGAACAGCACGATGAGCAGAATCCCATCAGCGATAAGGCGTAGCTGGCTATACGACGCGAGAACTTCGCCGAGGTAGGTAAACACGGCGGCTCCGACCACGGGACCCAGTACCGTCCCGATGCCACCGAATACCAGCATGACGAGCGCGGGGACGTCAACGTGGACGAACGTAAACGTGGCGGGGCTGATGAATCCTTCGACGTGGGCCCACAGCGCACCAGCGAACCCGAGCATCCCGCCCCCGATTGCCCCGGCGTAGATGCGGTACCTTGCGACGTTGATTCCCGTGAGTTCGGCGGCGATTTCGTCGTCCCTGAGCGCCCGAAACGCCCAACCTATGTGCGATCGGTGCAGCAGCACATACCCAATGAGATAGATCAGGACGAGGATCAGAAACACGTAGTACGGGGGGATCTGGTTGCGGAGGAAAGTATCCGAGCCGGCATCGACCACGATTCCTGTCTCACCGCCGGTGAGACCCCGCTGACCGAGCAGCAGATTGTCGAACGCCAGCGAGAACGTCAGCGTGATGATCCCGGTGAAAATGATTCCCAGGGATCGTCGTACCGCGATCCAGCTGAACGCACCACCGATGAACATCGATAATCCGCTTGCCAGCACCATCGTGAGCGGGAATGGCACACCGAGGCGGTCGCTGATGATGGCCGACGTGTAGGCACCGACGCCGGCAAGGGCGCCGACAGCAAGGAAGAGTTGATTGGTGCTTCCAAAGATCAGGTTGAACGCGATCGCATACGAAGCAAAGAGCAGACCGGTGATGGCGACACCCATGAGGGTTCGAGAGCCACCGATCCAAATTGGCACAAGGGCGAGGGCCAGGCCGGCAGCGGCGATCGCGAGAAAGGTTCGTCGACTGGATTCCCTGCTGATCGTCCCCGGTGGTGGGTGGTTCGCGGACTGTTCGCTCACTGGACGTTCGTCGGCCGTCATGCCTTCGCTCCGAACAGTCCCGACGGGCGCACCACGATGGTGAGCGCGGCGGCCGCCAGCAGGATGATCGTCGTGACGTAGGAGCCGATGTAGAACGAACTCATGGCATTGACCACTCCCAAGATGAGACCGGCGAGGAACGCCCCGCGGATGCTACCGAGGCCTCCGACGACGGTGACCAGCAGTGCGGTGATCGTGAAGTCGAACCCGGCGCTAATCGGCACCGGGCTGGTCATTGCCTGGGTGGTGGCGAAGAGGCCCGCAAGTACGCCGCTCAACGCAAAGATCAATGTGCGCACTGCTGCCGGGTTCACACCGCACAGCCGTGCACCGACCTCGTCTTGGATTACCGACCGCGCCGCCTTACCGGTTGTCGTGGTGCGGAAAAAGAAGATCAACGCACCGCCAGCCAGGAGCGTTATCGCCGAGGCAAGCAGGCTCCCGGCCCGCATTCTCACACCCAATATGGAGACCGGGTCCCAATCGATGTTGAGACTCAGGGCCTCGATGGGGTACCGCCAGACGAGAAATCCGTCGATGATGAAAGCAACACCGATTGTCAGGAGCAGACTGAGGAGCACACGGTCTTCGTCGTCGCGTTTGTAGACGGGTTTGAGGATCGTAAAGTTGAGCAGGAGGGCGATCGCGACCGCTGCGGAGATGCCAGCTAGCACCGCCGGTCCAGTTGCCAGCCCCGACCGCATCGTGATCGACATCACGATTGCCGCAACAACAGCTAACTGCCCGTACGCAAGGTTGAGGACGCCGCCGATCCCGTACACGACCGTCAGTCCGACACCGAGGAGCCCGAATTGGAGTCCGAGCACTATGCCGTCGAGGATCACCGCTGTCATACAACCCCCAGGTAGGCGCGTTGGACAGTGGGGTTCCCTCGTAGGTCGCTTGCCAGACCTTCGAGCTGTATCTCACCGTTCTCCAATACATACCCTCGGTCGGCGATACCAAGGACCAGGGGGACCTGCTGTTCGGCGACGAGAATCGTCATGCCCTGTCCGCGGAGCGCGGCGAGGGACTCGTAGGCTTGGGCGGCGAGTCTCGGGGCAAGCCCCGTCGTTGGTTCGTCGAGGATGAGAAGTTGCGGGTTTGCCATCAACGCCCGGCCAACGGCGAGCATTTGCTGTTCCCCGCCGCTCATCGTTCCCGCTGCCTGATGGCGTCTCTCGGCGAGCCGGGGAAAGAGGTCGAGTACCAACGCATGCTGATCTGGGTCGGGACGATGCGGAAAGGCACCAAGTGCGAGGTTCTCTGCGACAGTCATTTCCGGGAAAAGGTGTCGTTGTGCAGGTACAAACGCGATGCCAGATCGGGCGATCTCATGGACCGCCAGGTTCGTGATCGATGTGCCCGCATATTGAACGTTACCGGAGGACACCGGTAGAAGGCCACAGATCGCCCTGAGGAGGGTGGTCTTGCCGGCCCCGTTCGATCCGATAATCGCAACTGCTTCGCCCTCTCGTACGTTGACCGACACATCCAGGACGACGGCCTTGGCGTCATATCCCGCCGACAGGTTTGACACCTCAAGCATTCTTGTGCGCTTCCTTGCCGAGGTATGCCTCGATCACGGCCGCATCGCGCATCACTACTTCGGGCTCACCGTCGGCGAGCAGTCTTCCGAAGTCCAGGACGGCGATCCGCTCCGCAAGGCTCATCACCGCCTTCATCACATGTTCCACCCAGATGACGGTCACACCGAAGCGATCGCGGGCGGTACGGATCATGTCGATGGAGGAGTGTGTCTCCGTATCGTTCAGACCGGCCATAACCTCGTCGAGGAGGAGTAGTCGCGGTCGACCGGCGAGCGCACGAGCGAGGTCGACATACCGTTGCTCGTGGAGGTTCAACTCGTCGATTGCACAACCGGCCTTGCCGATGAGGCCCACAAACTCCAACATCGTGCTCGCCTCAGCGAAGGCTTCGGCCTCTGGTTTTCGTTCGGTTCTGTTGCCAAACATGGCACCCACCATGACGTTCTCGTGAACGGTGAGTGAATGGAACACCCTCGGGGTTTGTAGAACCATTGCGACACCCATCTGGCGGATCCGATGTGTCGACAGGCGCGTGATGTCGGTGTCTTCCCATGTGATCGAACCGCTGGTTGGCTGCAACAGTCCGCTGATCGACTTGAGCAGTGTGCTCTTGCCCGCACCGTTGGGGCCGACGATGGCGAGAATCTCACCATCGTCGACCCGAAACGTCACTCCATCGAGGGCCGGGAGGCCACCGAAGTGTTTGTGTAGGTCGTCGAGTTCAAGCAGTGCCACCCGCTTTACTATGGCACATACGGGGTGAGCGGATCTGACAAGAGCAGCAGTTCCGGATACCAGTTCGCACCCGGATTCACCCCGTCGGGTGGTTCTTGTTCACGGATCACCACGAACGTGACCTGGGCGGCGGCTAGCTCACCCCATTCGGTCCACTGCAAGGGGAACGAGTAGCCGGGAATGTCAAACGTATTGGCGTGCAGGTACTTTGCGACCTCTACCGGGTCGTCGCCGACGGCGCCAACTGCCTCGGCCACCGCTTGCACGATTCCGTACCCTGCAACTGCGTCATCCTCCATGAACGTGTTCTCGGAGAACGCCAGGTAACGACGAGCGAGATCCTGGTACTCGGCGCTGTCATAGTTCACACAAGCAAAGTCGGCGTAGCGATCAAAGGCCTGGTCGCCAACAGCACCGACGATCAGTCCCAAGGGGTTCCACGAACCCGTCACCGGGACATCCATCCCGAAGTCATCGGACTGCTTTGTGATCGACACGCCTCCTGGTGGGTGGCCGGTCGCCACGATGATTTGTGCACCAAAGTCCTGGAGTCGTCGCAGATACGCCGCAAAGTCCTTCTCCGGCACCGGGGCTACCTCGATTTGGAGTTCGACACCGTCGACGCCGGCGAATTCGGTTTCCAGAGCGGACTTCACTGCCTGTCCCCAGGCATAGTCAGCAACGATGGCGCCTACCTTGGTGACCCCGGTGGCGGCCACATACTGTGCGACTGGACCGGCGATCATAGGTGCTGCGGGAAGACAAGTGCGGAACGTGTACCGGCTATCCGTCGTGAGGATGGCATCAGAACCGGCCTTGACGAGGAAGAGCGGTACCTTGAGCTCTTCCGCTAGGCGCGATGTCGAGAGTCCGACATCGCTCGAGATTGTGCCACCGATGGCCACGACCCCGTCTTCTACGAGGCGCTCAAAACCACTCGCACCCTCTTCCGGGTTCGACTGGTCGTCGCGCTCGATGAGTTCGATCATGCGGCCGTCGACGCCGCCGGCTGCATTAATTTCCTCAACCGCGAGCCGCATTCCGTCGCGGGCCGATACACCCCAAGGGGCGAATGTGGCGGTCAGCGATGTGAGTAGCCCAATTTTGATGGGACCAGTATCCGCTGTTGTTGCAGTCGGTGCCTCTGTACTGCCGGCAGTTGTGTTGGTGGTTTCGTTTCCTGCACTGCATGCGCTGACGACGAGTGCTAGTGCCAGGGTAAAGCTCAGTGTCTTGAGCCAGGAACGTTTCATAGTCTTGCCCTCCTGTACCTCGATGGACGCTTAGCGACGAAACCACGAGGCCCCGCCGGATCCCCAACCTACCGGTGAAACGGAGGTCGGGGGCACAGCCACCATAGCAATCAACATTGAGCGATGTAGGGGGACAATTACCGTCGGCACCCGCCTAGGGCAGTAGCGTCCGCAGTTTGAATCGCTGAATCTTGCCCGTCGCGGTCTTCGGCAGGTCGTCCACAAATTCGATCCAACGGGGATACTTGTATGGGGCAAGACCCTTCTTGCACAACGTCCGAAGTTCGTTCTCCAGGTCCTCGTTTGCTGCTGCTGGATCGGTGAGGACGACAATCGCCGACGGTTTCAGCAGACCAGCATCGTCGAGGCGACCGACAATTGCGGCCTCCAGAACGAGGGGATGTTCCATGAGCTTCGCCTCGATCTCGAACGGCGATGTCCAGATCCCGCCGACCTTCATCATGTCGTCACTGCGACCCTGGTAGTAGTAGTACCCACTCTCGTCGCTGACGTAGGTGTCGCCGGTGTCGAGCCAATCGTCACCGTACATCGTCGCTTCGGTCTTCTCCGGGTTGTTCCAGTAGGCCCGGGCCGCCGATTGGCCGCGAACCAGCAGACGACCCGCCGTACCAGTCGACACCTCATTTCCGCTTTCGTCGACGATGCGAGCCTCGTAGCCGGGAACCGGTTTCCCCGTGGCCCCGGGACGGATGTCGTCTGGCAGGTTGGAGATAAAGATGTGGAGAAGTTCTGTTGAGCCAATCCCATCAAGAATGTCGAGGCCGGTGCGTTCCTTCCAGCGGTGCAGAATGTCAGGGGGGAGCGCCTCGCCGGCGGAGACGCACTGCCTCACGGAGGACATGTCGGGGTTCAGCCCGTCGTATCCGGCGAGCTGGGCGGCGTAGAGGGTGGGGACTCCGAAGTAGAGCGTCGGTCGGAACCGGTCAATGACATCGAACGTGGTCTCCGGTGTCGGGCGACCGTCGAACAGAACGGCAGTGCCACCCACCCAGAGGGGAAACGTCATGCCATTCCCGAGACCGTAGGCAAAAAACAGCTTGGCCGCCGAGAAGAAGACATCCTCGTTGGTCACACCCAGAGTTTCGATACCGTAGCGCTGTGATGTCACCACCATGTCGCGGTGGAGATGGATCGTTCCTTTGGGATTCCCTGTCGATCCGGATGAGTACAGCCAGAAGCAGTCATCGAGAGCCGTACTGGGTGCGGGCTCAAGTTCGGGAGATGCCGCGTTGAGAAGTGACCGTAGTGTCTTCCCGTCGCCCTCGGTAGGAATCCGATGGGCGGGGCCGGGTGCCACCGCCTCCAATGCCGGGAGAATCTCGCTGTCATATTCGGGCGACCAAACCACGGCCGCCGCCGCTGAGTCCGCAATGACGAACTCGTAGTCCTTCGAACGCAGGAGCGTATTGAGCGGTACTGGGATAAACCCAGCCTTGATCGCTCCCCAGAACACATAGACAAACCAAGGGTCGTCCTTGACCACCATGAGCACTCGGTCACCCGGGGTGAGCCCCAGGTCTTTGAGTACGTTGCCGGCCCTGTTCACACCTTGGACGAGCTCTCGGTATGTGACCTCTTCTCCCCGGGTAGTCCGTATGGCGACCTTGTCGGCGCGTCCCTCGGTGATGTGCCGGTCGATGAACGGCACGGCAACGTTGAAGGTTGGGGCGAAGGTCAGATCCTCCGCTGTCACAGCCACGGTGTGCTCCATCAGGACTCCTGTCTCTCAACGCCTTACACAGGTGGGTTCAACCGCCACCGTAGCAGTACGTCCGCATGGTGGTTGCTTGAGCGCCGGTCCAGATCCGTTCCGGTACACGACGCACCCGAGAGCAGCATCGCAGCGGGTCCGCCGAGGTGTCAGGCGGGCAGGGTCCCGTGGTTCGTCGCGATCTGGGTTTCGAGATCTCGCAGGTTGCGTTCCCAGATTCGAGTAATGATCGGACGCGCAAGGAGCTCCCCCAGGCGACCACCGAGGCGGTGGGCCAGCCCGATCGACTCTTGCCACGTCACGGTTGTGAGTGACGGACCCATCTCGTCGAGCATGAAGGTGCCGGTTCCCGAGACGACCCCGGAATGCCGAACCGCAAGGTCGCTTGGTTCGTTCCATGCTGTGAACTCGATGCGGTCGGTTGTGGCAAACGGACCGACTCGCGTCGGGACATCGACGATCGTGCCGACACCGGTGTGTTGGCTCGTCATGAACTCGATCGACGTGGCCTCTTTCATCCACGACGCATGCGAGGCAATGTCGGCGAGGCGTTCCCAAACGACCTGTCGCGGGAAGGCCATAGAACGAACGACGGTGATGGTGGTTGGCATCATGTCAGTTTATGCGGGGTGGGTGTTTAGCGGAGGTTCAGAGGGTTCCCGGGATGGATTCATGTTGGGAACCCGCGGACTCCGCAGTCGATTCTGCGCACTACTATTTTCGCCATGGATCCGAACCCCTGGCCACGACGGTACAAAGTCATCGTTCTCGTATCACTGGCCGTCACGGTCCTTGTTCTCGGTACCAAGGTTGTGCAGTTCAGCCAGAAAATCGGGACGGACATGTTCAGCCAGCACATCATCGAGGTGAGCTACGACATAGATGTGCTCGGTGTCGGAGGGGGACGAATCACGCTGCCACGTACCGCGGCAACGGAGAGGGTTGGGTTGTGGAGCATCGAGTCGGAGTCTGCCCAGGGTCAGGTTGCTGAGATCATTTCGATCACTGACTCCGAGGTGGAACGGGTTTTCATGGCGACGGAGGGCGAGTTCTCCGGCGGCGACAAGGTTCGGCTGTTGGGCGACGTCTACTTTGGCGACCCGAAGGAAGCGCTCAACATCACGTTCGAGACGGTGCGCGCAATCTCGCCCCTTGGTATCAATCCGGCATGGTACGTCGACGGCGACGGAGAGACCTGGGTGATCTATGTCCATGGTCGCACCGGAAGTGGCCGCGGCGAGGCCCTGAGGTTCCTGCCCGCACTGAAGGAAGAGCGGCTTCCCGTTCTCGTGATCTCCTATCGATCAGATGGTCTGGCACCCGAGGCTCCCGCCGCTTCGGTCGGGTGGGGATACGACGAATGGCTCGATATCAAGGCCGCGGTGCGTTTCGCCGAGTCCGAAGGGGCCAAGCGTGTGGTTCTTTTCGGTTCGGACCTTGGGGCGAACGCAATCATGACGTACCTGCACGAGGCCGGCGACCTCACACCTGTCGCCGGTGTTGTCCTTGAGGGCCCCGTGCTCGATGTCCAGGCAACCGTTGACCGTGCTGCCGCGGAGTTCGGTATTCCCGGCATCCTCCGACCGTTCACATCGGGTTTGGTGCGCGTGCGGTACGGGATCGACTGGCCCGATGTTGATCAGATTGATCGGGCGAGCCAGTTTGATGTCCCAATCTTGCTACTGGCCGGTACCGAAGATCCTCTCACTCCCATGTCCGCGGTGGAGCAGTTCGCTGCGGCGGTGCCGGACGATCTGGTGACCTTGGTGACGTTCGAGGGCGGTTTGCCGGGGACGTTGTGGAACGTGGATCCCGATGTTTACGAGGCCGCGGTGTTGGAGTTCATCACTCGGCTCATTGCGAGCTGACAGGTCCCGTCCGTAGGGCTGTCTGGACCTGGTCCACTGAGGGATTCACCAGTGCGGTATCACCGATCACGACGGTGGGGACGGTTTCGCTGCCGTGTGCAAACGAACGTACTGTCGCTGCCGCATCGGGGTCCTCCCAGATGTTTACTCGACGGTGGGGTACCCCTGCCTGATCGAGCTGCGCGAAGAGCCTGGCACAAAACCCGCATCCGGGTCGCCAGTACACGATAGGTTCTTGGGTAGTCATACTCGCATCCGATCCGGCAATGCTGGTTGGGAAAGCTGGCAGAATAGCTGCAATGTTGTACCTCGATCATGCTGCGACAACGGTCATGCGGGCCGAGGTCCGTGACGCCATGGCCCCGTTCCTCGACGACGTCTATGGGAACCCATCGGGCATCCATGGTATTTCACGTCGCGTCAAGAATGCGATTGAAGAGGCGCGCGAGGAGATTGCGGGGATCCTCGGAGCTACTCGGCCGCTCGAAATCGTGTTTACCGCCGGAGGTACCGAGGCCGACAACCTGGCCGTCGCAGGGATGGTGTTCGGACCCGATCGTCGATCGAAGACGGTGACCGTCGCAACCGAGCATGAGGCCGTGCTGGAGACCGTCGGTTTTCTCCACCGTCTCGGGCACGCGGTGGACATCGTCGGAGTTGACGCGTTGGGCCGGGTTGACCTCGATGGGTTGGTCGGGGTGATCGACACCGATACCGCGGTCGTCTCGGTGATGGCGGCGAACAACGAAACCGGTGTCATCCATCCGATCGCGGCGATCTCGGAGATCGCACATGCCGCTGGTGCTGTCATGCACACCGACGCGGTGCAGGCGTTCATCTCTGAGGAGATCACCGTTGCCGCGACCGGTGCGGACCTGATCTCCCTTGCTGCACACAAGTTTGGCGGGCCGATGGGAGTCGGTCTGTTGTACGTGAGGAACGGCGTGGTCCTGGAGCCGGTCCTACACGGTGGCGGCCAGGAACTTGGGCGCCGTTCCGGAACCCTGAACGCGGCTGGGATCGTCGGTCTGGCGACCGCCATGCGATCGACGGTCGATGATCGGGAGAACTTCCGGCACCGGGTTGGGGATGCCCGCGACGCGTTTGAGGATGTTCTTATCGAGGCCTTCCCCGACATTCGGCGTAACGCCCCAACGGACACGAGGCTCGTGCAGCACGCCCACCTCAGAATTCCTGGTGTTCGTGCGGAGACACTACTCATCCGGCTCGACCAGAACGGTCTTGCCGCGGCTGCCGGTTCGGCGTGCCAGTCGGGGGCTCTTGACATGTCGCATGTTCTCCAGGCGATGGGGATGGCCGGAGCAGAAGCGGACGAGTGTGTGCGATTCACCTTCGGATGGGTGAACTCGAAGGCTGACGGTTTGGAGGCTGCCCGTCGGGTTATCGAGACGGTTCGAGGGCTGCAATGAAGGCCCTTGTTGCGATGTCCGGTGGAGTCGATTCGTCGGTTGCCGCGGCACTGATGCTCGAGGCGGGTTATGACGTCATCGGTGTGACCCTCAAACAATGGGAGGGTGCCGATGGTGAAATGCCGACAGCGGGATGCTGCACCGTTGGTGACGCCGAAGACGCTCGGCGTGCCGCCGCACAGCTCGATATCCCGTATTACGTACTCGACTATGTGGATGAGTTCACCGAAAAGGTTGTGCGTCGGTTCGGCGAAATCTATATGCAGGGCCGGACGCCGAACCCCTGTATCGAGTGCAACCGAACGGTACGTTTCCATGCTCTTCTGGACCGGACGACGGAGCTTGGCTGTGACATTCTTGTCACCGGTCATCACGCCCGGGTAACCCATGACGCCGACGGGTATCACTTGCGTCGGGGACATGACGATGGCAAGGACCAGAGTTATGTTCTACATATGCTCGGCCAGGACGAATTGTCCCGGATCCAACTCCCGATCGGGGAGATCACAAAAACCGAAGTTCGGGATCGGGCGCGTCGTCTTGGACTCAGAACCGCCGACAAACCGGACAGTCAGGACCTGTGTTTCGTCGGAGATGGGGACTACCGCAGCTTTTTGAGAGAATATTTCCCCGAGACCGTAATCCCGGGAAAAGTTGTGACCACCGAGGGAGAGGTCGTCGCAGACCATGCCGGTACGATCGATTTCACGATAGGTCAGCGTAAGGGACTTGGTGTTGCCGTCGGAGAGCCTCGCTACGTCGTGGACATTGAACCGCAAACCGCGGTCGTCACTATCGGCCGCAGGGAGGATCTTCTCGCCGGGGGCTGTCTGGTTGAGGAACTGACCTTCGTCTCCGGGAGTCCACCGACCGACGCCGCGGTTGCAGTGAAGATCCGCTATCGGTCGAACCCGATTGATGCCACCCTTGAACTCTCAGGAGACCAGTCTGTACTACGGTTCGCATCGCCCCAGATCGGGGTCGCTCCCGGGCAGGCAGCGGTGCTCTACAGGGACGATGAAGTACTTGGCGGTGGGACGATTTCCGCAGCGATTCCGTGTCTATAGAAGTCACCGGGGTGGGGTCGCTGCCGCACACCGACATTGTCGATGCCGGCACCTTCGTGAGGTCCACCACGACGGTGCCGTATGTGCCACAGCTTCCCAATCGGCACACGTCCGAGGGCATGTTGGTGCAGTGGGGCGACGGTCTCGTCGGTTGCGGTGCGGCCGGGGCCTATGCACTGTCATACGGTGAGCCGCCCGGAGACCGCGACGAAGCAACTCTCACTGCGCGGGAGTTTCTTGTGACAACCGAGGCGCCGGTCATCAAGACGCAGGCGACCGGGCCGATCACGCTCGGATTGGCCATGCTTGCGGGTGGTGTTGACTCGACGACACTGTGGGACGCTCTGGTTCCGAGTCTGATCGGCCGCATCGATGAGCACATCGCGTTGATTCGTGCACTCGCCCCCAACGCGGCGATTGTTCTCATTCTCGACGAACCTTCGCTGATTGCGTGGGGGTCCGAGCGGGGTGCGGATGCCGATCTTGGTTTGGTACGCGATGTGCTGGGTGCGGTGATGGACGGTGTCTCCATCCGCCCCGGGATTCACTGCTGTGGCGATCCGGATTGGGGGCTCATCGCGGAGTTGGAACCGCGATGGTTCTCGTGGGATATCGCGGCGCTTGGAGTCGGTTTTTCCGACCGTGTGGAACAGGTTGCCGCCGCGATTGCCGGGGGTAGTCGTGTGATGTGGGGGGTCACCCCAACCGTTCTGATGCCCATGCCAAGCCTTGATGCCATGCTCGGCCGATATCGGCTTGCAATGGCACGCCTCGTCGTGGAGGGCGCCCCACTGGGGCCGATGCATGACAATGCCTGGTACACCCCTGCGTGTGGCCTTGCGGGTGGCACGATCGGAAACGCCGAGCATGTCATGGAGCTCGTCAACCAGGTCGTCGACGAAATCCATCACGCCGACGTGCTGTAGCTTGATGGGGTGGTCACAACACGTCAGGGCGGCGACCCCGGGGCGTCATGCCGGGGTACGCGCAGCCCGAACGTTTCGTACCGGCGTGAGCCTCGGTATTGGTTAGCGGTATTCGATTTCCTGGGAACAATCCCGAAGTGATGGGTGTAGTTGATGGTATGAAACGTTTTCGTCTTGCCGGTGTTGTTGTCGTATTTGTCGTGATCGTTGCTGCCTGTACGACCGAGACGAAGGATGCGCCGCTTGTGCTCCTGGATAAGGAGGGCGCTGTCGCAATCGTTGCCCCCGATGGTGAGGAGGTCGGGCGTTTTGAGCCGCAGGATGGGGCGCAGTACTTCCAACCCATCTGGGCTTCTGCGGACACGGTCGTTCGGGCGCAGATCGCCCCCGGGGATAACCGCCTGATCGCGACCCGGGTCGGTGGGGAAGAGGTCTGGAGTATTCAGTTTGCTACCGCACCCTTCTTCTACCTTGCGTCACCCGACCCCGCGATAACCACGGTCGTTTCGCTGCGCAACAACGATCAAGCCGCCGGACTTATTGCCGAAGTGGTCGACGGCTCCCTACCGGTAGAGGTCGTCGGCGAGGAAGCACCGTTCTACATGACGTGGGCACCCGATGGTGCCGGGTTGGCGACCCACGCCGGGGGCAGCCGGCTGGATGTTCGTACCACTACGACCGAAACGATTGGCGACCCCACCGGGGGGTTCCAGGCACCGGTGTGGCTCAACGATGGTCTCGTCACCCTTCGTACCGAGGGTGTTCGCACGTTCCTCGCCGTCTGGGACGGTGAGTCCTTCACCGATGTTGCCAGGGTCCGTGGTTCGGCACGCTTTGTGGGCGCCGGTCATCGGGTTGCAATTCAATCGACCGTTGTCGGAAACGAGAATGGAATCGCCGCTGGCGCACATGTCATTCCCGCAGTGCGCCCCGGACCTTTGAGCGTTGTTGACCTTGAGGACGGTTCGGTCACGGTGATAGTGTCGGAGCCGATTCCGGTGTTTCAATGGGACTCGACCGGTACCCGGCTGTTGTACCTGACGCTGGTCGACAGCCCCGATCCGTCCGTTGCGTGGCGGGTGTGGGAGGACGGAGAAATCACCGAGTTCGAGCCGTTCAGTCCGGAGTTGTCATGGCTTCAGGTATTCGGTCCGTTTGCGGACCAGTACGCACAGTCTGTGTCGCTGTGGTCCCCGGACGGATCGGCATTCGCCTATCCGGCAGCCGTTGATGGCGCTTCCCGGATCCTTGTTCAAGACATTGGTGAAGAGCTACCCCGTGACATAGCTGCTGGTGTGTGGGTTGCCTGGGCACCCGGGGAGTGAGCCGATCCAGGCTGGCGCAATCCGTGGGTGATGTCGCATCCTTGTTGTAGGTTATGGGAACTACCGACCCAGGAACCTCGCCAGTGAGTCCATCGACCGATCCCACACAGCGTGCAGCCGAACTCCGCGAGGAGATCCGGTCGCACAACTACGGCTACTACGTGCTCGGAGAGCCGTCGATTCCCGACGCCGACTGGGACGACCTCATGCGAGAACTCAAGGAGATAGAGACAGCTCATCCCGATCTCATAACTCTCGATTCGCCAACCCAGCGTGTCGGTGCCGAGGTCGAGACAACATTTGCACCAGTGACACACCTGCAACGCATGTTCTCCCTCGACAATGTCGAGTCCGAGGACGAACTTCGAGCCTGGGAATCCCGCCTTGTGCGTGCCCTCGGTGAACCACCTTCCGCGTACATGTGCGAACTGAAGATCGATGGTCTGGCAGTTTCGCTGACCTACGAAGACGGTGTGCTTGTGCGGGGTGCTACCCGGGGTGATGGCGTGACCGGCGAAGATGTGACGGCGAACGTCAGGACTATCCGATCTATCCCGTTGCGGCTTTGCGGCGACGTTCCCGACGTGCTCGAGGTACGGGGCGAGATCTATCTACCGGTTGCCGAGTTTGCCGCGCTCAACCGCCGCCAGGAAGAGCTCGGTCGCAAGCCGTATGTGAATCCCCGCAATACTGCTGCCGGATCAGTGCGACAGAAGGATCCAACGAAGACTGCCGCACGAAACCTTGCGGTGTGGCTCTACCAGGTCGGGTATGTAGCGGGTGGTCCCAGCTTCGCCACTCACTCCGAGACGATGCGCTGGCTCACGGACCTTGGTTTTCCGGTTAACCCGGAGAACCGTGTTGTTGTTTCCATTGACGAGGTCGTGGACTACGTCGAGAACGCAACCAGGCATCGACACGACCACGAGTACGAAACCGATGGCATCGTTATAAAGGTCGACGATCTGACGCTGCAGGAAAAGGCCGGGTTCACAGCAAAGAGTCCACGATGGGCAACGGCCTACAAACTTCCACCGGAGGAGAAGTCGACGATTCTCAAGGCGATTGAGATCAACGTTGGACGCACGGGTGCGGTCACCCCGTATGCGGTGCTCGAACCGGTGTTCGTTGGGGGAGTCACGGTCGAACACGCCACCCTCCACAATGAGGGTGAGGTTCATCGCAAGGACGTTCGTCCCGGTGATACGGTGATTGTCCGCCGCGCCGGCGATGTGATTCCAGAGGTCGTCGGTCCGATACTCACCAAGCGCCCCACGGACCTGCCGGAGTGGCATATGCCCGAGCTATGTCCGTTCTGCAACAACCCGATCGTCCTAACCGACGGGCAAGCGAAGGCGAAATGCACTGGAGGTTTCGCCTGTCCCAGCCGCATTCGCGAATACCTTTTCCACTTTGCGTCGCGAGGAGCGATGGATATTGAGGGACTCGGGTACAAAACAGTGGACACATTGCTCCGCAAGGGAATCATTGCGGACCCGGCCGATGTCTTCGTGCTGGATCGTGCCCGGCTTCTCGAACTCGACGGGTGGGGGGAGACATCAGTGGACAATTTGTTGGCTGCGATCGAGCGGGCGAAAGATGCCGGTGTCGGTCGCCTGCTGACAGGGCTTGGAGTTCCCCTCATCGGAGGTACCGTCGCCCGGACGATGGCGCATGAGTTCCGATCGTTGCCAACGTTGATGTCGGTGACCGAGGACGAGCTCGGCGCCATCGATGGGATCGGCCCGGAAATCGTGGCATCGTGGATCGGATGGGCCTCGGACCCCGACAACATTCACCTTGTGGAGCGTCTTGGCGAGGCAGGGGTCCGGCTCGAGGACCCCGAACCGGACACACCGACGAGTGATCGTCTTGCGGGCAAAGTATTTGTGATCACCGGCACGCTAGAGGGGTTCACTCGCCCCGAGGCCAAGGCCGCGATCGAAGCCCGTGGAGGGAAAGTCACCGGATCGGTATCCAGCAAGACCGACTATCTCGTTGCCGGTGCATCCGCCGGATCGAAACTCACCAAAGCGGAACAACTTGGCGTTCCTGTGCTCGACGAGGCCGCATTCAACAACTTGTTGTTTGGTGAGTAACCCGGCGAGTGTCGCCGCCGATCAACCCGGAATCTCATTCGATTCGTGATGAGCCAGTGGGCTGGGTCTTCCCCGGCGACGCTCGGAGCGTATCCCCCGTGATCGCTCGCTGGCGACGATCGCGGCAACGATGAGGTCATCACCTTTAACGCGGCGATGTTCCGTGAGCGCCGGTTGCAACAGTTCCGTGAGTTGACTCCGAACCGTGTTTCGAGCCGCCGAACTCAGCGTTGTTCGTCGGTTCACATACTCCTTTGCCACCCGGTAGCTGGCATCGGTCACCAGGGCCGAGTCGACGTGGCGCACGAGGCGCATCGCTCCCGACGTGACGATCGGGCGTTGGGGGCGCGGGAGCCGGACGACGACCGTACCCGCAACCGTGTCGCCGAGCCGTTGGTTCAGCGGTGACATCAGCATGGCCCAGAGGCCGATCGGCGGAAACATGTCGAGGAACCGCATGAGCGTACGGATCGTCGTTGCTTGTACCGTCGGGGGGCGCGCCTCCAGGGAAATTACTTGGAGGCTGCACAGCTTGCGACCGGGGGTCTGGCCCTCACGTTTGATGTCGAAGTACGCCCAGTAGCCGAACAGAATGGCGATCGCGACCGAAGAAAGAACGACCAGCACGACGGTGCTGCCCCCACCAACAAAGAGTATCGACGCGAGCACGGCGAACACTGCGACCTCTATCAGGTAGACCAGGCCGAGGTCGATCAAGGCAGCAATGAGCCGCGAGCCGACGCCCGCGATCTGGAGCGGGAACGTGAAGCCTTCGGGTGTCGTAACCGAGTGTGTAGTGTGCAACATGTGTCCGGGCCAACAGTACCTCCAACCATCACTGAAAACCACGACAGTGTCGAGCGTGAGCTCATTGGTCGAGTCGAACGGGTCAAGGCGTCGCGCAAAGACAGCTTTGACAACGCCATCGAGATTGGCCGCCTCTACCGGGGCGTAACCGCCGAAGCCGCTGCGCTCGCGGATCCCAATTCGGGGGACTCCGACCGGCTCCGATCTGCCATCACCGAGGGTTACCGTTATGTGTACGGCGCACAGCCGTTCACCGACGGGTTCAAGACGTTTTTCGGGTCGACGTTCTGGCTCGCCATTGCACGTCGGCGAAAGTTGATCAAATGGATCATGATCGCGCTCTTCGTATTTGCGGGACTCGGGGCCTTGTGGGCGGCTCTCGACCCGAGCGCCGCAGCGACGCTCGTACCCGATATCTTCGGAAGCGCTCTCGACCCGGGTTCGACAGGAACGGCCACGCAGATGTCACCGGGTGAGCAAGTGCAGTTCGCACAGGAGCTGTTTGTCAACAATTTCCGGGTGACGTTGATGGCGTTTGTCGCGGGGATCGCTTTCGGTTTGCCATCGATATATCTGCTGGCGTACAACTCGGTGCTGCTCGGTGTGGTTGGCCAGCTCCTCGTGGCGCAGGGCGACGGAGCCTTCTTTCTCGAACTTGTTGCTGGCCACGGCCCCATCGAACTCACGTCGATCGCGTTGGGAGTCGCCGCTGGATTTGCGATGGGTTGGGCACTCGTCGATCCCGGACTCAGGTCACGCGGTCAGGCTCTGCGTGAGGAGGCTTCGTATGCCATCGTGATAGCCGTTGGCACTGCACCGTGGTTGTTGCTCGCCGCAGTGATCGAGTCGTTTGTGTCACGAGTCGGACTATCTGCGGCACCGGTTGTGGCCGTCGGGTTGACGACCGTGGTCATCTTTTGGCGGCTGGTGTGGACCCGCGGGATCATACCCTTGCGCGATCTTTCAGATCTAAGTAGTGCTTGACACACGCGATCGGTAGGTCCGCGGCACGCAGCACAATCGGTTGGGCACCAAGATTCTTGAGCTGGTCAACGACTTCGAGCTGTTGGTTGAGTGCTTCGTGGGCAGCGACGCTGACGAACGCATCGAAGGTTGTCTCGGGATCGGTCAGCGTTGCATCCTCCAGCTCCGGGTCTATGGAAGACACGACGGCAACAGAGTGATGTCGAGCGAGAAGGGGCACCGCCCTCAGCAGAGCTTGTGAGGCGGCGGCGTCGAGGAGATCGGTGAAGATCAGCACAAAGGACCGCTTGGCTCTGATTGCGATTTGGAGGGGTTCGTCGAACCGAGTGTTGTTGGTTGTGGGTTCGAGAGCGTGCAGTCCGCGCATCAGGGCCTCGCCACCGCGGCGACGGGGTGCGAGATGGTGGGTTAGCGACCGATCGAACGTCATGAATCCAACACGATCGCCAATGGTATCGGCGACATAGCCGACGGCGACTGCCGCGTCGATAGCGGCATCCAGACGGGTCTTGCCACCGAGGTCGCCGCCCATCAGTCTGCCCTGGTCGATGAGACACAGTACGTTGCGGTCCTGTTCGAAGTTGAAGACGTTCGTCATTGGCTGACCGGTGCGCAGCATGGCGCGCCAATTGATGTGGCGAAAGTCGTCGCCCGGCACGTATTCGCGAACCGAGTCGAAGGCGGTTCCGAGCCCGATGCGGCGGGTAACCCGCTCTCCTTGGCGCAGCGAGCCTCTCGCTACGGCATGCGCAATCCGACGTGCGGTGATGACGTCCGGGAATACGGTGATCGTCACTGCGGCCCGTGGCTGGTGGGTCCACGCACCCAGGCCCCAGCGTCCGAATGAACGCACAACAACCGACGGAAGTCGATGTGCGCCCCGTCGGGTCGCTACGAGCGTGAACGTGGTTGCTGAGGTAGGTCCCTGTGGGCGAACCGTAATGTCCGGAGTGCCGGGCTGGCGGAGCTGAAAGCGGTGCTGCGTCGCGACCGTGTATTCGACCTTCGCTTCATACCCCCGGGCGAGGTGCTGCGGGATCTCCCCCGTGATGAGCGGGGGGTTGCGTACCTCGAGAGCGTCGACGACCGTGAGGGTTATGACGAGGAGAACGGCGATACTCCCTGCGATCCCACCGAACGGGATCGCGAGGAGTGCGGCGCCAGCGGTCGCCAATGCGGATCGGGCTGTGGGCATCACTTTGGGACGGGGACCTTGTCGAGGGTTTCGCTCACCGCGCTTGTCGCGCTGTATCGGTCTAGCTCGGCTTCGGGTCTGATAATTATTCGATGCGCGAGCACGATGTTCGCCACGGCCTTGACGTCGTCGGGTGTCACGAAGTCCCGCCCGATTAGGCGTGCCGCGGCCTTGGCCGCCGCCAGCAGGTGGACGCCGGCACGCGGTGAGGCCCCGACCTCGACGTTTGCTAGCTGGCGAGAGAACCGCACGACCGACGCGACGTATTCGATCACCTCCGGCGAGACCCTGGTGTTTGCTACTGACGTGCGCATCGATGCGATGTCTTGCGAGGTCGCGACCGCCTTGACGTGGGAAACGGACGTGTCCTTCACGCCGCTGCGTGGCAGCGCGAGTAGGGCGCGCTCAGCTTCTTCGGACGGGTACGAAAGGACGAGCTTGAAGAGGAACCGATCAAGCTGTGCTTCGGGCAGGGGATAGGTGCCCTCGTACTCGATCGGGTTCTGTGTCGCTACTACGAGGAACGGATCGGGTAGCGGATGGCGTACACCGTCGACGGTGACATGCCCCTCCTGCATGCCTTCCAAGAGTGCACTCTGGGTCTTTGGGGGAGTTCGGTTGATCTCGTCGGCGAGTACAGCGTTGTGGAAAATCGGGCCCTTTCGGAACGAAAGCTTGGCACCGTCGAGTGCCAAGGTCCCGGTGATATCCGACGGCAACATGTCGGGGGTGAATTGGATTCGTCCAAAATCGAGTCCCAATGCTGCTGCGACGGTGCGGGCAACAAGTGTCTTCGCTACGCCCGGCGGTCCCTCGATGAGTACATGGCCTTCGACGCTCAGCGCCATCAGCAAGATATCGACCGTCGCCGACGCCTCGACAACGACCTGCTCAACTGCTTCGATGACACGGGTACGTAGTTGGTTCATCCTCGGTCCTTCCTCATGGTTCTTTTTGATCTCAAAACTTGTGCGAGGGCTTGCGCAGTGGGGAGAAGTGGCGAAACCGAACTCAGGGCAAGGTTTATTTTCTGGTCCGGGACACCGGCCCGGCGCCCGGCCTCGCGCAGGTCGGCGGGATCGTTGCTTGCTGCTCGCCGTTGGAGTTCGCGCCGCAGCCGCATCCCAAGATAAGCGCCTGCGGGTCGGCGGGCATCTTCGATGCGTGCGAGGCGGGTTCCGAGCGCCGTTGCGTATTGAGATCGCGAAGGTTCAAGAGTGCGTTTGTTGCGCTCGATTGGTCCGAAGCGTGAGGTCGCCGACACGGCATACACGAATGCGGCGACACCGAGCAGCAGCAGCGTAGTTTTGATGTTCCGCGGGAGCGTTGCGAAACCGGTGGTTGGGCTCGGCGGTGTGACCGGTTCGTAGAAGAAAACCGGCTGGTCGGGTGCTCCGGCAACGAGTAGTGGGAGGCTGGCGTTATCAGCGTTGTACAGCCATCGGTTTGTGAGCAGGTCCGGATCTGCGAGGAACCAGGCAATTCCCTTCCCGATGGCGTCGGCGGCAACCGATGCACCGTCGGCGGTCACAACGACCGGGAGGGCGTCGCCAAGATCCGTGAACTGGCGGATGCCGGCTACGGGGCCACGGAGCATTGCGAGTTCGATACGTTCATCCAGCAGGCCATCAACTGTGACTTGAACCTGTGCCTGGACCGTCGTGGGTGAGGTTATCCGCGGTGCGACGGTGAGTGGTGGTGGTGCCCCAGCGAGGGCGAACACAACGTTGACGCCCGAACCGATGAGCTCCTCGAGTTGAGTTATCTCGGCGGCATCGAACGCGTGGATGCCGGCGATGAACACCGTGGATCCCGGCGACACCGCAAGTGTGGATGTTGAAGGAAGGTCGGGTAGGCGGCGTATTGGGTGATCCTGTTCAAGGAGTGCATAAAGGTTGTCGAGCCCCGCGAGGGATGTGTCGTACGTTGACCACGGCACTGACTGTGTCGTTGGGGTCGGTGTTGGGGGGAAGAGTGTGATGTAGAGGCCCGCAAACAGTACGAAACCAACGGGAACCGTCCACACGACGTTCCAAAAGCCCTCCCGGCGGCGCTTCATGACGGATCCTCCGCAAGGATCTCGGCCCACACTTGTTCAAGATCGTCGGCCATGGTCTTGGTTGCTGGACGTTCGGCGTAGACAACGGTGTCGAAGTCCTGCGCAACCCGACTGGCGAGCGGATGACGGCTCGTTCGCCGAAGAGTGTCCGCGGTGGCTGTGGTGTGGTCGGTGATCTTTCCCCGCTCCTCCATTGCGGCGAGTCCCCATCGGAACCAGAGACGGACGGCGCTGGCGTAATCACCGCCGTCTGCGGCCTCTTGCGCATCGTCGGCGTAGGTGCGGCGCTGCACATCCAGATTTGGGGCCGCGTCGGGCGACGCCCGTACGGCCGCCGGTTTCTTGCGGCCCTTGCGGGTCCGTACGAAGACGACCACAAGGGCGATACCGAGGGCGGCGATCAGGAAGTAGGCGAGGAACGTGCCATCGCCCGCCGCAGGCGGTCGTGCGGGAGACTCGAAGTTGTTGGGTTCTTGCTGGGTCGTTCCGGCAACATCGAGTCGAGTCAGCGTGTCGATGCGCTCCACGGCTGCCTCCGGGGATGCCTCTCCCAGGATCGTATCCATGTCTACCGAGCGACCGTCAACCTCCGTCACCGCCCGCAGTTGATCGAACGCGCCGGGGTCTGTCTGTGCGTTCTCGGCCAGGTCGACAAGTTCTTGGCTGGTAATCATGGCGTCGGTGGGCTGGGTTGGGCGGCCGTCCGGGCCCTGTTGACTCTCTCCAGGAGGTCGAGGCCATCTCTTCTTGCGATACCGTCCGATACAAGCGATACCGAAATAGCGCCGATGGTTCCCAGTGCTGTTGACGCAACCAGGATGAAGACCGGAGCGATGATGGCCAGCACAGGAGTCGGTGGAGGATTCTCGGTGATCCATGCGAATGCCACACCGTAGGTCCCGACACCGAGACCGACGATCACGAGTGCGGTCACAAGGACGACCCAGAGGACCTTGAACACTCGACGGGTTGCGAGGTGGAACGACCGGGTCAGCGTTGCAACGTACCCCTTGTCCTCTCGGACGAGGATGCCAGGGATATGCAGCACGAGCGGGAGCGGTAGCAACAGGACCGTACCGACAGCCATCGTCGCGGCCAAGGACAAGTTCTTGATGGGGATTGCGAGGCCAAGGGTTCTGAATAGCTCTCGTGCTGAGCGGCGGCGACCGGTACGAACGTCTTCGGCGACGTATGCAGCCCCAATGATTTGGAAAGCAAACACGAGTGCAAGCAGCGAGAAGTCGACGGCGTCAGGGTGCAGTCGTCCTGTTTGAACCGCCCCTTCGAGGTTGATACCTGTGGCTGGTCCGGACCAGTTACGGATGATTGCCACAATCGTGTACACCGATCCGATCGCTAACGTCACTCGTGTCATCGTGCCTAGTGATCGACGCCATAGGGCGAATCCCACATCTATGACTTCACCGATTTCGAGCGGTCTATCCGGCGGCTGTTCCTGGGTCGTCCCTAACACGGCGCTCAGCATATCAGCGCCGCGCCTCGTTTCACTGGCGCGGCCGATGAAGCTTCCAGGGACGCTGCCGGGAGACAGGTTTGGGCTGCAGCAAAGCAACCGCAAATCTATCCTCGGTGTCGGTCCACCACCCACCGACGGACAGTCCCGCGGCGGATGCTTCGGCGACTACGACGTCATACCGGAACTTGCAGGACACTTCGTCGTGGATTTCCTCGCCCTTTGCGAGGTGAATCGTGAGATCGAGGTCGGCGACTGTCACGTCCATGGCGCGGGTTGCTCGCAGTCCCATGGCGACACACTCGCTTGCAGCAACCCATTTCACGACGTACTCGAACTCATCGACTGGGAAGTTGGCGCCGAGTTCCCTGTTGAGAACGTGGAGGATGTTCTTGTTGAACTCTGCGGTAACACCAGCGCTGTCGTTGTATGCGGCTAGGAGCGTCTCGACATCCTTCACGAGATCAAGACCTACGAGGAGGCCGTCAGCCGGTTCGAGTACGGCCCCGACCGAGCGATAGAACTCGACTCTCTCCTGGGACCGAAAATTCCCGATCGTCGACCCGAGGAACGTCACGAGCCGGCGTCCGGAGTGTGGGATTTTCGGGAGATCCGAGGGGAAATCACCCACGAGACCTTCGATTGTCAGCCAGGGATAGTGTCCACTCAAAGTCTCTGCGGCGTCGCGAATCGCTGCCTCGGAGATATCGAACGGAACGTAGAGTGTTCCGGTCCCCGCCCGGCGGAGGGCCTCAAGCAACAATCGGGTTTTGACCGAGTATCCAGACCCGAGCTCGACGAGCTCCACGGGTTTGATCGCATCCATCATTTCGTCCGCATACAACGTGAGAATCTCCGCTTCGGCCCGGGTGAGGTAGTACTCCGGGAGTCGGGTGATGTCTTCAAACAGCTCCGACCCGCGGGCGTCGTAGAAGTATTTTGACGAGAGTTGTTTTGGTGTTCCGATCAACCCCTGGCGAGTATCCGCGGCGAGTTCAGCACCGACGTTCGACGGAGGTGACAGCCTCCGGATCGAGGGTGCAGTTTCAAGCTGTCCAGTCATAGCCCCTCCAGCGGGTGCGTGGTGATTCCCTGTGATGTGAGATGGACGAGGTGATGCTCCGGGACCGGCTCCCAAGCTCGCAGGTCGTCCAACGGTTCCGAGACCACCCACGATCCGGTCGATTGTTGAACGGTATATAAACTATTCAGCGGGGCATTCACGGAGTGGCGCACCGCAACTATGCCGGTTCCGTCACCTACGACGAGATTCATTGTTGCGTCAGAGCCGTTCTCGGCGACAAGCCCGCCGACGAAGTTCAGTGCTTCGGTCGTGGCGTCAACGAGGTTTCCCTCATAACGATCGACGACGGTGAGGAAGATGGCCAGTGAATCGTTGATGGTATGCAGTTGCTCATAGGTGTCCGCGGAGAGTGAGCTCAACAGGCTACGTCCCAGAGCACCACGGAACCCCGTGATGCGGCCATTGTGTACCGCGGCCAAATCACCAACAACAAATGGTGCAACGTTTGCTGGACCGATCGCAATGCCGGCACTCGCCGAGCGAACCGCTGCGATCAGCATTCCGGAGGTGAGACGTTCCGAGAGAGCGGGCAGGTTGGCATCCTGCCAGGGTGCGAGCGGTGTGACGTAGCGCAGTGGTGTGCGGTCCCCACCGTCCCACCAGGCCACCCCCGTTCCGTCGACGTTGACGGAGCCATGGATCTGCTCGCGCGGCTGATACGCCTGTTTCTCAAGCGAGTGAGGCGCTCGGTAGAGTGCCTCGGCGAGCGGAATCGCATCCCCAACATACGCAGCTAGACGGCACATCTCAGATGTCCCAGGCCAATCTGATACCGGCGAAGATCTGACGGCGGATTGGGTAGTCCCAGTTGCGGAACGTTGTGCGTGCCGTCGACTTCGATGTCGCCCACGACGCTCCCCGCAACACCCTGTAGTCCTCACCGAAGAACACTTCGGAGTACTCCGGGTACGGAAACATCGTGTAGCCGGGGTACGGCTCGAAGAACGACGTCGTCCACTCATATCCATCGCCCAGCATCTGTTCGACACCGTATGCGCTCGCCCCGGCCGGATAACTTCCGACTGGAGCCGGACCCCAGCCACGATGGCCAAGGTTGGCGTGGTCGGTCGTCGGCGCAGTCTCGCCCCATGGATAACTTCGTGTGGTTGCTGTCTCCGGGTCCCATGCCGCGGCCTTTTCCCACTCGACCTCCGTTGGAAGGCGTGCACCGAGGGAGCGGGCGAACGCCTCCGCTTCGTGAAAGCTGACGTGCTCGACCGGTTCGGCAGGATCGAGAGAGGTGATGTGGCCAAAGCGCCGTACGAGCCATCCGCCGTCGAGATCGGGAATCCAGCCCTGGGGTGCCGCATGGCCCTGCTCGGTGATCCAATCCCAACCATCTGCGGTCCAAAGTTCCTGACGTTGATAGCCCCCTGCCCGAACGAATTCGCTGTAACGAGCAACGGTAACCGGGAATTTGTCGATGGCGAACGTGTCGACGTTGATCGCATGGGCGGGGCGTTCGTTGTCGTACGTGTGTGTGCGGTCGTCCGTTCCGAGGCTGAACGTTCCACCGGGAATTGTGACCCGGGCGGCGTCGTCCACGGCGTCGGTACGGCGCGGCAGGCGTCGTGGAGTGGCAATCACATAGGGGGCCAGATCGTCGCGCAGGTCCAGTGCTTGAAGCACCGTCTCTTGATGTTGAGCCTCGTGCTGGGCAACCATCGACCACACGAACCCGTTCGCCAGCAGGGGTGTGTCTGGATCTAGATCTGTGTGCCGGAGAAGGTCCAGTGCTTCGCCGCGCACATTGTCCATATATGTGGCGGCTTCGCGGCGATCGAGAATGGGCAGATCCGCCCGCACCCACCGCGGGTTGTCAAAAGGGTTGTAGAGACCATCAAGGTCGGGGTCGTGGGCCGCACGTCCATCGAGTTCGCGAAGTAGCCAGTATTCCTCGAAGTTGGCTACGTGTCCCATATCCCAAACAATCGGGGACATGAGTGAATTGAACTGTCGGTGGAGGTCATCGTCGGTGAGGGCATCGGTCATCTGGAACGTGCGACTCCGGATGGTGGAGAGCATCGATTCGAGGTCTGTCCGGCGTGCGGCGTGCGCGGCCCCCCGGTTCGGGGCGGCAGTCATCTGGTGGGCCTTCCTTGGTGGGTTAATGCGAGTACCAACATAGCGATTCGCTGAGCTATTCCTGTATGGGGACGGCGTTCGCCTGGGGAACTCGCATATCGACCAGTTTGTCCGGGTTCATGATCCCGAGGGGATCGAGGGCACCCTTGATCAATCGCATGAGGTCGAGTTCCTCAGCTGCGACGACATCGGCGAAACGGCGCATCTTCTTTTGGCCGAGACCATGTTCGGCGCTGATTGTGCCGCCGAGATCCAGGGCGGTTGTTTCGATCACGCGCATGATGTCGGACCCGTACCCTGCGAACTCCTGTGGCTCCATGGAATCGGGCCGTACGACGTTGTAGTGGATGTTGCCATCCCCGACGTGGCCGAAGGTAACGATCTCGGCATCGGGGAGCAAGGCCCGGACACCCGCATCGGTGACCGTAACGAATTCGGCAACCGCACCGACGGCGACCCCGGTGTCTCCCTTGATACACGTCGGATCTTCAATCAACGCGGCAGGGATGCCCTCCCGGATTTCCCACAGGGTCCTTTCCTGCTGATCATCAGCTGCAATCACAGCATCCTCGACAACCCCGTCCGCATTGGCTTGTGCAAGCACATCCAGCAGGGTCTCTTCGAGGGGTATCCGGTCCGACGTTGCGGTCACAACGACGAGTATGTGCCACTCATGAGATCCGGCGAGTGGTGCCCGACGCCCGTTGAGGTAACGTTCGACGGCGTTGCGGTTCATGAGCTCAAAGGTTGACAGGAACTCATCGAGCTCGGTACGGCATCGGCTGAGAAGATCGACTGCGGCTGCACACGAGGCCACGCCGATCCAGGCGGTCCTTTGGAGTTTTGGCGCAGGGAACAAGCGGAGCTTTGCTGCGGTGATGATGCCGAGTGTTCCCTCGGCGCCAAGAAACAGCTGTTTCAGGTCGTAGCCGGTGTTGTCCTTGGGGAGACGATTAAGTCCGTTCCATACGGCACCGTTCGCCAAAACGACTTCCAGGCCGAGCACCAGATTACGAGCCATGCCGTATCGGATGACGTTGGTCCCTCCCGCGTTGGTGCTGAGATTGCCACCAACTTGGCTACTCAATCCGGCATGTCGAAGCGGAAACAGTCGGTTGTTGTTCGAAGCTAGCTCTTGGAGCTCCACGAGTAGATAACCAGCCTCGACCGTCACTGTGTTTGATACCAAGTCGATATCGCGCACTGTGCGCATCTTTTCCAGGGACACTACGACACTCTGTTCATCATCCACCGGTACGGCCCCGCCGACGAGGCCACTGTTGCCGCCGCGAGGAACGATGCTGACTTCGGCTGCCGCGCACGAACGCACAATCTCGACGAGTTCACTCGTCGTTCGGGGACGCATGACGGCCAACGGAACACCGTGATAGTTCTTGGTGGCATCCGCCGCATACTGCTCGTTGTCCGCCACTGGCAACGGGCCGTCACCGATGCCACCGAGGGTCACTAACAAGGCATTGCTGGGCATGGGATCTCTCTCCGTTTGCTGCTCTCGCTGGCAGCCGTCTCCTATGGTTGGGGTCGAGCTGAGAATACGACCTGAAGGCGTGCTTCGTCGCGTACTGAGACGAAACCCCTCATACTCGGTGGGCTGAAGCCAAAGTCGGTAATCGCGATGTTCGTGGTGCCGAGGATTTGGAGGGCACCATCGGCGATGCGACCTTCGATATCCCACACCACCTCACGGCTTGTGCCCATGATTGTCAGCTCCCCGGTGATCGACGTCGTGAAGGTTTCGCCAGTAACGATTCCGGGTGGTACCTCGAATCCACTCGTCGTGAATACTGCGTTGGGATTCGAAGTGAACAGCCGGGCGACGTTACGGTCGCGTCGGCTTTGGTCCGAACGGAAGGACGTGAGGTCGATGGTGATCTCGGAGATACCATCGAGATCGATCGTTCCGCCCAGCGTATCGGTGCGTCCAACTGCGACAGTTTCGAGGTTATTGGAGAGGAACACCTCGGGGACGGTATAGGTTGCTTCACCGTCACGAATGGAGAACGTCCGTGCTGTGAGCGGATCGATCGCCGTCTGTGCGTTGGGAGAATCCGTGTTGAGATCGTCGAGGGCGAGGTTGCCCGACTCGACATCGATGACACCCTGGAATCCCACACCCACGGCGAGGGCAACGACGGGTAAGGCAATGAGGGCGCCTTGGGGCACCGACACCGATCCCAGGCCCGTCAACATATACGCTGTTCCAAAGAAGATGATGCCGGCCAGGGGCGCCCCGAATGTGATCATGTTGTCAAGAAACGCAACCTGGACCGCGACCAGCCCCACCAACACAATCAGAAACCCGACTCCCATGGCGCGCCAAAGGTCCTTGTGCGCCCGTTGCTGAGCCTCTTCCGCCTGGCGGCGAGTCCGTTCGGCGTCGCGTTTGGCTCTCGTTCCCGAACGTTTCTTTCGCAACGTGTTCGGTTTGTTCTGTTCCGCGAGCATCTTGCTAGTGATTCGGTCGTTGAGCAAAGCACCAATAACACCGATGATCAGGGCCCCGATGACAACAGTGAGGGTGTTCATCAGGATCGGATCCGGGGATCGCAGGGGAATGGATAGCGCCGCAGCCACCAGGCCGGTTGTTGCCCCGATAGCGAGGCCTCGAAGGACTGGCTGGGTGTTCGTTGACATGGGTTCCTTCCGCACCGGACACGGTGTCCATCCGTGATGATCGGGCCAGTATGGCCGAATGCCGTGACTTAGTTTGCGGATCCGACCCAGCGCCGTTGCGTGGGTGCTGTGTGGGCTATCTGATCTCGCGTGCGAAGAGGTCAATTGTGTCTTTGAGCTGTGGCTCACGTTCGTAATTGCTGTGCGACTCGTAGGGGAACAGAGGTGCGAGGGCTTCGAGGACACGAATATCGGCTTCCGGGTCCGGTGGTGACAATGTGCCGCCGGGTGCTACAAACACCTTCCGGCCGATGTAGTCGGTCGGGCGCCACAGGTTGCGCCACGCTTGGGTACCGGTTGAGCGAAGAGTGGCGAGCCGGTCTCTGAGTGCATCGAAGAGGCCGGGGGTGCCAAAGTTTTCGGGGAAGAACCGGCCGTAAAGAGTGCTGAGTGGGGACCCGAACGTGACGAGGCCGACCCTGGTCAGCGATTCTGCGGGCAACCTTTGGGAGGGTCCGGCAATGGCTGCGTAACTGTTGGGCTCGATGGTGTCGGTACCGTCGGTGGTGGGACCTACGGTGTTCGGCAGGTTGAATCCGACCTGTTCGCGTTCGGCAGCTATCTGGACCAGGGCAGCGAACGCAATGACGGTTCCCTGTGAATGTGCAGACACGATCACCGACTTTCCCGCAAGGAGGTGATGTCGGACGCGATCCCGGAACTCTGGAACTGCTCGCTCGGCATAACAGGGTGCTGCAAGAGGATGGAAACGACGTGGCCAAAAGCTCAGCACATCCCAAACCTTGCCGAGCTGACGGCGGCTGGCACGAGATTGTGCGTTCTTCCGAATCAACTGGACGCCCGGGAACACGTAAAGGACAATGATGACTGCTGCCGCGGGGTGAAGAAAGCTCAGTCCCTCGATTCCCAGTAGAGGAGCGGCAAAGGCGCCGTCTGGTCCTGCGGACACGTTGAACCCACCGATCCACCCCTGAACGAACGTCGTGATGAGCAGAATGGTTACAAGAAGCAGAATCAGCCCGTCTCCACGCGATGGAAGTTTTGCGAGGACCCGGGCTTTCGCCACCGCCCGGACCCATGCACTCTCCCGATCTGAGAGCGTATTGCGCCGATCGAAGTAGTCCGCGCGGACCGCGGCGGAAGGTTTTGTCGAGAGGCGCAGGTACAGGAGCAGCGTGATCGCGCTGAGGATCATCGAAACGATGAGGATATCGATGAGTACGATGTCAAAGCCGTTGTCGGCAACCCACTGTGCCCCTCGTAATGCCCTTCCGAGTACATGAGCGATGGCGACGAACCCTGCTCCCGCGATCGTGATCGAAAGACCCGCGGCGAGTGCGGGAAACAACCACAGCCAGCCACCGAGATTGGCGTGGTCATCGAGTAGGAACCGGCGGTAGAACATCAGGCCGAGGGTGAGTACACCGACAATGTAGAACACCATCGACAGCCCCCGGATCGCATCGAGGTACCCCAGCGGTGTCGTGATCGTGTTGTCGATGAGACCGCTGGCGAGCGTGACGAGACCGTAGCCAGATATCCCGAGGAGAACATGGGTACCCGTCCACGCTGCCTGTCGTCTTGTGTCTTGCACCGCGGTGTGATTCCGGTCGCCAGCATCACGGAATCTTTCGGGGCCGCTGAGCCACCAGAGGGCCACCACGACTGCGAGCATCACCGCGGAGATCGCAAACTGGGCACCTAGCGGTGGGGTGACCCATCCCATACGGGCGACAGCATGTCCGGCCGCCGCCCCAAGCAACAGCATCGTCAGCCCCAGGTGCCACCGAAACAGCCTCCGATGTTCCTCCCACCGGTACCAGAAGCCCTGGTTCTCCAGCGTCGTATTACGACGCAGTCGGCTCGTGTCCGAGCGGCCTTGGTCCATCGAGCCTATGGCTCTGCGGGCCGGGTCCGCCTCGTATCCTTCAAGCTGATCCTGGCTGCGGAGGATGAACAGGAAAAGTCCGAGGATCAAAAATGCCGCAAGACCGATGCCGACGGTCACCAGCCAGACGGGGTTGGATCCGAACCATCCCACGGGTCCGACGTACCAACGACTCGAACACTCTGTCGTTGCTGCGCAACCGAAGGCAACGATTTCGGTCGTAAGCGTCGCAGTCCACATGACGTACACGGCCGTGATTGCCAACCCGCCGAGTACTACTAGCAGCCGCCCCCACCACAGGCTCGATCGGACCCTCTCGTCGGGTGTGCCGCGTTCGTCGGCCGTGGGCTGGAACATCCATCCCGCCACGTTCATCAGGGTGAACGGAAGCAGTATCCACCACACTGCCGTGCTCGATGCGCCCGATGTGAGCCGACCCCATTCGTACGCTTCGATATCCCGATCATCAGATGGGGGTACGTCAGGTTTGTAGAAACCCGCCGTTCGATCTCCCGCCGTTTGGGTAACGGGACCCCCGAGGATCTCCTGTGCGGTCGCACCACCGACACCGCGGATCTCCAGCTGCACCGTTTGTGGCATATTCCCTCGTTTCGCCGCCCATCACTGTACGCGAATATTGAGGGGTATCTCACCAGGTGGGGCACAGGTGGCGGATAGGTGTGGTCTTGGGAGACAGATGGCAGACCCTTGACGCTTCCGCCAGTATCTGCGGGAGGGGCTCAACTCCCGGGAGCCATCCGCATCCCTACTGGACGCGGAACGTCCAGGTGAATTCACCGGTATCGGCCGATCCGACGATGCGGTTGTACACCACCGCGACGGAGTGGTCGCCAACGGGCCACGCTAGATTCCCCTCTTCGTCACTTGGACGCCATATGGTCACGCCGGTTGCTTGGGTGACGTTGAGAAACTCGGAGGGTATCTCAACGCCGTCAACGAACAGCTGGATCTCGTAACCAACTTTCATGTCAACCATTACGGAGACCTGGCGTTGCACCGTGTCGCCCTGTCCAGGGGAGAAGCGCTCGACGGCATCCGGAACGACCGCCGCTCTTCCAGTAGGTGCGAAGAGGACAACACCGACAATGACACCGATGAGGGCAAGGCCGAGCAGGGTGAGGGTGATGCGGAAACGGGTCGAGTTCATGGTGTCATTCTACGACCTGCGTATGCAACGCTGGCTCTGTGAGCTACCGTTGCGCCCATGCGTATCAATCCCGTTCTCAGCGAGCTAGGCGAGTACAAGATCGCCGCCGTAAAAGAGATTGCCCGGGCGCTTCAAGCCGAGGGTAAGAACGTCATCGATTTTTCGATAGGTGACCCCCGCGAGCCGACACCAGCGTTCATTACCGACGCACTCCACGATGCTATCCCAGCGGTGAGCCAGTATCCGGCGGCGGCCGGACTCCCCGAGTTTCGCGCGGCCGTCGCGGATTACGTGCAACGGCGGTTTGGCGTTTCGGTCGATCCCGACACCCAGATCGTACCGACCTCGGGGTCCAAGGAGGCGGTGTTCAACACTCCGTTTGCGTTTTGTGATCCCGGTGCGAACGATGTCGTCGTGTATGGATCGCCGGGATATCCGATCTACGAACGCGGGGCCCGATTCGCCGGCGCCGAGGCGTACGCCGTTGAGCTATCTGGTGACTTCGTGTTACGCCACGACGACATTCCCGACGATATTTGGAGCCGCACCCGTCTCGTCTGGACGTGCACGCCTCATAACCCGACCGGGGCTGTCACTGCGGCTGGGGACCTTGGTGCGCTTCTGGATCGTTGTCGAACCAGCGATGCTTTGCTGCTGTCAGATGAGTGTTACATGGATGTGTACGAAGAAGAGCACTTCCCCGACGGTCCGACATCGACGCTTCAGGTCGCCGGGCCGGGCTGCCAGGGCGCCCTCGTGTACTTGTCGCTCTCGAAGCGGTCCGGCATGACGGGGTACCGGTCCGGGGCGATCGTCGGTGATCCCGACGCGATTGCGGTGCTGAAGAACCTACGATCCACAACCGGCACTGCGGCACCGGAACACATCCAGAGGATGGCGGTGGCAGCCTGGGGGGACGATGTCCACGCCGAGGAACGTCGGGATGTGTTCGCCGCGAAACGTGCAGTGCTTCGTCAAGGATTTGAGCCGCTGGGTTACAAGGTCGTGGCATCCCAGGCTGGGCTGTATTTATGGATTGCGGTCGGTGACGACTTGGCCATGATGGATAGATTGTTGCAAAGTGGTGTTGTTGTTTCGGCTGGCCGGTTCTTCGGCGCCGGCGGTGAGGGTTACATTCGCCTCGCACTTGTCCCGACTCTCGAAGATTGCGCCAAGGCCGCGGAGGTGGTTCGCACATGTCTGAGTTCGTAACCGATAGGGAAGTTATCGAAGCCGCATATGCCGACCTCGACCTACTTGAGGAGGCTACCGAATCGGTGGAAAGGACCATTGCACGTCTCGACCGCGGCGAGGTGCGCGTCGCCGAGCCCGCCGATGGTGACTGGGTCGTCAACCAATGGGTTAAACAGGCGATCTCGTTGTACTTCCGCATCGCAAAGCTGGAAACGTGGAGTCTTGGCATATTCGAGTTCTATGACAAGATCCCACCCAAGACCGGGTTGGAGGCATTCGGTGTGCGGGTCGTTCCCCCGGGTGTCATTCGTTACGGTGCGTTCTGCGAACCCGGTGTGGTTGTTATGCCGGGGTATGTCAACATCGGTGCGTATGTCGGGTCCGGAACCATGGTCGACACCTGGGCGACCGTCGGATCTTGCGCCCAGATCGGCACGGGTGTGCATCTATCGGGTGGTGTCGGGATCGGTGGGGTTCTCGAACCGCCAGGGGCGTCACCCGTCATCATCGAAGATGGGGCGTTCATAGGGAGCCGGTCGATTGTTGTCGAGGGGGTGCGCATTGGTGCCGGGGCGGTGCTCGGAGCAAATACGACGATCACGAAATCGACTCCGATTATTGATGTGACGGGATCCGAACCAGTGGAAACTCGCGGAGTCGTTCCCCCCAACGCCGTGGTGGTCCCCGGTACTCGGCCAAAGCAATTCCCCGCAGGGACCTACGACCTGCAGTGTGCCCTCATTATCGGAGAGCGCTCTGGGTCGACGGATCGCAAGACATCGTTGAACGATGCGCTCCGCGTCTTCGGAGTGTCGGTATGACTCTTGTCGAGACGCTTGTTTGGCTTGTTAATACACCGTCGGTGACGGGCGATGAGGCACGTATCTGCACCGAGATAGCCGATCGGCTCGGTGGTGTCTACACCAGCGACGAGATCGTCCGTGTGGGCAACTCGGTGGTGGTCGGTCGGCGTACCGGCAAACCCTTGATTGCGCTGTACGGCCACACCGATACCGTCCCAGTTCAAGACAACGCGACGGCCCGGCTTGAGGGGGAGCGCCTCTTCGGTCTGGGAACGTCAGACATGAAATCTGGTGTTGCGGTCCAGATTGAACTGCTCGAAGACCCTCGAATCCTGAACGGCCCCTATGACGTGGTCGGTGTCTTCTACGACAAGGAAGAGGGTCCCGCGGCCGAGAACGGTCTTGGGGATGTCTTGGACACGGTGTCGTGGTTGGCTGATGCTGTGTTCTCAATCATTCTGGAACCGACCGACCTGCGACTTGAACTCGGTTGCAACGGCGTCCTCAACGCCGACGTGATCTTTCGGGGGAAGGCCGCCCATTCGGCGAGGCCGTGGTGGGGAGAGAACGCGATCACGAAGGCCGGTGCGTGGCTTGACAAGTTGCACACCATGGAGCCCGATCCCGTCGATGTGGCAGGACTCACGTACCGAGAGGTGTTCTCGGTGACGAGAATCTCTGGGGGCATTGCAAACAACGTGATTCCCGCCGAGACGGTGATCAATCTGAACCATCGATTCCCCCCGGTCTACTCGACTGACGAGGCCATTGCTCGTTTGCGGTTGGTTGCTGCCGAGGCCGATGAGGTGATTATTCGCGACCACGCCAATCCGGGTTTGATCCCCCAAGGGAATCCGCACCTCGACCGTCTTGTCGCAATCGCGGGAGACGACCTCGCCGCAAAACAGGGATGGACCGATGTTGCGCGCCTCACCGAGCGAGGCATTGATGCGGTGAACTTCGGCCCCGGTGAAGTAGCCCTGTGTCATCAGGCGTCCGAATCGGTCGCCGTTGCATCTCTCGAGGACGCCTACTCGGTGATGGTCGCCTTCTTGGCTGATTCGCTCGAGTAGTTGGTTTTCTCGAATGAGAAGAGGCGCAGGAAGACCTGCACCAGTGGGCCGATCCCGAAGAGGAAAACCAGCGTGCCGATACCCGCACTTCCGCCGAGGAGGACACCAACTGTCAACGCAGTTGCCTCAATCAATGTTCGGGCAGATCGGATCGACAGACCGCGACGTGCGAGTCCAGTCATGATTCCGTCCCTGGGTCCCGGTCCGAGGCCCGCACCGATGTAGAACCCGGAGCCGATGGCAATGGCGATGACACCGCCCAGCATCAAAGCAATCCGGATACCAAGAGATGTGATCTCGGGGGTCACGTTGAGGAACAGGTCGATCGTCAGGCCTATCCAGAGTGTGTTGGCGAGTGTGCCCAGACCCAGGCGCTGTCGGAGGGGTATCCAAAGCAGTAACACCGCGACTCCCGTGAGGATGACGACGCTCCCCATGGAGATCCCAATCAGCGTGGAGACTCCCTGGTGGAAGGCGTTCCATGGCGAGAGCCCCAGCTCGGATCGCACCATCATGCCCGCACCGGTCCCGAATAGTGTCAATCCGAAGAACAATCGGAACAGTCGGATCGTTAGGTCCGTGCCGCGTGGGACAGGAAGCAGTATTGCGGATACGGAGAAAGCCATGGTGGCGAGCATAGTCGTTCTCGAAATACCCTACGAGCGTATTGGGGGTTACGGGAACGGATAGGTGTCGTGACCCTCGGATGGTGACTTCGATCTGCGTGATCTCACACCGGGCTCAAACTGGTTTCGGTTCGGGCCGGCGATTCCCGCTCCGGAACAACACCATTGACGGGCCAGCGTGGTCGTGATAGGTCTGTCACCATGCATACGACAATCTCGATCAAGGATGATCTCCTCGTCGAGGCCGAGGCCGCGGCGACATCGTCTGGACAGACGACTATTGCGTTCATCGAGGATGCCATTCGACGTCATCTTGACGCCCGGAAGGCTACCGATGTCGCAGAACCGCCAGAGCAGCCCGACTTCGGTGACGGTGGCACGGCTCCCGGAGTCGACCCCGAAGACGCTGATGCGTTGCTCGAAACTATGAAGTTCGGTCTCGGCCTCGGTTCGTGACCCTGTACAACGTCGAGTGAGAGATCTTCGGGGGGTGTCAACGCGTTCGTCCACTGTCTCGTGTTACCCGGGGGTGTGGTCCGCGGGCACGCTTTCGCACGGGGATCGGTCAGGTGGTGCGACGACGTTCGTTGACTGGAGGCGCCGCATCTTTTGCGTGGCGGCCGGGGCCGACCGGGGCCGATAATCCGCATGGCCACATGGCACTACGCTCTGTGTGCGCGACCCCAGGAGTACCGCGATGGCCGATTTCGTGATTCGCAATGAGGACTATGCCGATCGGGTACGGCGGAGCTTCGCACGGCAGGGGTTCATGGTTTCACTCGGTGCATCCCTGACCGACGTGGAACCGGGCCGTGTCGAAATCGTGGTTCCCTTTAGCGACAACCTTGCCCAGCAACATGGGTACTTCCACGGGGGAGTGGTTGGCACGCTTGCGGACAACGCCGGTGGTTATGCCTCCTTCTCCTTGATGGCAGCAAGCGATTCGGTGCTGACGGTCGAGTACAAGCTCAATCTGATGGCACCGGCCGAGGGCGAGAGGTTGATCGCTCGCGGCGCTGTTATCCGTGCTGGGCGCCGCCTCACAGTCAGTCGCTCAGACGTGTTTGTCCAGCGCAACGGCGCCGAGTACCTGTGTGCGACGATGCTCGGAACCTTCATGACCCTGGCGAACACATCGGACGATCCCGCCCGTCAGACCCCGTCGACGAGTGGATGACATTCCGCCTCCCCGTGGGGCGCTAGCATTTCCGCCATGCCTGTTGACATCGATATCGCTAAGGTCGCCCATCTCGCCCGCATTGATCTCTCCGCAGAGGAGCTCGCTCAGTACGGAGCACAGCTGAGCGTGATACTTGAATACGCAGAGCGCGTCTCGTCGCTGCCCACCGAAGGCGTCGAGCCGACCTCGCATCCGCTGCCAGCGACAAACGCCTTTCGCCCGGACGTCGTGACGCCGTCCCTGACGAACGAGGAAGCGTTGGCCATGGCCCCGGAGGCCGAGGACGGATACTTCCGGGTGCCACGGATCCTGGGGGAGCCATGACCGACCTAGCGGATCTCTCCATCGCAGAGGCGGGCCGTCAGCTCCGGGCCGGTGACATCACGTCGATCGACCTGTGGGAGGCGACCGTGACCAGAATCGCCTACACGGAGCCGCATCTGCACGCCTTTCTGACTGTTGATCGTGACGGTGCCCGGGCCGCCGCACACGCCGCCGATGCTGCGTTCAAGGCGGGGGAGGACGCCGGTCCGTTGCAGGGCATCCCCATCGCGCTCAAGGACAACATGTGTACCAAGGGTCTCGCAACCACCGCATCGTCGCGGATGCTTGAGGGCTGGGTACCGCCATACGATGGGACCGCGGTCGCCAAATTGCGTGCTGGCGGTGCGGTCCTCGTCGGCAAGACGAACCTCGATGAGTTTGCGATGGGGTCATCGACCGAGAACTCGGCGTTTGGTACGTCACGTAATCCCTGGGACACCAACCGTGTGCCAGGTGGTTCCTCCGGAGGATCGGCCGGATCTGTTGCCGCGGGAGCGGCGATGGGAGCCTTCGGATCCGATACGGGTGGATCGATTCGTCAGCCCGCAGCCCTGTGCGGCGTTGTCGGGATGAAACCAACGTACGGCCTCGTGTCTCGGTACGGGCTCATTGCTTTTGCGTCATCCCTCGACCAGATCGGTCCATTTGCGCGCTCGGTAGAGGACGCCGCTTTGCTCCTTGAGGGTGTGGCCGGTCATGACATTCACGATGCGACGTCGTATCGCGGCGAATACCCCACGTTCTCCGATGGCCTTGACCTCGGCGTGAAGGGTCTTCGAGTCGGGATCGTCAAAGAGCTGATGGTCGATGCGATTGATAGTGAGATTCGTAGTGCAAGCCGCGCAATGGCGGACAAACTTGCTGATGCGGGAGCGGATGTCGTTGAGGTGTCCCTTCCGTCAAGTGAGTATGCGTTGTCCGCGTATTACTTGATTGCCCCGGCCGAGTGTTCGGCAAACCTTGCCCGCCTTGACGGTGTGCGATATGGCAATCGGGTTCCTGCGGACACCACCGATGAGATGATGGCGAAGACCCGCGCAGCAGGTTTCGGCCCGGAGGTGATCCGTCGCATCTTGCTCGGGACATACGCCCTCTCGGCCGGCTACTACGACGCATTTTACGGGCAGGCCCAGCGGGTACGGACCTTGGTACGCCAGGACTTTGCGAAGGCATACGAGCATACGGACGTACTCATTTCACCCACGACTCCCACGACTGCGTTCGAGATCGGCGCCAAGACGGACGACCCGATCGCGATGTACTACTCCGATGTCTGCACCATTCCCTCGAACCTCGCCGGAGACCCATCGATCTCGGTACCCGTTGGTCTCGACACCCAGGGCCTCCCCATTGGATTTCAAATCATGGCTCCGGCCCTTGGAGAGTCGACGCTGTTCCGGGCAGCAGCCGAAGTTGAGAGGCTCGCCGAGTTCACGGCCCGCCCGTTGCTCGCAGTGTCGAAGGAGACGGTGTAGTGGCAGAGTGGGAAGCCGTCATCGGTATCGAGACTCATGTTGAGTTGCAGACGAAATCGAAAATGTTCTGCGGATGCGCGGTTGCCTTTGGCGAGGCACCGAACACCAACACCTGTCCGGTCTGCCTCGCTTTGCCCGGCGCGATTCCGGTCCCGAACGAGGAGGCGATCGAGGGGATTGTAAAGATCGGAACCGCACTCGATTCGACGATCAACAAGGACTCGCTGTTCTACCGGAAGAACTACTTCTATCCAGACCTTCCAAAGAACTATCAGATCAGCCAGTACACGTTTCCCGTGTGCGAGTTCGGCAAGCTCGACATCATGGTCGACGGCGAGCCGTTCACTGTTGGCATCACCCGGGTACACATGGAAGAGGACACCGGCAAGAGTCGTCACGTCGGTGAGGGCGGGCGCATTCACGATGCCAGCCATTCCCTACTCGACTTCAATCGATCGGGTGTTCCGCTTGTCGAAGTTGTGACCGAGCCCGACATTCGTACTGCGGAACAGGCACGTGCGTATGGCGCCGAGCTACAGCGAATTGTCCGGACACTTGGTGTTTCCGACGCCCGTCTTGAAGAGGGCTCGATGCGCTTCGACGCGAACGTGTCGGTCCGTCGTGGACCCGATGCCGAGTTCGGTACTCGTACGGAGACCAAGAATGTGAACTCGCTGCGGTCGCTGCAGCGCGCAATCACATTCGAGATCGATCGCCAGATCCGGGTGCTCGAGGAAGGCGGGGAGATCATCCAGGAGACCCGCCACTGGAATGAGGGCAAGGGTGTCACCATTTCCATGCGTATCAAGGAAGAATCCGAGGACTATCGGTACTTCCAGGAACCCGACATGCTCCCGTTGGAAATCGACGAGGAGTGGCAGCAGCGCGTAAAGGCGAACCAGCCCGAACTTCCTGCCCAGAAGAGAGCTCGCTACGTCGGTCTCGGCACCGACACCCATACTGCAGAGTTACTCGCCGACGACCCTGCTCTTGGTGGGCTGTTCGACGAGGCGGTTGGGGCGGGTGCCGATGCCAAACAGGCCGGCATTTGGCTCACCCAGGAAGTCGTCGCCTATCTACGGCGTGAAGAGAAGACCCTGTCCGCGACCGCGCTATCTGCTGAGCATGTGGCAGAGTTGGCGACAATGGTGGCCGCCGGCGATCTATCGTCGACTGCTTCCAAGGACGTGCTCAACGGTGTGCTTGCCGGCGAGGGGACGCCGCGTGAGATTGCCGAGTCGAGGGACCTTATCCAGATTTCCGACAGCGGGTTCCTCGATACCGAAGTGGATGCCGTGATTGCAGACAATGCTGGCGCCTTCGAGAAACTGGTGGCCGGCGACATGAAGATGATCGGGTTCTTTGTGGGTCAAGTCATGAAACGCACCGGAGGGAAAGCCGACCCCAGGCTCGTTTCCGAGATGGTTCGCACCAAGGTGCAGGGCTAATCAGCGTCGGGGTCGTCTTCGACTGCGACGGGGTACTTGTTGACTCGGAGCCGCTCGCCGAGGAGGCGTGGCAGCATGTGTTGGGTCAGTATGGCGTCCGGATCACGGCAGACGACATCAGTGCGGTTGTCGGCACGAGTTCGATCGGTACCTACCGCCATTTCGCCGGTAAGCACGACCTCCCGGGGTACGACGAAACGACCGCCGCTGTGAACGCATACTTCCTCCCTGCAATGGCCGAGCGCCTGGAGCCGTTCCCCGACGCGGGGCACACGGTGCGCATTCTTGCGGCCGAAGGTGTGCCGCTTGCGGTGGCGTCGTCATCGGACCGAGCGGAGCTCGACCTGAAACTCGAGAAGTTTGATCTTGTCCAATACTTCGATTTTGTTATTGCCGGTGACGAGGTTGCTGACGCCAAACCGGCGCCCGATATTTATCTCGCCGCCGCCGCGGGTCTCGGTGTGGTCGCGGGGGAGTGTGTCGCGGTCGAGGACTCCGTCAACGGAGCAACTGCGGCGCAAGCCGCAGGCATGAGGGTGGTCCTGATCGACCGCGTCGGCATCATCCCAGCGAGCTGGTCAACAGTCACATCGATCAACCCCGAACTTATCCAATCCTGGCTGTGATCCGGGGTCGTGCTCACCGGCGGTCGGTCACTCGATAGTGGGTGCGAAGTTGTTTGGGATACAAATTGCTGCTGCATAGGTGTCGCAATCCCAGACGAGGTCCGTATCGAGGTCGTCGAAAACGCCGGCATCAAGAACGAATATCGCTACCTGAGCCGAACCGTCTCGAACCTGCCATGTGGCAATCGGCCGTAGTGCTCCGGCAGCGAGAAGGAGAGCAATGACGCTCGCGATGACCCAGGTCCTTTGGCGACACTTCTCGGTTTTCTCCGGCATTCGTCCCCCGTCGTCTGTGGTTGCTTTCCGCGCGAAGTGTCCCACCAAGGCCCAGATGCTGGGACCCCACTGGTGGTCGTGCAATGGAACGGGCCACTACGTTGAAACCCTTGACCACCCGATGCGGTTCCGAGGGAGAGTGTGACAGTCAACCGGTGTTGCGGAGACCGGCTGCTAATCCGTTGACTGTCAGTAGCAGTGCCCGCTCCAGGTCTACGTCGACAGAACCTTCAGTTCGTGCCCGTTCGAGGAGCGCCACCTGGAGGTAGCTGATCGGGTCGAGGTATCGGTCACGGACGGTGAGCGTGTGGCGCAGCGTCGGGTAACGGTCAACGAGGGTGGTCCCACCGGTGATGAGCAGAATCTGCTCCAGGGATCGATCATGTTCTGCTTCGATCGTTTGGAAGAGGCTTGCGGTGTCGGGCGCCACGAGTGTATCCACATAGCGCGATGCAACCGTGAGGTCGGTCTTGGCGAGAGTCATTTCGACGTTCGATATGAAGGCTCGGAAGAACGCCCAGTCCTTGTACATTTCCGCAATGAGATCACCGTGACCGGCATCGCGAGCAGTTTGTAGACCGGTGCCGACACCGAACCAGCCCGGAATGATCTGCCGGGTCTGGGTCCAACCGAACACCCACGGTATGGCTCGTAACCCACCCAACCCAACGTTGTCCTTACCGCCTCCGGGGCGGCGCGAAGGTCGAGACCCGATCTTCATTGACCCGAGCTCGTCAACCGGGGTCGACGTCAGGAAATAATCAACGAGGCGGGGATCGTCAACGAGTGACCGGTACATCGCATATGCCGCATCGCTGATCTCCGACATGGCCGTATCCCATCGCGCCAGCACGGTCGGTGTTTTTCTTGAACTCTGGTGAAATACGGTCGCTTCGAGGGTGGCGGCGAGGGCGAGTTCCATGTTGTCGGCAGCGAGTTGCGGCAACCCGTACTTGTCGGCAATGACTTCACCCTGCTCCGTGATCTTGATTCGTCCCTGGATCGTGCCCCACGGTTGGGCCATGATTGCTTCGCCCGTTGGCCCGCCCCCGCGCCCCACGGTTCCACCGCGGCCGTGGAAGAGAACAAGTTCCACGCCGTGTTCAATGGCGACGTCGCGCAACCTCCGGGAACAGCGATAGAGCTCCCACTGTGAGGTGGTGATGCCGCCATGTTTGTTCGAGTCCGAGTAACCGAGCATGACCTCCTGGCGATCTCCGCGCAGCCGCACCAGTTGGCGATACGGCTCCGATGAGAGGAGTTGATCCATTGTCAGGTGCGCTTCTCGAACTTCGTCAATAGTTTCGAACAGCGGTACGAAGCCGATCGAGGCGACGTCAGCGGTGAGATCGACGAGACCTGCGTCACGGGCGAGAATCGCCGCGATGAGTACATCGTCGGCGCCGGCGGTTTCCGAAATGATGTATGACTCGATGATGTCGGGTCCGAAGCGTTTGAGGGCGCGCCGCACGGTGTGGAATGTATCGAGTGTCCTCGCGAGATCGTCTGGAAGTGCTGTCGCAAGTGTGCTGAGGGGACGCGCACCGGCGAGCTCATCGGTGAGGAGACGGAGCCGATCAGGGGCCGTCATCTGGTCGAAGTCGGAGATACCGATGCGGTCGAAAAGGTGAGTGATGAGTGCCCGGTGTCGGTCTGCGTGTTCACGGATATCCATCGTGGCGAGGTGGAAGCCGAAGGCTGACGCTCGACGCATCAGTCGCGCGACAACGCCGTCAGCGATGAGCGTGCCGTGGTGAGCAGCGAGACTGTCGTAGATCAGCTGAAGATCGGTGATGAGTTCGTTGGTGCCGCGGTAGTCAACACCCGGTTGGTGGGTGCCGTCGGCCGCGATTCGCTGACGAGTGTTGCGCAACCGTTGGTGGATGAATCCACATTTCTGGCGATACGGTTCGCCGTGTGACAACTTGCGGAAGATCCGTGCGGTTTCGGGAAGTGTTGTGGCATCCTCCACTAGCGACCGAGCCAACTCGTCGCTGATGTCGGTGATGAACTCGGACGAACTCAACACCGCGGCGAGCTTTTCAACAGCCTCGGTGAGCTCGCGGAGCGCTCGATCATGTTGCAGTTCAAGGACCTCAAACGTCACGCCTGGTGTGACGTTGGGGTTGCCATCGCGATCACCACCTACCCATGTTCCGAAGCTAATCGGCGCCAAAGTTGGTGGGTACGACACGCCGAGTCGCGACATTTGGTGGGCGAAATCATCAAACAGGTCACCGGCAACCTCGCTGAATATCTCGTCGAAGTAGTAGATCGCGGAGCGCGCTTCGTCGACGGGAGTCGGGCGGGTGTCGCGCAGCTCGTTGGTCTGCCAGATGAGATCAATCAGCTCGGCAATTCGCCGAACGATTCGCGCCCCATCGGCGTCCGACAAACGCGGGTCGGACCGTTCACTGAGAAGGTCGGCGATCGCCGTTGTCTTGGAGAGAATGGAACGGCGGGCCGCTTCGGTCGGGTGAGCGGTGAAGACCGGACGCATATCGAGACCTTCGAGGGTTCGCTGCAGATCAGGAAGAGCGAATCGGTCGGATTCGATGATGGCGTTCACGACCCGCTCGAGTTCGCCGGCACCGCTAGCACCGCGCTGGGTTTCTTCATCGAGACGGTGGCTCTGTTCGGCAACATTCGCGAGATAGAAGAATACGGTGAACGCTCGCACGAGCGACATGGTGGTCTCGATGTCCAGCTCCGCAAGCAGGTCGGTGAGGTCGGCGGCCGCGTCGGGATTCGCGGGAGAGTCATCCGTGCCGCGGATTTGCTTCGTGAACTGGCGGACCCGCTCGACCAGTGCGAGGAGTTCGGGTCCTTCCTGGCGGACCAGTGTCTCGCCAAGCAGATCGCCGAGCAGTCGAATGTCTATGCGTAGGGATACATCCCGGTCAATGTCTCTTGTGTCCATGACCAAGGAGCGTAGCCCGTGTATCCGATCACGGGTCCTCATGGCTCTTGAGGTAGAAATGGCGCTCCATTGCTATCCACAGGGTTCGAGAGAACGGCCAGAACAGTAACGGAACCGCAAGGTTCGTGACCACCAGCAGGATCGTCAGTCGAGCGACGGGGAGGTCTGGCCAGGTGGCAGCCAGGGAAACGATCAACACGATGACAAACATGAGTTCGGTAACGGCAAAGTCGACCATCATTGCACCGAGGAAGTAGCCGGCTTCACGTTCGAAATGCAGGCCGCATGTTGGACAGTCCTCAAGCTGGGTGAACCAGTTCTTGAAGAGGTTGCCACCACCGCACCGGGAACACTTTTTCCGCATGCCGCGGCCAAGTTTCCCGACGAGGGACGGTGGATCGGTGAACGGAGCGGTTGCCATGCCGGTGACAGTAGTTGATCGAATGGCCCCGTTTTTCGTACTTGCGGTTACGATATGGGGATGGAAAACCTACTGTTCCAAGTCAATATCGAAGATCTGCCACCAGAGGTCGTTGACAATCTCTCCGACGATGTCCTCCAGCAGCTCAAGGACGGAGTCATCGATAAGATCCCCGAGGACGCTTTCGAGCTCCTACCGGCACGAATACAGGACCTGGTGCCAGCTGGTCTTGTTGAATCGAACCCGAAGTTTGCGTTGATTCTTGCCGTGATCGGGGTACTTGCCGTTGCTGGTTTGGTGTTCGCGATCGTGAAATCGACGATCAAGGTCGCTGTCTTTTCGGGGATCGTCGCCTTCGGAGCCTGGTACTTCTTCTTCCAGAACCAGTAGGTCGTGGATTTCCTCGCAGAGATCCTCCGGGATGCTCTTGACTACGTCGGGGGTTCAGGTGCTGAGCTTGTCGGTGTGTTGGCGAGGACTATCTGGATCGCAATCGCAGCCACGGCTGGGGCGATCGTCATGGGTGTCCCCCTTGGAGTGATGTTGGGTCGAACCCGGTTTCGGGGTCGCACACTTGTTATGACGCTCGTCAACACAGCAATGGCCTTGCCACCCGTGTTGGTCGGTTTGGTACTGCTGGTACTTGTCTGGCCAACGGGACCGCTCGGCAACCTCGACATTCTCTTCACGCCAATCGTGATGGTGATTGCCCAGGTGTTGTTGGCGACCCCGATCATTCTCGGACTTACCGCGGCCGCCGTGGGTGCGCTCCCGGCACCCGCTGTCGAGTTCGTGGCATCGATGCAGGTGGGGGTACTGACACGGTTCCGGGTGTATGTCACCGAGGTATGGCCACAACTTCTTGCCGCGGTGGCGACGGGATTCGGTCGGGTCATCGCAGAAGTTGGGGCCGTACTCCTGGTTGGCGGGAACATTGCCGGTGAGACACGGGTGCTTACGACCGCGATTGTCCAGGAGACTCGCCAAGCCCGGTTTGGTGCCGCCCTTGCTCTCGGTGCGGTGCTACTACTGGTCGCGCTCATCACGAACGCCACACTCACCTGGCTCCAGGTCAAGGGGGAGCGCGATGGTTAGAGGACACAGTGCACCGATCCCGGCAGATCTTCCGGTCCCACCACTGGGTCGGTTGGTGGTGTTCGGCCCGAACGGGGCCGGAAAGTCGACGTTGTTGCGCCACGAGTTTGCGACCCGCACGGACGTCGCTTACCTGCCCCAGCACACCTGGATGTTGCGCGGCCCTGCTCATCGGACACTCACTATCGGTCTTGGTCGAATGGAGAGGGCTCGCGCTGAGGAATGGGCACGACAGCTCGGCGTTGCGGACACCCTCGACAGGCGGGGACGAAGCCTCTCGGGAGGGGAGCAGAAACGTGTGAACCTCGCCCGCGTGCTCGCATCGAACGCAAAGGTCCTGCTTCTCGACGAGCCACTCGCCCCCATTGATCGCGTCGACCGCGGTCTGGTCATACGCAGCATCGCCGAGGCCGCTGAGGGACGCGTCGCGGTCGTGGTTGCGCACGACAGGGACGTTGTTGCGATGCTCGCCACCGAAGTGGCGGTGCTTGTTGACGGTGTCGTCCTCCAGCAAGGACCCGTTGCTGAGGTCATGCACGCACCCGCATCCGAGGACATTGCCAGGGTGATAGGGGTAGAGAACGTGCTTGTCGGTGCAATAAGCGATGTTACCGATGCGATGTGCACGGTGGCTTGTGGCCCGGTATCCATTTCCGCACGACGCTCGGATTCCCTCGACCTCGGCGACAGGGTCGCGGTGATGTTTGGCGCCGAAACTGTGCTCGTTTCCTTAGATGATGCAACGACATCGGCCCAGAACCACTGGGGTGGGACGGTCGACTCGATCGTCCGGCTCGGTTCTCTGGTTCAGCTCACAGTCAATGTTGGCGTCCCGGTGATTGCCGTCATCACCCCCGCCGCTCAGGATGCACTCGAGGTCGAACAGGGGACCGCAGTGTTCGTGAGTGTAAAAGCGACTGCGGTGAGGGCGGTGGAGAGGGCGTGAGGACTCGTATCGTCCTGGCGCTTGTGCCGCTGATCCTTGCTAGCTGCGGAGGGCCGCAAGCTGCCAATACGGCGGTGATAGCGGCTGGCACAACGGTTGTCGACAACGGGGTCGTCGAGTATCTCGTCGCCGAGTCTCAGTTCTCTGATTCGCTGAGCGTCATTGCTGCAACATCTGCCGAGGCGCTCACCCTGCTCGACCAGGGTGCCGCCGACCTGGCCATTGTCCACGCACCCGACCGACTCGCCGAATTCCTCCGACAGAACCCCCAAGCACAATTCGCAACGCTGTTCGAGTCACGGTTCATCCTCGTCGGGCCACCCGACAAGGCGGGTCTACTAGATGGTTTGAGCGCACCTGAGGCGTTTGCAAAGATCGCCTCACGGGGTGACACGTTCGTCACCAGGGCCGACGGGTCCGGTACGTACGAGTCGGAGTCGAAGGTGTGGGCGGAGTCCGGGATCGACCCAACGGGGTCGCCGTGGTTAACAACCACCGGGCAGGGTATGGGATTCACTCTCCAGGTGGCGGTTGATCGCGACGCGTTCATCTGGGTCGAAGAGGGCACATTGGAAGGGTCCCCGCTTGCCGCCCGGCTCCGGACTGTGGAGCTTGCCGACGCTGATGCCTATCCGAATACCTACGTCGGTGTCTGGTATGAGTCAGGCACCAGTGTCGCCGACTTCGTTTCGTGGCTCGGTTCTCCTCAGGGAGAAAGTGCGATCCGTTCCATGAACGATGCTCTGTTCGGTCGCCAGGTTGTGATTCAGACTCAGCGCTAGGGGACCAGCATCACCGGACTCGGTGCCTTATGCGAGACGCGGTTCGCTACCGACCCGATCATGATCCGTTCGAGGAGGCCAGCTCCCTGGCGGCCCAGGATGACGAGGTCCACGTCGTTGTTCAGGGTGTAGTTACTCAAGACAGCCGCCGGGTCCCCGATTTCCTCCACCAGCTCGTAGGTCACGTCGGTTAGGTCAACGTTCTTTTCGATCGCGTCGAGAACATCGCGCTGGGCGGACTCGAGCATGCGGGCCATTGCCGTCGCCGTCGGGGGAGTCCCGACGATGCCCCACCATCCCTCGGGTGGGCGGACCACAGTCATAATTGTCAACCTGGCACCATTTGTGCGTGCCATATCGGCTGCCGTTTTGGCGGCACGGGTCGCCTGGTCGGAGCCATCAATCCCAACGAGAATATGTTGCGGTGGCCAATGCGTTGTTGTCATGACACTTCCTATCGTTGCCTACACCTACAGAGTACGGATTTAGCCCCGAGATGCAAGGGCATGTTGACCCTGGCGCTACCTTGCCCCCCTTCGATTTCGGTGCGCGGGCAGGGGGTGCAATGATGGCGCCTTGCGAGATCAGGATGGAAGCGTGAAGCCCAAGGTCGTTGTCGCTGAGGAAATTGCCGATGCCGGTATCGCGGCGTTGCTGGAGCACTGCGAAGTTGATCTAGCAGTCGGCCTGGACCGACCGGATCTATTTCGTCGACTCGCTGACGCTCGGGGTCTACTTGTGCGATCCGCAACGCAAGTCGACGCCGAAATGATCGCTGCTGCCCCCAAACTGGATGTGATCGGCCGCGCCGGTATCGGTGTGGACAACATTGACCTTGATGCCGCGACGGCAGCAGGTGTCCTCGTGGTGAACGCACCGCATGCCAACGTTATCAGTGCCGCCGAGCACACGATGGCCCTAATCCTTGCTCTAGCCCGGAGGATACCCGAGGCCGATACGTCGTTGCGCGGCGGCGAATGGAAGCGCTCGCAACTCGGCGGTGTCGAGATCCACGGTAAGGTGCTCGGCGTCCTGGGCCTCGGCAAGATCGGCACACTCGTATCCGAGCGTGCGAAGGCCTTTGGTATGAAGGTGATTGCGTACGACCCGTTTGTGTCGGACGACCGTGCCCGTCGCGTGGGTGTCGATCTATTGGATCTTGATGAGGTGCTCGCGGCCGCCGATTTCTTGACCGTTCACCTTCCCCGTAACCGACACACCGAAGCCATGCTCGATGCCGAGGCCTTTAAGAAGATGAAGAGTTCCGCCCGGGTGATCAATGTTGCCCGGGGCGGCATTGTTGTCGAGGCGGATCTGGCGGCTGCTCTGCGGTCGGGGGAGTTGGGTGGGGCGGCGATTGATGTGTATGCCACCGAGCCGATGACGTCATCGCCGCTCTTCGATGCACCTTCGATTGTTATGACCCCACACCTGGGTGCTTCAACCTCTGAGGCGCAGGACAAGGCAGGTATTGCGGTCGCGGAATCGATCGCAGCGACATTGCGCGGGGAGCTAGTTCTCACCGGTGTGAACCTTGACCTGGGGCCGAATGTCCCGCCGGAGCTGTCAGAGTTCCTTCCCGTTGCGGTCCAACTCGGCCGAGTGTTTGTTGGTCTCGCCAACGGCGTACCACAGGACTTCACGGTGATCGCGGAGGGGGCGATCAGTGAATTCTCTGTGAAGCCGCTCGTCCTGGCAGCGTTGAAGGGTGCGCTCTCGTCTGTGACCGACCGGCCTGTCACGTACGTCAACGCTCAGTCGATTGCATCCTCGCGTGGCATCGTGGTCCATGAGATGGCGCGTGCGTCGACGGATGCATATCAGTCGAGCATTCGCATCACCGGCACCGTCGACGGGGTCGACCGGGTTGTTGCGGGCACCGCAACCGCCCACAAGGGTCCGGTTCTCACGGAGGTAGATGGGTACTTCATCGAGGTACGCCTTGGCGGTAACACCCTCATCGTGCGCAACGACGATACGCCTGGAGTCATCGGTCGTCTGGGTGGGTACCTTGGGGAGAACGACATCAACATTTCCGACATGGTTGTGGGCCGCAGCGGCGATGAGGCGGCAATGATGGGAGTCCGCGTCGACGGCCGGATCACCGAGGACCAACTCGCCGGTATCGAACGCCTTGATGGGATACTTGCGGTTCATTACTTCGAGTTTGACTGAGGCGACTACAGGATCGCGACAAGCGCCCAGCCGACAGCGAGGCCGTAGAGTCCCGCGAGGAGATCATCCATCGTGATGCCGATGGCACCAGGGAGCGCTTCTGCCCTACGTACGCCTGGTAGCACCTTGAAGATGTCAGCGAGACGTGCGACGACCAGTGCAACGAACCACGGGATCCCGCCAGCGGTTAAACCGACGAGTGCGATCAACGTGCCCGCGATCTCATCGATGACGATCCATCCCGGGTCGGCGTGTCCGGCGGAGAACGGTCGCGGAGACCACAGGGACAGTCCGATGGCTATGACGAGCACGGCGAACTGGGCAACAATGCCCAGCGGCCAGACGAACCATGCAACGATTGCTGCCAGCGCGGCCCCAAAAGTGCCAGCACCGTTGTCTGATCCCCAGAGTTTCTTGGGGATCAGACCGACACCGAATCCGGATGCGATGAATCTCTGCATGAAGCGAGGCTACAGCACTGGCGGTGCCCCGTGGATCACTGGTTATCGTTGCGGGTGCCTAACGAAGGAGCAGACCGACCGTGAGACCTGAACAGCTTGGTGACTTCAAGGCCCCGTCGGACCCTCAACTCCATCCCGTCAGCGGCCGGGTCGCTTTCGTGGTTACCCAGATGGATCTTGATGACGACAGGTATGTGCGCCAAGTCTGGCACTGGGACGGCTCGTCCGCGGCACCGTTCACGTCCGGTCCATCAGACACGTCGCCGCGATGGTCACCGTCCGGAGACCGCCTTGCCTTCATCCGCAAACCCGACCGCGACGACGCGACTCCGCAGGTAGCTGTCATGCCTGCCTCCGGGGGCGAGGCGACCGTGGTGTCCGACTTCGAACTCGGGGTGCGCGAGATAGCCTGGCTACCAGACGGATCGGGTCTTGTCGTCGTTGCGTCAGAGTGGGTTGACGAGTCCAAGGGTCTCGACAATGAAGAACGGGAGCGCCGTCCGCGCCGCATCACGACAGCGAACTTTCGAGGCGACAATCAGGGATATACCTATGACAAGAGGACCCATGTATGGCGACTGCCACTCGACGCCACGGAGCCCGTGTGTCTCACGCCCGGGGACTCCAACGAGTGGGGTGTCGGCGTCGACCCGGATGGCTTAATCGTCGCGTACCAATCTGACAGTTTTGATCGAGCCGGTGTCCTGCCGGGTGCTCAACTGTTCACGGTGCCGCTCGGGGGAGGCGAACCGTCCTCGGTGACCGGTCCCGGGTCGTGGGGGAACCCAACGTACGGTCCGGACGGTGCGATTTACGCCGTCGGGAGCGACGACATTTGGGCGTACCCAGCCGTGTTCGCTCTCTTTCGGTTCACCAGTGCCGGCGCGGAGCAGGTCACCGCCATTGACTACAACCTTTCCGCAACGCCGCCCGGTCAGCCCCGCGGCCCCTTCTTCCTCGACGACGGTGCGATTCTGAGTACGCTGGAATTCGAGGGCCGCATCCACGTCGTATCCCTTGGTGGCGACTCGTGGACGACAGTGATCGGTGGTGATCGATGGGTTGGTGGTTTCTCTCCGAATGCCGATGGCTCCGTGATTGCCTTCGTCGCCACATCCCCGACCGATCCGGGTGATTTATTTTTGCTGCGGGACGGCGTTGAGTCGCGGCTCACGGATCTCAATGCCGAGTTCAAGGATGAGGCGGACCTGGTCGAGCCCCAGGAGTTCACTATCGACCATGACGGTGTGCGCATTGCGGGGTGGGCGTATCTGCCCTCTGGAGATGGGAAGGTGCCGCTTCTCTACAACATTCATGGCGGCCCCGCGACCCAGTACGGCTATGGATTCTCGGACGAGTTCCAGGTGTACGCCGGTGCCGGATACGGGGTAGTTGCTACGAACCCACGGGGGTCGAGTGGGTATGGCAACGACCACGTTCGTGCCGTTATCGGCCGGTGGCACGAGGAGATGCCGCCCGATCTGCGCGACATCCTCGCCGCCGTTGATGTCGCCGCGGAGGTTTTTCCGCGACTCGATAAGGGCCGTATGGGTGTGATGGGTGGCTCCTACGGCGGCTGGGCGACTGCGTTCGTTGTTGCCCACGATCAGCGGTTCAAGTCGGCGGTTGCTGAACGTGGCCTCTACAACTGGATTTCGTTCTATGGGACGTCGGACATTGGTCCCTGGTTCCCACGCATGTTTACCGGACTATCCAATGCGACAGATATCCAGAAGATGTGGGATGCGGGTCCGCTGTCGATGGCCCACCTGGTGACGACCCCCACTCTGGTTCTACACTCAGAGACGGATTTTCGCTGCCCGATCGAACAAGGTGAGCAGTTCTTCACGGCATTGAAATCCACCGGCTGTGAGACCGAACTCGTGCGGTTCCCATCGCCCGAGAGCCATGAGCTCTCTCGCGGAGGGTCACCGAAACATCGGCTGGAACGATTTGAGTTCATCCTTGAATGGCACGGGTCTCGTTTGATTGACACAACGCAGGAGTAACCGATGGAACCCACTGAACTGATCTGGATCAACGGCGAAATGACACCGTGGGAGGACGCAAACTTCCACTTCCTCACCCACGGTCTCCACTACGGGACGGGTGTTTTTGAGGGGATCCGTGCATACGAGACACCGAAGGGTACCGAGGTATTTCGGCTCACTGACCACATGGAACGTCTCCGCAAGGGCTCCAAGGCGTATTGGATTCCGGTGAACTATTCAACCCAGGAACTCGTCGATGCGGTGAAGCTCGTTGTACGCGAGAACGGCCTGACCGCCGGATATATCCGTCCCCTGGCGTTCTTCGGTGGCGGGTCCATGGGGCTCAACCCGCAGGCGGCCGACCCGATGCTGGTGATTGCTTGCTGGCCGTGGGGGACGTACCTCGGTGACGAGGGTGTCCGCAACGGGATCCGGGTGAAGGTGTCCTCGTGGCGGCGCATCGACCAGAACTCGTTCATGCCAAACGCCAAGGGGACCGGTGGTTATCTGAACTCAGTGCTGGCAAAACAGGAAGCGTTGCGCGCCGGATACGACGAGGCGCTGTTGCTCAACAACGATGGCATGGTGTCGGAGGGGTCGGGTGAGAACCTCTTCCTTGTGTCGAATGGTGTTGTGCATACTCCGCCGGTTGCCTCGGGGATCCTCGCCGGGATCACCCGCGACTCCGTGATGGCCATCCTCCGTGACGGCGGGTACGACGTCTCCGAGCGTGTGATCACCCGGTCCGACGTGTACTTCGCCGATGAGTTGTTCCTCACCGGTACCGCAGCCGAGGTGACACCCGTCCGCGAGGTAGATGACCGTGAGATCGGTACCGGGAAACCGGGTCCGATTACACGGTTTGTGCAGGAACGCTATATGGCAATTGTTAAGGGCGAAACGCCCGATCACGACGAGTGGCGCGAGTACGTTTGACCCCGGGAGTACCGGGTACCATGGGGCTACCACGTTGACGAGAGGCGAGTAATCACGATGGGACAGCAGCCGAATATTGAATTGGAACTCTCCGATCTTCCGCGTCCGACCACCAAGGTAGGGGTATCGCGCAGGTGGACTCCGACACGTCCCGGCGATATCACCACCCCGGAACAGATGCCGACAGGTCCCGGGTTCGGCCGCCCCGGTCCCGACACCGGCTACGTGCTCAAGTTGATTGATAACGCAGATTTCGCGATCGCCGATGACGAGAATCGTCACAACGTTGAGTACGCCCTTGCTCTCATTGCAGGGGCACGGGCTTCGCGGTACATGCGTGGCCCGACGCTCGAAGATGTCGAGGTGGCGCTCACGATTGCCGGTTTTCGAGCTGATGACACCGGCGCAATGGCCGAGGTCCGCAAAGCAGCGTTCGCCAACGTCTCGCATAACAACGCACGGGCGCGGGCTTTGGTTGATGCGATTCCGGAGCCCGTCTTGTTGGAGACGCCGGCGCAGATCACAGCACGGATGCAAACCGGCGAGCGGTTCCTACCGAATTAACAACGTGACCAGTACGGAGTTTTTTGCATGAAGATTGTTCGCGTCGACACCAAGACCGACGACATCACCTACGGCGGCGTTGAGCCCGAGGGGATCCGCCTCTATCGAGGTTCCCCGTTTGTTGCATGGGAACCAACGGAAACGGTCGTAGATTGGGAAGCGGCCCGTCTTCTCGCTCCGGTGATCCCGACCAAGATCGTGTGTGTCGGTCGCAACTATGTCGGCCACGCCGAAGAGATGGGCAACGAGGTCCCCGAGCAACCGTTGCTGTTCCTGAAACCACCGACCACGGTGATCGGCCCGATGCAGCAGATCCGGTATCCGGCATCATCGAACGAGTTGAGCTACGAAGCCGAATTGGCGGTCGTTATCGGTACGGTTACTCGCAACGTCGACATCGAGGATGTCGGCCCGCACATCATGGGATACACCGCCGCAAACGACATTACGGCCCGCGACCATCAGCGCACCGACGGTCAGTGGACCCGCGCCAAGGGTTTCGACACATTTTGCCCGCTGGGACCTGCGATCGATACGGACATCGACCCACAGGAAGGGTTGTCGATCATCTCACGGGTCAACGGGGAGATCCGCCAGTCCGGATCCACCGCCGACATGGTGTTCGGCGTCGGTCATCTCGTGTCGTACATCTCCAACATCATGACCCTGTTGCCCGGCGACGTGATTCTCACTGGCACACCCGAGGGGGTTGGCTCGGTGAACCCCGGGGACAAGATCGAGGTACAGATCGAGGGTATTGGTGTGCTCACGAACACGGTGAGCTCATGACGGTTCGTGTCAGGATTGCGCCGTCACCCACCGGCTATCTCCATGTTGGAACTGCCCGGGCGGCCCTCTACAACTATCTGTTTGCTCGCCACCACAACGGCGTGTTCATTCTGCGCAGCGACGACACCGACACGGAACGATCGACCCAGGAGTTCGCAGACGACATCATCGCAGCGATGCGCTGGCTCGGTCTTGACTGGGACGAGGGGATCGTGGTCGGCGGCCCCCATGGGACGTATCGTCAGTCCGAGCGCCTGTCGCGTTATCAGGATGTTGTTGCCGGACTCGTGGAGCGGGGCAAGGCGTATTACTCGTTTGCGACACCCGAGCAGCTTCCGCAACGAGGCTCGACGGGAGGGAACGTCGCCGGCGTACGACGGTCGTTACAAGGTCTCGCCAGCCGAAGCTCAGGAACGCCTTGCCAATGGGGAGACGGCGACGGTGAGGTTTGCGGTCCCGCGACCAGGCGAAACCGTGTTCGAGGATGTGGTGCGGGACGAGGTCCGCTTCGACCACAAACAGGTGGACGATTTCGTGATTCTACGATCGAACGGCACACCGACATATCACCTCGCAAGCACCGTCGATGATGTCGATTTTGCCATTACCCATGTCATCCGGGGCGAGGACTTGTTGTCTTCCACCCCGAAACACATCTTGTTGACCCAGGCAATGGGAGCCGAGCTACCAACGTATGCGCACCTACCGTTGCTGATGGGACCCGATGGCAAGAAACTCTCCAAGCGCCACGGTCATACGGCGCTTGCGACGTATCGCGACGCTGGGTATCTCCCCACCGCTGTCGTGAACTACCTGGCGCTGCTCGGGTGGAACCCCGGCGATGATGACACGGTCGTTGA